>VBEW01000089.1 GCA_005889225.1 Chloroflexota bacterium | reverse complement strand
GCCGCGAGCAGGAGATCCGGCGTGTGATCCAGGTGCTCTCCCGGCGTACCAAGAACAATCCGGTCCTGATTGGGGAGGCCGGCGTCGGCAAAACGGCGATCGTTGAGGGACTGGCGCAGCGAATCGCCCAGGGAGATGTGCCCGAGTCCCTGAAGGAGAAGCGGGTGGTCGCCCTGGATCTCGGTTCACTGATCGCGGGGACCAAGTACCGGGGCGAGTTTGAGGACCGTCTGAAGGCGCTCCTCAAAGAGATCGAGTCGTCGAACGGCCAGATCATCCTCTTTATTGACGAACTTCACACCCTTGTTGGCGCCGGGGCCGCCGAAGGCGCGATGGACGCCTCGAACCTGCTCAAGCCGGCCCTGGCGCGGGGCCAGCTTCGGTGCGTCGGCGCCACCACGCTGGACGAGTACCGCAAGCACATCGAGAAGGACGCGGCGCTGGAGCGCCGCTTCCAGCCGATCTTCGTCGGCGAGCCCTCGGTCGAGGACACGATCTCGATCCTGCGCGGGCTTAAGGAAAAATACGAAGTCCACCACGGAGTGCGGATCACCGACTCGGCGATCGTGGCCGCCGCCATGCTCTCCCAGCGCTACATCACCGATCGCTTTCTGCCGGACAAAGCCATCGATCTGATCGATGAAGCCGCCTCCAGCCTCCGCATGGAGATCGACAGTCTCCCCAGCGAGCTCGATGAAATCGAGCGCCAGATCCGCCAGCTGGAGATCGAGCGCCAGGCGCTCAAGAAGGAGCAGGACCGGGCGTCGAAGGACCGGCTCAGCGCGATCGAGATGGAGCTGGCCAACCTGCAGGAGCAGAGCCGGGGGATGCGCGCCCAATGGCAGAACGAGAAAGCCCTGATCCAGCAGATTCGGGAAATCAAAGCTCGCCTGGAACAGTTGCGGCTGGAGGCGGAGCGGGCCGAGCGCATGGCGGATTTCGAACGAGCCGCCCGGCTGAAGTACGGGGAGGGCCCCGCGCTGCAGAAGGAGCTCGACGCCAAGAACGCCGAGCTGGTCGCCCTGCAGAAGGACCATCGCCTCTTGAAGGAAGAGGTCGACGATGAAGACATCGCCCGGATCGTTTCTCGCTGGACCGGAATCCCGGTGCAGAAGATGCTCGAGGGTGAGCTCCAAAAGCTGCTGAAGATGGAAGAGCGCTTGCACGAGCGCGTCGTCGGCCAGGATGAGGCCGTCACCGCCGTCTCGAACGCCGTCCGGCGCGGGCGTGCCGGCCTGAGCGATCCCAACCGCCCGATCGGGTCATTCATCTTCCTCGGGCCGACCGGGGTTGGGAAAACGGAGCTGGCCCGCTCGCTGGCAAATTTCCTGTTCGATGCCGAGCAGGCCATGGTTCGGATCGACATGTCGGAGTACATGGAGAAGCACACCGTCGCCCGGCTTGTCGGGGCGCCGCCCGGCTACGTTGGGTACGAGGAGGGCGGCCAGCTCACCGAGGCGGTGCGGCGCCGGCCCTACAGCGTGATCCTCTTCGACGAGATCGAGAAGGCGCACCCGGATGTGTTCAACATCTTGCTGCAGATCCTCGAGGACGGCCGCCTCACGGACGGCCAGGGCCGAACCGTTGACTTCCGCAACACGGTCATCATCATGACCTCGAACCTGGGAAGCCACCTGCTGCAGGATCCCAACCTGTCGGAGGCAGACAAGCAGCGATTGGTGCTGGAGACGGTGCGGCAGAACTTCCGTCCGGAGTTTCTCAACCGCGTCGACGAGATCATCGTCTTCAAGCCGCTCAGCCGCGAGCAGATCAAGTCGATCGTCGAGATCCAGCTGGAACGCCTGCGCCAGCGGCTGGCCGAACGGCACGTCTCGTTGAAGCTGACGCCCGCCGCCATGGAGCTGATCGCGAACGAGGGCTACGACCCGAACTACGGCGCGCGGCCCTTGAAGCGAGTGATCCAGCGCCGCATCCAGGACCCACTGGCGATGGCGATCCTCGATGGCAAGTTCGGCGAGGGCGACACGGTGGTCATCGACGTGGAGAAAGGCGACCTCGTCATGCGCAAAGCGGGGCGTCCTGAGCCCGCCACGGTCGCCGCGTCATAAGACCCCGCCACGCTCGCGGCTCAGTACAATAGCCGAGCGCTGTCGAGCCGCCTTAGCTCAGCGGTAGAGCAATGGTTTCGTAAACCATCGGTCCGGGGTTCGAATCCCCGAGGCGGCTCCAGATTTTCGAATACAAATGGGACTGAAAGAGGCGGGCCGGTGCCCGCCTCTTTGTGTGTGATGTGGCCAAGGTGTGGCCAGTCACCGGTGACGCTACAGCCGACCGCCTAACGTCCGGTCCATCACGGTCGCTGCGGCCCGACGGCTCTCGTCCAGCACATGGCCATACCTCTCCATGACCAGCCGTGAGGAGGTGTGCCCGAGGATCGCCTGGACGGTCTTCGGGTCAACGCCCTTCGCCAGCAGGAAGGTCGCGGTGCTATGGCGCAGGTCGTGGAACCGGATCTGCTTGTCAGGCAGCCCCGCCTTCGGCGTGCCCACCGTGGTCGGGAAGACGAGGCCCCGCCACGCCACGACCGTCTGTGCCGCCTGCCGCTTGCGATGCTCCCTCAGGGCATCGCAGGCCAACAGATCGCCGTCAGTCTAACGTCAAGTTCGGCTTTGGGCGGCCGCCGTCTTTGCGTGAGCGAGGGGATGCTTCGGTTGGTAGAGCCCGATCCGTCCGCCGCCGGGCAGAGTGATCCGCGTGACGCGTCCCCAACGCTCCTCGTCGAATGGCCGGGTGATGGGGACTTTTCTCTGTTCGAGCGCCTTTGCCGTCGCCTCGATGTCTTCGCAGAGCAGGTAGAGCTCGTGATCGTCCTCGTCCTCGGTCGGGTGGACCGCAAGCTCGGCGGGGGGAAGCACGAAGATGAGCCAGCCGCCGCCCGAATCGACCGAGTCGAGGCCGAGCACCTCCCTGAAGAACGCGCGGTCCGCCTCGGCATCGTGGCTGTAGATCAGCGCGTGCACGCCCGAAATCAGAGGCTTCATCCGGTCAGTCTAACGAGGCTGAGGACATGGCCTGTGCTAGCACCCGGACTGGCCCTGATGTGGCCATGTCGCGCGGTTCATGCCGTGTCAAGGGGTCCAGAGCGTCAGGCCGAATCGCATTCAAATGAATGAGCAGACGGCCCGCCGAATACAGAGCGTCGGCGGTTTCGTAAACCATCGGTCCGGGGTTCGAATCCCCGAGGCGGCTTTCCTAATTGTCGGCCTCGACGGCGCACGGAACGGCCCGCCTGACCGCATCCTGGACTGGACAATGCCGGTCAGCCCAGCGGATCAGGCCTCCGATCCGAACCCGTGCCCGGGAGCTCAACGGTCCGGCTGGAACCGAATCGTCGATGCCGAGGATTCCGCGGTCATCCGACTCGCTATCGACGACGACCTCGATGCGACCCGGTGCCAGACCTTGCTCCGCAGCCCGCATGGCGATGAGGGTCGCCAGGCAGCTGGCCTGGGCCGCCCGAAGCAGCCAACCCGGGGACGGCGATCCCTCCGCGCCGCCGACTGACTTTGGCATGTCGGTGCGGATTGACAGGCCCTGCGGCCCGTGGACCGTTACGGCAAGGCCGTTTTCCAGGATCGCGGTTGCCGGGCTATCTGTATATCGGGCTTCATCCGGGTGTGCTTTTAGATAAGCGACAGCGTTCCCGAGCGCATCTCGGATGCTCGCGTTGGTCATGTTTACCTCCCTGACGGCCCTGAGGGCTTTTGTGAATGCGGCCGTGTCTCAAACCGGATGGTATCGAGCCGTTCGACGGTGGCGGCCGCTTGACTAGACTTCGTCGGTGCGCAGTATCTCGGCGACGACGGCCCGTCGGCTGGCGATCACGCGCCAGCGTTTGGCCGGTGAGACCGGCAAGCCGACTCCCGATGGGATCCTCGATGTTGCCAGGGACTTAGGCTTTCTGCAGCTCGATCCGACCAGCGTGGTCGCTCCCAGCCATCAGCTCGTGGTCTTCAGCCGTGTTGGGCCGTATCAGCCAAAACATCTTGAGACCTTGCTCTGGGATGAGCGCCGCTTGTTCGAGTCGTGGGCGCATGCCGCGTCGATTGTGCTGACCGAGCACTATCCCATCTACCGCTGGATCATGCAGAGAGTCGCTACGGGCAAGGGCTTCTGGCATGGCTTCACGGCGTCAGGCGAGCGACAGTCGCAGCGCGTCCTCGCGTGGATGAAGGCAAACGACGCGCTGCGACGCACCATCCTGCGCCGAATCCGAGAGCGTGGCCCACTGCCCTCGCGCGCCTTCGACGATCAGTCGACCGGCGCCTGGCGGAGCAGCGGTTGGAACAACGGTCGCAACGTCGGCATGATGCTCTTCTACCTGCAGATGATGGGACAGCTGATGGTCGCGGGGCGAAGCGGCGGTCAAAAACTGTGGGACCGCTCGGAGCGGTGTTTGCCCCCCTGGACGCCGAAGACCAGGCTGGGGGAGCCGGCGATCGTCCGTTGGGCGGCGGAAATCTCGCTACGGGCGCTTGGTGTCGCACCGCCCACGGATATCCGCGAGCACTTCATTCGATGGAAGTATGTGAATCTGCCGGCGGCACTGGCTTTCCTGGAGAAGCAGGGACGCATTGTGCCGGTCACAGTCCAAGATGGCGACCGCTCATGGACGGGAACCTGGTACGTGCACGCGGATGACCTCGCGATTCTCGACCGGATCGAGGCAGGCACCTGGAGCCCGCGAACCACCCTGCTATCCCCATTCGACAACTTGATCATCGACCGCCGGCGTACTCGCCTGATGTTTGGCTTCGACTACACGATGGAGATTTACGTCCCTGCAGCAAAGCGACGCTACGGTTACTACGCGATGCCGGTGCTCCATGGAGATCGTCTGGTGGCGCGCGTCGACCCAGCCATGGACCGCCAGGCGCGGCGGCTATCGATCCGGGGCGTTAACGTCGAGCCAGGGTGCGACGACACGTCGGTGGCACGCGCCACCCGAGAGGCGATCGCGGCGCTGGCGACCTTCCTTTGCGCGAAGGCGGTCGACTACGACGGCACCGTGCCGTCCCGCTGGCGGCGGGTGCTCAGCGCCTGACCGGCGTTACGGGCTGCAAGGTGGCGGTGGCGCGACGCGTTGTACATCACGTGGAGCGAGGTGGGGAAGGCACGCCCGTGGCGGCCGACAAAGGGATGGTCTTCGATCTGATCTGCCGCGGCTGCGGCGCGTGCGCTCAGCGCACCTGGGATCCCACAGAGGCGGTGAGCGCGACCAGCTGCCCGGACTGTGACGCCGCCATGTCGGTGATCGGCATCGACTTTCCGGCCGGACGCGAGGAGATCGGGCTGGTCAGAGTACTGGAGGTTATCCAGGGCGCGGGCATTGTGCCGGTCGCCGTCGAGCGGCACGCGCGCGGACGCCTGCAGACAGAAGCCGCCTGAGCCGCGCCCACGCGCGTCTCGCAGGCCGTAGAATGTGCCGCGAATGGCGGCCTTCTGGTTCTGGGTGATCGTGGCGGTCGTCTTCGCGATCGCGGAAGTCATGACGGTCGCCTTCTTCGCGGCCTTCATCGCCGTCGGTGCGCTGGGCGCCGCCATCGCCAGCCTGCTCGGATTCAACCTCCTGGTTCAGGCGATCGTCCTGGGTGTCATCGGCGTGGCCGGTATCTTCGTGGCACGGCCCTATCTCGTGGCGCGGATGCATGTTGGCCGGCCGGCGCTGCGCTCGGGGGCGGACAGCATGGTGGGCCAGCAGGCGGTGCTGCTGGAGCCCATTCGCGGGGCGGGAGAACCGGGCCACGTCAAGATTGCCGGTGAGTTGTGGCCCGCGATCACCGAGGACGGCAGCAGCCTGCCGGCGACCACACCTGTGATCGTGACCGCACTCCGCAGCACCGTCCTGATCGTCCGCGCTGCGTCGTCCCAGCCAACCCCGACCGTCTGAGAAGAGGTGGAAACATGTCCGCACAGCTGATCGTCGGCGCGATTCTCGTTCTGCTCGCCGTCGTCATCATTGCCCGAACCGTCAACGTCATCCAGCAGGGTTACCAGGGCATCGTGAAGCGCCTTGGTGAGTTCCATTCGGTGCGCCAGCCAGGCGTCACGTTCCTGGTGCCGCTGCTCGACTCGATGGTGCTCGTTGATATCCGCGAGACGCCGCGGACCGGCGACAAGCAGGAGGTCATCACCCGCGACAACGTCACGGTCAGCGTCAACGCCACCATCTTCAGCCAGGTCGTCGAACCGAAGCTGGCGCTGTTCAGCGTCAGTAACTACTTCATCGCCATCGACCAACTGTCACGGACCACGCTCCGCGCGATCTTCGGCGGCATGTCCCTCGACGAGGCGCTCAGCCAGCGCGAGCGGATCAACGCCCAGCTCCAGCAGCAGATGGAGTCGGTAACCGACAAGTGGGGAATCCGAATCAACCGGATCGAGATCGTCGACATCACGCCGCCACAGACGATTCTCAACGCCCTGGCCCTGCAGAAGCAGGCCGACCAGGAGAAACGGGCGCTGATCCTGAAGTCGGAAGGCCAGCAGCAGTCGGCGGTCAACATCGCGGACGGCCAGCGGCAGGCGCAGATCAAGACCGCCGAAGGCGACAAGCAGGCCGCCATCCTGCGGGCGGAGGGCGCGCGGCAGGCCGCCATCCTGGAAGCGGAGGGCCGGGCGCAGGCGGTGACGACCGTCTACAAGGCGATCACGGACGCGAACCCGAATCCCACCCTGGTCTCGATCCTGCAGCTCGACACGCTGTCGAAGTTCGCCGCCAGCGAGAACGCCAAGCTGGTCATCCCGGTGGAAACTGCGGGGCTGCTTGGCGCCGCGCAAGCGCTGCGCAGTGTGCTCGACGGCGTGCCGTCGGGCGGCAAGTCATAGACAAACCCGGCGCAACCGACGTCTCCATCGCCGTTCTCGACCCGGCGGACCATCACCTGGTTCGGCCGCTGTTGCGCGACTTGATGCTGGATGAGCAGCGTCACTACGACCACCCACCGCTCACTCGCGATGAGATCGAGCACGATATTGCCAAGGCTCCGCCGGAGCGCTTCACCGGCGAGAACATCATCCTCGCGGCGCGGGCCGCCGGGAGGGTCGTTGGGCTCTGCTGGTGCGTGCTCTTCAATCCGGGGACGGGCCTCGAGGCGGAGGTCGCCGAAGTGTACGTCGATGCCGCATTTCGTTCCCAGGGAATCGGCGGCCGGTTGCTTCGTGAGGCCGTGGAATTGTTCCGGCAGCGACACGTCACCTTCGCCGCCGTCTGGACCCGGGAGAGCAATCCGCAGGCGGTGCGCCTCTATGAGGAGGCAGGGTTCCGCCGGACCGAGCAGTTGGTCCTTACGTGGCTTCCGCTGCCGGGTCGCTGAACAACCGGGCGTAGAATTGCCCTGAGTTCGATGGCGAGCGAACCTCAATACCTCCCACCCCCGACTGAACCGGCGCCGCTGCCGCCGGCACAACCCGCGCCAAAGCCACGCCGCAGGTTGCGCATTCTCGGCATCATCGTCATGAGTGCCGTGGTGGGCGCCCTCGTCGGGTCAATAGCGACCATCGTCGTGGCTTCGCGCCTGATCAAGGTGACTCCAACGGGCAATACCCTGGTCGCGCCGCTGGCCCCGATCAACAACACGCTGACGGAAGAATCGGCCGTGATCAACGTCGCCGCCCAGGCAGGGAAAGCCGTGGTCGAGATCAAGACCACCATCACATCGCCGGACACATTCCTTCAGCAGGAGCAGCATGGCATCGGGTCGGGCTTCATCGTTCGCTCGGACGGCTATATCGTGACGAACAACCACGTCGTCGAAAACGCCCGGCAGCTGCAAATCATCCTGCGCGACCAGCCGAAGAAATACGATGCCCGCGTTATCGGCACCAGCCCCGAAGATGACATCGCGGTGCTGAAAATCGATGCCCAGGACCTGCCCGCCTTGAGCTGGGGCGACTCGAACGCCCTCAAGGTCGGCCAGCTGGCGATCGCCATCGGCAGTCCCCTCGGCCAGCAGAACAGCGTGACCAAGGGCGTGATCAGCGCCCTGCACCGCTCCATCCAGGTGCCGGATCCGTCGTCGGCCGGCGGCACGGAGAACATCCTGAATGCGATCCAGACGGATGCTCAAATCAACCCGGGCAACAGCGGCGGTCCGTTGCTGAATTCCGCGGGCCAGGTCATCGGGGTCAACTTCGCGATCGAGCAGGCGCAGGCCGGTCCGGGGCTGGGTTTCGCACTGGACGGCAACGCGGCCCACGACATCGCCAACCAGCTGATCCAGACGGGGCACGTGAACCGGCCGTACCTGGGGGTCACGTATCAGCAGCTCGATGAGACCGCCGCCGCGGCCAACAACCTGGTCGTTGGCGCGCTGGTCACGGATGTCCCGACCGGATCGCCGGCGGACCGGGCCGGGATCAAAGCCCACGACGTGGTGACCAAGGTGAACGACCAGGCGATCGACGACGGGCATCCGCTCAAGGACGTTCTCCGTCAATTCGCGCCGGGAACCCGAGTGACGGTCACCATCTACCGCGGCGGCAAGAGCCAGACGCTGCAGGTCACGCTCGGAACGCACCCCTGATCGCCGCGCCGCCGAGCTCGCCGTACTCCATCATCGAGCAGGCCGTTCGGCGAAGCGTGACGTCGCTCAATGGCTGGCCGGCCGGAGCCGACCTCCCGGCGGTCCTGGTGGAGCGAACCCAGAATCCGGCGCACGGCGACTACTCCGTGACGCTGCCACTGAAGCTGGCGCGCACGCTGCGCCGCCCGCCGATGGCCATTGCCAGCGAACTGATCGCGGCGATGGCCCTGGCGCCCTCGTTTGGCCGCACCTCGGTAGCGGCACCCGGCTTCATCAACATCACCCTCGAGCCGGCGTGGCTGCAGGCCCAACTCGGGCCGATCGCGGATGCCGGACCGTCGTGGGGGCGAAGCGAGCTGGGCCGCGCTTCCCCGGTGCAGGTGGAATTCGTCAGCTCTAACCCCACCGGTCCCATGCTCTTCAGCCATGCCCGGGGGGCTGTAGTCGGCGATGTGGTGGCACGTGTGCTCGTTGCAGCCGGGTTCAGCGTCCAGCGCGAGTACTACGTCAACGACCAGGGCAAACAGATCCGTCTCTTCGGAGAATCGATCCGGGCTCGAATGCTCAACGAGCCCATCCCCGAAGGCGGCTACGGCGGTGACTACATCGCCGAGATCGCCACCCAGGCCGTCGCGGCCGGCGTGCCTCCCGAGATCAACGAGCTGGCCAGCTTTGGCATCCGCTGGGTACTCAAGGACATCAAACAGGACCTGGATCGCCTCGGGGTACAGCACGACCACTGGTTTTACGAGAGCACGCTGTACGAGGGCCTCCACGAGGAGGTGCTAAAGCGGCTCGAGGCGCTGGGGAGGATTGTCAAAGAGGAGGGCGCCACCTGGTTCAAATCCGACACCGACAAGAATGACGTCCTGATCAGGCGGGACGGGTATCCGACCTACTTCGCGTCCGACATCTTCTATCACGTCGATAAACTCCAGCGCCGAAACTTCGACCGGGTGGTCGACGTCTGGGGTGCGGATCACCAGGGCCAGATCGGACGGCTCAAGGAAGCAATCGGCGTGCTGGGGATCGAGCCGTCCCGTCTCGTGGTGCTGCTGGTGCAGCTGGTGTCCGTGAAACGAGGCCAGGAGACCGTGCGGATGTCCCGCCGCGCGGGTGTCGGCATCTCGCTCACCGAAATGCTCGACGAGGTGGGCCCCGACGCCCTTCGCTACTTCTTTCTGCTTCGGTCGGCCGATGCCCAGATGGAGTTCGATGTCGAACTGGCCCGGCGCCAGTCGGGCGAGAACCCCGTCTACTACGCGCAGTACGCCCATGCCCGGCTGGCCAACGTGCTGAAGCTCGGAGCCAAGGCCGACGGCGAGGCGGCACTCGACCGGCTCAGCTCGGAATGGGAACTGGCGCTGATGCGCGTCATGCTGCGCTGGCCGGACGTGGTGCGGGAAGCGGCCGAGGCCATGGAGCCACACCGCCTGGCGTTCTTCACCGATGAGCTCGCTGCCGCGATCCACCGCTTCTACAAGAACTGCCGGGTGGTTACCGAGGACGCGACGCTAACCGCCGCCCGCCTGCTCCTCTCTCGCGCGGCGCGGGTCACGATAGCGAACGCGCTCGGCCTGATGGGGGTTCAGGCGCCAGACCGGATGTAGACTAGCGCCCGATGGAAATCACCTACTTCGGCTTGAATGCCGTTCGCCTGCGTGGGCGGGAGGCCACGGTCATGATCGATCCCTATGAGCCAAAGCTCGGGTTGTCTCCGGTGCGTCTCAACGTCCAGATCGTGGTGCTGACCCACGAGGACCCGACGCATTTCAGCCTGCAAGGACTGGCCGGCGACCCCCATGTCGTCACCGGCGCGGGTGAGTTCGAGATCAAGGGCGTGGCGATGAACGGAACGCAGACCTACCACGACGCCAAGAAGGGTGCGGAGCGAGGAAAGAACTTCGTCTACACCGTGGAAATCGACGATCTACGGTGCTGTCACCTTGGTCACCTGGGCCACGCGCTGACGGAGGATCAACTCGACGCCATCGGCAGCAAAATCGATGTCCTTTTCGTCCCGATCGGTGGCGGCAGCCACATCAACTCGGCTCAAGCAACTGAGATCGTGAGCCAGATTGAACCCAAGATGGTGGTGCCGATCTCGTACAAGCTGCCGGGCTTGACGCTGCTCGCCCAGAACCTCGAAGGCGTGGAGAAGTTCGCGAAGGAGATGGGCGCGACCGACCTCACGCCGCAGGCCAAGCTGCAGCTCACCACCAGTCCCACGGTCGACGAGACCAAGCTCGTCATCCTCGAGCCGCGCGGCGCGGCCGCGGCCGCGACCGTCGACTAACGACAGTTGCTCAGCGACTGAAGCGCGCCGATGCGCCATCCAGCCGCTCGCGGCGCACTCGCGCAGAATTCCATTGCGCTCGTGTGCTCGCGCGAGCCGCATACGGCGCCGGCGCTTTACGCGCGAAAGCGCGGCTCGCCCTGCGGCCTCGCTGAGCTAGCCCGCGATTTGCTGGCGTTCCTCGCCGTGAGAGTCAGCCGGTTGGGGCTGCTGAGCGGTACGGGCGCGTTCCAACCGCACGGCGCTGTCGATGACGCCGAGGTGACTGTAGGCCTGCGGAAAGTTGCCGCGCGGTGACCCCGAGACCGGATCGTTCCCCTCGGCGAGGAGACCGAGGGGTGAGGAGAGCTCGATCAGCTGCGCGAGCTGGCGCTCCGCCGCGTCCAGCCGGTTCATGCCGATGAGACCGTCGACGTACCAGAAGCTGCAAAGCAGGAACGCGGCGCTCAAATAGCCCTGGTCGTCGCTACAGTCGTAGCGGCGGACATAGGGGCCGTTGAGCAACCGCTGGCTCAGCGTCTCGATCGTCGCCGTCATCCGCGGGTCGGTCGCCGGAAGAAATCCGAGGACCGGCATCTGCAGCACCGCCGCATCCAGACAGTCATCGTCGTACGCCTGGGTAAAGGCGCCGATCCGAGGATTCCACGCCCGGGCCTCGATCTCGGCGCGCAGGTCGGCTGCCGCCCGTTCCCATTGCGCGACGTGCCCGGTGTAGCCGGTCCCCCGGGCGAGGGTGATGGCCCGGTCGAGCGCGACCCAGGACCAGAGCTTGCTATGGGTGTGATGTTTGCGCTCACCCTGGAATTCCCAGATGCCGTTGTCCGGCTCGCGGCTCAGCTCCCAGATCCCATCGGCGAAGCGCTCGATAACCTGCCAGAGCTTGGTCGAGATAAAGCCGCCCTTACGCTGGTAGACCGCCATGCAGTCGATGACGGCCCCGAATACGTCCGGCTGACGCTGGCCCGCGGCACGATTGCCGATCCGTACCGGGCGCGCCCCATCGAAGCCGGCCAGGTGCTCGAGGTACTGCTCGGGCAAGTGCGGGTCGCCATCGACCCGGTAGACGATCTGCATGGCGAAGTCGTGGTCGTAGGCGCGGTCCCGAATCCAGTTGATGAAGTCGGCCGCCTCCTGCGAAAACCCGGCGCGGAACAGGGCGGCAATGCCATAGGAAGCATCGCGCAGCCAGCAATAGCGGTAGTCCCAGTTGCGATCGCCGCCCGGGTCTTCGGGGATCGACGTTGTCGGCGCCGCGCAGAGCGCGCCGGTGGGAGCGTAGGTGAGCAGCTTGATCACGAGCGCGGAGCGGCGCACGGCGTCCTGGAAGGGCCCGGTGTAGAGACACTGATCCAGCCAGCGCTCCCAGAACTCGCGCGTGCGATCCGCCAGCTGCGTGGCATCGCTGCTGCTTGGAAACTTCCGCCCCAGCGCGAAGTACCGCTCGCCGAAGCCGAGCGTGAACCATTCCTGGCGACCCGGTTGGAGCGTGAACCGGTAGACAAAGCGTGGCCGCCCATCCACCTCCTCGACCGTGCCCTGCATCGGCACCGTCGACGAGAGAATCACCTCCTGCGATCCGCCGGAGGCGATCACGATGCCTTCCCGCTCGGCGAAGCTGGTCCGGGCGCGGCCGTAGGCCGGCGCCGGGTCGAGGACGCACTCGACCTCCACCGGACCGCCGCGGGCTTCGATGCCTCGGCAGATTCGCTTCAGGGACATGAAGCGCTCGCCCTCGTTGAAACACGGCATGAAGTCGGTGACCACCAGCGACCCCTCGGCCCGATGAAAGGTGGTGGTCAGCAGGTTGGTGTTGCGAATGTAGGCCTGCTCGCCCGCCGGCACCGGGTTCAAGGGGGAGACCCGGAAGCTGCCGCCGCGCTGCCGGTCGAGGATGGCGGCAAAGATTGATGGGGAGTCGAAGCGCGGGTAGCAGAACCAGTCGATGGCGCCGCTGGTCGAGACCAGGGCGGCGGTCTCACAGTTGCCGATCAGACCGTACGGATACACTGCCTGACCTTACAACGTCACGCGGCCTGCGGAACACGCTCGTTGACACCCCCGAAAAATGACGATGCGCGGCGGGCGGTGCCCCCGGGTAGAATAGAGTCCCGGTGCCGAAGTACGTCTTCGTAACCGGTGGCGTGGTTTCCTCCATCGGCAAGGGGATCACGGCAGCGTCTATTGGGACCATCCTCAAGGCCCGCGGGCTGAACGTCTCCCTCCAGAAGCTGGACCCCTACATCAACATCGATCCGGGCACGATGTCGCCCTACCAGCACGGCGAGGTCTTCGTGACGGACGACGGCGCCGAGACCGACCTCGACCTCGGCCACTACGAACGGTTCATCGACGCCAACCTGAGCAAGGCCAGCAACGTAACCACCGGCAAGATCTACGCCGAGGTCATCGCGAAGGAGCGGCGGGGCGACTACCTGGGCGGAACGGTGCAGGTCATTCCGCACGTGACAAATGAGATCAAGGAACGAATCACTCGGGTAACGTGGGAAGACAACCCCGACGTCGTCATCGTCGAGGTGGGTGGCACGGTGGGCGACATCGAGTCGTTGCCGTTCCTCGAAGCGATCCGACAGCTGAAGAATGACCTTGGCCGGAAGAACGTCTTCTACGTTCATGTGACTCTGGTGCCGTTCATCGAGGCGTCGGAAGAGTTCAAGAGCAAACCGACCCAGCACAGCGTCGCTGCCCTGCGCAGCATCGGCATCCAGCCCGACGCCATCGTCTGCCGGTCCGAGCGACCGGTCAGTATCGCGCTGAAAGACAAAATCGCCCTCTTCTGCGACGTCGACCGGCGGGCGGTGATCTCGGTGCCCGACGCCGAGTCCATTTACGAAGTACCGCTGATGCTCGAAGACTCCGGCCTGGGCAACGTCATCGTCGAGGCCTTGGAGGCACCGGCCTCTGCCCCCGACCTGAGCGATTGGACGGAGCTGGTTCAGCGGATCCAGCACCCCGCTGCCAGCCTTCGGATCGGCGTCGTCGGAAAATATTTGCCGGCCCCCGACGCGTACATCAGCGTGACCGAGGCGCTGCGGCACGCCGGGGTTTACCACAACCTGAGGGTGGACATCAAGTGGATCGCCTCCGAAACGCTGGAGGCCGGCGACCTGCGAGCGCTCGACGAGGTCGATGGTGTCGTGGTCCCGGGCGGATTCGGTCATCGCGGCATCGAGGGGAAGATTGCCGCGGCGCGCTTCGCCCGGACCTCTCTCGTTCCGTATCTCGGGCTGTGCCTCGGTATGCAATGCGCCGTCATCGAGTTCGGTCGCGACCTGCTCGGGGCGACGGACGCGAATAGCACGGAGTTCAACGCCTTCACCAGCCATCCGGTCATCGACTTGCTGCCCGAGCAGCGTGACGTGGCTGAGAAGGGCGGAACGATGCGGCTTGGGCTCTACCCCTGCAAGCTTCAGCCCGGCACACTGGCTGCCCAAGCCTATGGCGAGCCCGTGGTCTATGAACGGCATCGCCATCGCTTCGAATTCAATAACGCCTATCGCGAGCCGATGTGGGAGGCCGGCATGATCTTCTCCGGCACCTCGCCGAACGACCGGCTGGTGGAGATCATCGAGTTACGGGATCACCCGTGGTTCGTCGCGTCGCAGTTCCACCCGGAGTTCCGCTCCCGGCCGAGCCGCCCACATCCGCTATTCCGCGACTTCGTGCGGGCCGCCGCCGTCCGAGCCGGACTACTCCCGGCCGACCGAGCGATCGAGCAGCCGGCGGTCTCACCGGACAAAACGTCTCAAACCGCGTGAGGTCTGACGTCTCCATGCCGCCGCCGGGCGGGGTTGCTGCACCCCGGACCGCCCAGCCGAACCTCGGCCTGGAGCTGGTGCGCGCCACCGAGGCGGCCGCCCTTTCCGCAGGACGCTGGATGGGCAATCTCGATCGCGAGGGCATCCGGGCGACTGCGGCGAATGCGATGGTGGAGGCGCTCAAGGGCGTGCACATGAGTGGCACGATCGTCATCGGGGAGGACGCCGCGTCAGCCCCCCTTGGGCTGGGCCGTCCAACCGGTGACGGGTATGGCGAGGCCATCGATGTGGCGCTCAAGCCGATCGATGGATCGACCCTGGTGGCCAAGGGTTTGCCGAACGCCGCTTCCGTAATCGCCACCGCCGAGCGCGGTTCGCTGGTCCGGGCGCCGGTGGGGTTGTATGCCGAAAAGATGGCGGTCGGCCCCGACGCCCGGGGATCGATCGACCTCACCGATTCGGTGGAAAACAACCTGCAACGGGTCGCCTTCGCCAAGAAGGTGCAGGTCTCGGACCTGACTGTGGTCATGCTCGACCGGCCGCGGCACGAAGCGCTGATGGACCAGGTCCGCCAGGTTGGCGCCAGGATCACCTTGCTGAGTGACGGGGACATCGCGGCCGCCATCATGGCCACCCTCGAAGGAACCGGCATCGACGTCATGCTCGGCGTTGGCGGCCTGCCGGAGGCCGTGCTGGCGGCCTGCGCATTGAAGTGCCTTGGCGGCGATCTCCAATGCCGCCTCTGGTTGCGGTCGAAGGATGACGAAGACAAGGCGCGGACCGCGGGGTTCGAGGACCTCCGTCGGATTTACGCCGTCGATGATCTCGTCCGCGGCGACGATGTCGCCTTCGCCGCCACCGGTGTGACCGACGGCGAGTTTCTGCACGGCGTGATTTACCACCACTTCTGGGCGGAAACGGAGTCGATGGTTTTCCGCAGCAAGAGCGGGACCATCCGACACCTGAATACCAAGCACCACTACGCGCTGAAGTCGGTCGAAGGGGCTCATCGGAAAGTCAGGTAAGGGAACCGTACGGTGCCGCAGAAGCCGCTCGACCTGCTTTCATAGATCCCTCACGAATACCGGATAACGTAAGGGCGTGAATCGCCTGCTCTACGCCACCCGGGAGGGACGCCTGCGAGTGCATCACTCCCTCGAGGCCGCGGCCCGCAGCGGCTGGGATATGGGCGCTGCTGATCGGCTGATTCCTTTGCCGGCGGGCACCAGCCTGATGCATCTCCCGGGGCGCATTCCTGTGGGGCGGTCGTCCGCCGGCGCGACGGTGGTCGTGGAGGAGCCGGGGGCCATGGCGGTCGCCGCCGTGCTTCCGCCCGGCTACCTGCGGACCTGGCTGCCGGCCTATGAAGAGGACGGGCAAGCGCCGGTGCTGCCACTCTATGGCTATGCCGCGGTCGCCTCGATTGAGGGCGAGCCGTACGTCGCCGCCATGCGCACGGATCGCTGGAACGCCTGGAATCCGCAGGCCGACGACCGTCGGCACATTGACGCGGCGATCCGGGCCGCTCGTCGGGCGCTACCGGGGAGCCGCTTGCTCCAGCAGCTGGAAACCTGCGCGACGGACTATCGCTGCCTCACCGCGCAGAACGTTTTCCTTCGCCGCGGCGAGGGCGCCATCCCGGTCTCGCCGGCGTGCAACGCCGCGTGCCTCGGATGCATCTCCGAGCAGTGGGGGGACGTCGACTCGCCGCAGACCCGACTCGACTTCGCGCCCACGGCCGCCGAAATCGCCGAGCTCGCGGCCTGGCACCTGAGCGCCGGCGAATCGAACTTCGTCAGCTATGGCCAGGGCTGCGAGGGTGAGCCGCTGACGCGGGGCACCGCGCTGGTGGACGCGACCCGCCGCATCCGGGCGGCGGCGCCGACGGCGA
This sequence comes from Chloroflexota bacterium, assembly GCA_005889225.1. GTDB lineage: Bacteria > Chloroflexota > Dormibacteria > CF-121 > CF-121 > CF-13. The sequence goes on along the minus strand of VBEW01000089.1, from coordinate 11,015 downwards.
CCATCCACGTCAACACCAATGGCTCCCGCCCCGACGTCCTTCAGCGACTGGTCGACGCCGGCCTCAACTCGGTGCGGATCAGCGTGTTCAGCCTGGATGACACGCGGTTTCGCGCCTACTACCGGCCGGTGGGCTATGGCCTCGACGAGGTCGCCGAGTGCGCCAGTGTCGTGGCGGCCGGCGGGGGACAGGTCACCATCAACCTACTGACGTTTCCCGGCATTACCGATGCGCCGCCGGAGATCGATACGCTGGTCCGCTTCATCCACCGGCACGGCGTGCACCAGGTACAGCTGCGCAGCCTGAACGTTGACCCCCAGTGGCTGCTTGACCGGATCCCCCAGCCAACTCGAGGCATCGGGCTGCGGAAGTTCGTCCGGCAACTGACCGAGCGCTGCCCCGACCTCCAGCTTGGCAACTTCACCCGCCGATGGCCGGCGATTGAAAGGCAGCCTGTCTGGGCATCCTCTAGATAGTGGCTGACATCTATCCGAAGAACGGCGATCCCGAATACCACGCGGCGGATTACGGCTACGGCACGAACCGGCCTGTGCAGGCGGACATCCCCGCACAGCCAGGCAGCCGCGGGCGCCGCAACGGCGGGGTCGTGGCCGGCATTCTTGCCGTTCTCGGGCTCGTCCTCAGCAAGCTGTCATACGTCGGGCTGCTGCTTCTGAAGTTCAAGGGTCTGTGGTTTACCGTCGTCTCGACCGGCGTCACGGCGTTGATCTATGCAGAGCTCTTCGGTTGGGCTTTTGGGGTCGGTATCGTGCTCCTCATCTTGATCCATGAAAGCGGCCACGTCGTGGTGGCACGCATCATGGGCATGCCGGTCACCCTCCCCGTCATGATCCCCTTCCTCGGCGCGTTCGTCAGCATGAAACAACAGCCACGCTCGGTCGCCCAGGAGTCCATCATGGCGATCGGCGGTCCAGTCCTGGGGTCTATCGCCGCAGGTCTGTGCTACGTCGGCTACATGACCATGCCCGACTCGAGCACCGGTCAGCTGTTGCGGGCGCTGGCCTATTTCGGCTTCTTGATCAACCTCTTCAACCTGATCCCGCTGACGCCGCTCGACGGCGGCCGGGTGACGTCGCTGCTCTCGAAATGGTTCAACGTCGCCGGGCTGCTGATCGCGGCTGGGCTGTTGCTCTTCGAGATACAGACGGGAACCACGGTGAGTCCAGTTCTCTTCCTGGTCTTGATCTTCGGCGCCTTCGCCACCTGGCAGCGGTTTCGGTCGACGGCCCTGAACCCGGCCTATTACGCGGTTGATGCCCAGACCAAAGTCGTCGTTGGATCGCTCTACCTCGCGTTGCTCTTCGCGCTGGGGCTGGGCATGCTCGAAACCTCAGCAATCTTGAGATAGAATAGGGAGCCCGTGAAAGCCACCATCCATCCGACCTACTACCACGACGCCGTTGTGACGTGCCTGTGCGGCAATAAGTTCGTGACCGGTTCGACCGTCAAAGAGCTCAAGACCGAGGTCTGCTCGGTGTGCCATCCCTTCTTCAGCGGCCAGCAGCGGATCGTCGACACCCAGGGCCGCGTCGACCGGTTCCAGCAGCGCCAGCAGCGGAAGAGATAAGCGGCACCACCGTTGGGCCTTTTGTGGCCGGCGGGAATGCGCAGGGACTAGGATGAGCGCGGCTGTGAGCCAGGACAAGTTCTTCTACGGCGGCCAGGCCGTGCTCGAGGGCGTCATGATGCGCGGCCGGACGACCTACGCGGTCGCCGTCCGCAAGCCCGACGGCGAGATCCAGGTACTGCGTGAACGGCTGCGCTCCATCATCTATACGCATCGGTTCTGGAAGCTGCCGTTGCTGCGTGGCCTGGCCGGCTTGTGGGAGCAACTCCATCTCGGTATGAAGGCGCTGGTCTGGTCGGCCAACATCCAGGCGGCTGGTGAGCAAGTGGAGCTGAGCGCGAATGCCATTCGCATCACCATGGGCATCGCGATCATCGGCGCGCTGCTCTTCTTCCTTGGCGTGCCGCTCCTGGCGGCCGGATTCCTCAGCCGTGGCCACGGCAGCCTCTTCTTCGGCATCGTCGACGGTGTTGTGCGGATCGCGCTCCTCCTCCTGTACCTGTATGCCATCTCGTTCAAGGCGGAGATCGCCCGTCTCTTTGCCTATCACGGCGCCGAGCACAAGACCATCAACGCGTTCGAAGCCGGGCTGCCGCTGGACGTCCCGAACGTACGGACCCAGAGCACACTCCACCCCCGCTGCGGCACCGGGTTTCTGCTCGCCGTCATGGTCGTCAGCGCCTTTGTTTTCGGCCTGGTCGGGCGGCCGGCGCTGCCGCTGCTGCTGCTCTCCCGGATCGTCCTCATCCCGCTGATCGCGATGCTGGCCTACGAGTTCATCCGGTTTGCTGGACGGCACCGGAACAACCCGATCGTCAAGGTCTTGATCATTCCCTTTCTCCTGACCCAGAAGCTCACCACCCGAGAGCCGGACGACCGCCAGCTGGAGGTCGCCCTCGCGGCGTTCCAGGGCGCCCGCCAGGAGGAGAAAGAGGCGGCGGCCTGATGTTCGAGCAGCTCGAGGCCGTTCGGGCTCGATACGAGGCCATCACCGACCGGCTGAGCGATCCAGCCGTACACGCCGACCTCAAGGAGCTGCAGCGGTTAGGCAAGGAGCAGGCGCAGCTTCGCGACCTGGTCCAGCTTTACAGCGCCTACCGTCGCGCGGAGCGTGGCATGGAGGAAGCCCGCGAGCTGGCCGAACACGAGCGGGATCCCGAGATGCAGGCCTACGCGCGGCAGGAGTTCGAGAAGCAACAGGCGGAGCGCGACCGCCTCGAAAGCGAGCTCAACATTGCGCTGGTACCCAAGGATCCCACCGACGACAAGGACGTGATCGTGGAGATTCGGCAGGGGACCGGTGGGGACGAGGCGGGGTTGTTTGCCGCCGACCTCTTCCGGATGTATAGCCGTTATGCCGAGTCGCGGCGGTGGAAGGTCGACCTGCTCTCGGAGAACGTGACCGAGCGCGGCGGATTCAAAGAGGTGGTCTTCGAGATTCGCGGTCGAGGCGCCTACTCGCGGCTGAAATTCGAGAACGGGGTCCACCGGGTGCAGCGTGTGCCGGAGACTGAGGCCCAGGGTCGGATTCACACCTCGACGGCCACCGTCGTGGTCCTGCCTGAGGCCGAGGAGGTCGACGTCGCGATCAACCCGGACCGGCTCAAGGTCGACGTCTTCCGCTCCGGCGGGCACGGTGGGCAGAGCGTCAACACGACGGACTCGGCGGTTCGCCTCACCTACACACCGGAGGATGGCTCTCCGCCAATCGTGGTCACGTGCCAGGACGAACGCTCGCAGCTCAAGAACAAGGCGAAGGCGGAAAAGGTGCTCATGGCCCGCCTGCTGGACCGCCAGATGGCGCAGCAGCACGCGGCGCTGACCGAGGTGCGGCGCTCGGCGGTCGGCTCCGGCGACCGGAGCGAAAAGGTGCGCACCTATAACTATCCGGAAGCGCGGATCACCGACCACCGCATCGACTTCAAGTATTACAAGCTGCCCCAGTTCGTGGAAGCCGGCGACCTCGATCCGGTGATCGACCGCCTGATCGCATGGGACCAGGGCAACCGTCTGAGCGAGCCGCCGCCGAATGGTTCCCGCGGCTGACCGCGTCAGCGCCAGAGTCCAGCTCGCCAGCACGCGCGCCGCACTGGCGAAGGCCGGCATCCCCTACGCCTGGCTCGATGCTGAGATTCTGGTCGCGCATGTCCTCCATGTCTCGCGCGAACGGCTGCACAGTCACCCCGAGCGGCGGCTGACGCAACCGCAGCGGCGGCAGCTGCGCCGGCTGGCGAGTCGCCGAGCCGCCCGCGTTCCGGTGCCGTACCTCACCGGCGAGCGCGAGTTCTACGGCCACATGTTGACGGTCAGCCCCGCCGTGTTGATTCCACGACCGGAGAGCGAACTCCTGGTCGAGCTGGCCATCGAATGGTTGAACGCGCACCCGGCCGCCCGGCGGGTCATCGACCTCGGCACCGGAAGCGGCGCCGTGGCGATTGCCGTTGCCAAGGCCGTGCCGCAGGTTCGGATTGTTGCCAGGGATGTCAGCGCGCGCGCCCTGCGGATGGCTGCCACGAATATCGCGCGCCACCGGCTGCGCCGGCGCATCGTCACCGTCAGGGGGGACCTGTTGCGAGGCGCCGGCCCCGCGGACCTGATCCTGGCCAATCTTCCGTACATTTCCGGGAAGCAGCGGCGAGTGCGGCCGAAGGAGCTCAAGTACGAGCCGGCGCTGGCGCTCGATGGCGGCGAGGACGGGCTGGATCTGATTCGAGCGGCCCTGGCCCAGGCGCCCGCCGTGGTCGCGCCCGGCGGTGCCTTGCTCATCGAGTGCGACCCGGCACAGGCGCGCCGCGTCGTCCGCCTGGCTCAGGGTCACTGGCCGCTCGCGGAGGTTAGTGTCCACAAAGACCTCGCCGGTCGCGACCGGGTGATCCGCGTCCAGCTGGGTTGACCGAGCCGGAAGGCCACAGGTTATCGTCAGGCTTTAGACGGATCGTGACGATTGAGGTTCGATCAAAGGGCGGGCCGAGGCCATCGAAGCTGGTGGTTGACCAGGACCGCTCCGGAGGACGCTTTGAGGCGCCCGCAAATACGGTCGTCGAATTCAAAGGCGTGCGCTTCACCGATGTCGAATTCCGTCGTGTCACGTTTGAAATGTTCGTTGCGTCTGGCTCGCTTTTCAAGCAGTGTGACTTCCGACGCGCCCGGATAAAAGCTGGGCAGCTTGGCAATACGCGTCAAACTGTCTACCTCGACTGCCGTTTCGATGGCGCGGACCTCGCGGGGGTCGACCCTCTCTACGCCCGATTCGAACGGTGTTCGTTTGATGATTCCAATCTCAAAGAGTGGAGAGCATTTAACGCTGAGTTTGTAGACTGCCACTTCGCTGGCCGCATTGTCGAGGCGAAATTTTCAGGGCGCCTCGCTCCATCGGCGGCTGCTGTCATTCAGCCGCCGCGTGTGAAGAACGAATTTCATGGGAACGACTTTAGGCGGGCCACCCTGATCGACTGCAGCTTTTTCGACGGCATCGATCTCCATGCACAGCTCCTGCCCGAAGGCGATGAATACATCCTTATCGACAACATTCGAGAGCGGATCGGAAAAACGCGTGCCCAGATTGCTCGGTGGCCGGACCAAACGGCACGCGAGGAGGCGCTCCTTATGCTTCGGGCGTACGAAATGGTCTCGCGGGGGCAAGAGGCACTGTTTGCCCGACGCCATGATATTGGCACGCCGACCGCGATTCGGAACAAGGTTTGGGACTTACTCAGTCATCCGCTCTAGCGCCCGCGGGTTAGGATGCGGCTGAGCGAGTGCTGGCCGGCCGATCCGGCCCATGTTGACCAGGCTGCCGATCGCCTTCGGCAAGGCGGTGTGATCGCATTTCCCACCGATACGCTCTACGCGGTTGGGGCGCGAGCAGGCGATCCCGCCGCGGTGCGGCGGCTGTACGAGATAAAGCGGCGGCCTGCTGGCCAGCCGATGGTCTGGCTCGTCAGCGGCCGCGTACAGGTCGAACCGTTCGCCGTCGTGTCCGACGCCGCCACGGAGCTGATGGCGCGTTTCTGGCCCGGTCCGTTAACCCTGGTTCTGCCGGCGCGCCACCTTGCCGACGGCCCGACGATCGCCGTGCGTGCCCCGGACCACGAGGTGGCGCTCACCCTGCTGCGCTCGCTGGGCGAGCCGATCGCGAGCAGTAGCGCCAACCCCGCCGGCCGGCCGCCGCCTGTCGATGCCGATCAGGTGATCGCGGGAATGGGAGCCGGGATTGACCTCGTGCTGGACGGCGGGCGGTGCCGGATCGGCCAAGCATCGACCATCCTCGACCTGAGTGGCGAGGTGCCCCGGATCCTCCGCCAGGGAGCGATTCCGGCCTCCGAACTCATTTCGGGATAATGAGCGGAATGCTGCAGGCCCGCACCGACCTGACCAGCCGGATCGACCTCGTCGATCCCGAGGTCGGTGCCGCGATCCGGGATGAGTTCGAGCGGCAACAGTACACGCTGGAACTGATCCCCTCGGAGAACATCGCCAGCCCCGCGGTGTTACAGGCGCTGGGGTCACTGCTCAACAACAAATACGCCGAAGGCTACCCGGGTAAGCGTTACTACGGCGGCTGCGAGAACGTCGATCGGATCGAAACTCTCGCCATCGAGCGTGCGAAGGCGCTGTTCAAGGCCGAGCACGCGAACGTCCAGTCCCATTGCGGCACGACGGCCAACTACGCGGTCTATGCGGCCGTGCTCAATCCGGGCGACACCGTGATGGGGATGGACCTGAGCCATGGCGGTCACCTCAGCCACGGAAGCCCCGTCAATTTCTCGGGCAAGCTCTACCACTTCGTGCCCTACGGGGTCGATCCGAACACCGAGCGGATCGATTACGACGTGCTGGAGCGACAAGCGAAAGAGGTGCGGCCGAAGATGCTGCTCGGCGGCTACAGCGCTTATCCCCGTATCCTCGATTTCGAACGGATGGCCGCGATCGCCCGCGGCATCGACGCCTACTTCTTCGTCGACATGGCCCATTTCGCCGGGCTGGTGGCGGGCGGAGCGCATCCAAGTCCGGTGCCGCATGCTGATTTCGTGAGCTTCACCACGCACAAGACGATGCGTGGTCCATGGGGCGCCATGATCCTGTGCAAGGCGAAGTTCGCGGCCGACATCGACAAGAGCGTGTTCCCGGGTAGCCAGGGCGGCCCGCACAACCATGCGATCGCGGGGAAGGCCGTGATGCTGGCGCAGTGGAAGACGCCGGAGTTCAAGTCCTACGCGCAATCGGTCGTCAACAACGCACGGCTGCTTGCGGAAGGCCTGACCCGCCGCAAGCTGCGGCTGGTCAGCGGCGGAACCGACAACCACCTGATGTTGATCGACCTGCGTCCGCTCAGCCTCACCGGCAAAAAGGTCCAGGAGGTGTTCGACACCGTCGGCATCACGGTGAACCGGAATTCCATCCCGTTCGATACAGCGAGCAAGTTCAACCCCAGTGGCATCCGGTTGGGGACGCCGTCGGTTACGACCCGCGGCATGGGTCCGGAGGAGATGAATCAGATTGCCGAGATGGTCGCCGAGTTGCTGGTCAATCTCGACGACCGAACGGTGCACGAACAGGTGCGCGCCCGCAGCCGGGCGCTGTGCGAACGATTTCCCCTGCCGTACTAGACGGCACGACCTTCTTCAGCGACCCGACCTTCTGGTCCACGTTTTCACCCGCGCGCTTCGGCCCGGCCGTCTGGCCCTTTTTCGTCGCGCTCGTCTTCACAGCGATCGCCGTCCTGCCCGCACGCTGGCTGGCGTTCCGCCTGGGGGCGGTGGCGGCGCCGGGTGAGCGGCGGATCCACAGCCGGCCAACGGCCCGCCTCGGGGGGCTCGCCATGTATCTGGGATTCGGCCTCTCGGCGGCACTCTTCTCAACCAACCCTTCGACGCTCGGCCTGCTCCTGTCATCGGCAGTCATCACGACCCTAATGGTCTTCGATGACCTGAACGGGGTTCGGGCTCTCTCCAAGCTCTTCTTTCAGATCGTCGCGTCCTTGCTGGCGATCGTTGTCTTCGGCATCTACATCCACTCGGTGAATCTCCCCGGCGGCCACGTCGTCAACCTCGCGGTCGCGGTGTCGATTCCGCTCACCCTTCTCTGGTTCGTTGGTCTGCAGAACACGATCAACCTGATCGATGGCGTTGATGGCCTGGCGGCTGGCGTGGTCGCCATCGTGGCGGCCACCCTGTTGCTGGCGGCGATCAACCGAGAGCAGATGGATATCGTCATCCTGTCCGGTGCCTTGATTGGGGCTTGCCTTGGCTTTCTCTTCTTCAACTGGCATCCGGCGCGAGTCTTCATGGGTGATACCGGCAGCAACTTTCTCGGGTTCACCCTGGCGGCCCTGTCAGTGCTGTCGGTGGCGAAGGGCGCCGTCGTTCTGGCGTTGGTCGTGCCGATCGCGGCTCTGGCCATCCCGATTTTCGATACTGGTTGGGCGATCCTCCGGCGGCGGATGCGGGGACGATCCATCGCCACCCCGGACACCGAGCATCTGCATCATCGGCTGCTCGACTTTGGTCTCAGCCCGCGGGAGACCGCGCTCGTCTTCTACTTCGGGACGGCGATTTTCGCGGCACTCGGCCTGGCCATCTACGGCCACAAGAAGGTGCTGCTGGGGGCGATCCTGCTTATGCTGCTGGGGATCGTCATCATCATGATGCGACGCTTCCGGCGAACCAGCCGCGGTTGAGCTCGGTTCCGGTCCTCGCCGGATGGCGAGTTCAATTTGGCGCCTGCTAAGCTGAACTCAGTTGAGGCCCCGTTTCGGAGGCAAGGATGGCCCCGAAGGATAAGCGCAAGGAGCCCGGCATGGATCAGCCTACTTACGATGCAGCGGCACCGCGCGGTCGAGTCCCGTCCGGCGGTGAGCTGGCCGGACTTGGTGTCTTGCTGGCGGCCGTTGTCATCCTTCCGCTCCTGATTGGCGCCGTGATTGACAGCGTGGCCCACACCGCACCGCTCCTGCTCTTCGCCGGTCTGGTGATCGGCGTCATCGCCGGCGGCGCCCTGGTCTATACGAGGTTCAAACCATACCTGTGAACAGCCGGTTGATCCGAAACACAGTGGTCGCCTCCGGCATTGCGGCCGCCGCGGTCATCGCGATCGGGTTTGCCACGGCGCAGCTCGGGATGGCGGTCGCATTCTCGATCGGTCTGCTCGTGGGTTCGGCGAACGGACTGCTCGTCCAGCGCTCGCTCGCCCTCGGCGTGGGCTTCACCGCCCTGAGTCTTGTCCGGCTATTGCTGCTCACGGGACTTGGTCTTGGCATCGGCCTGCTAATCGGTCTCTCGCAGGTCTGGTTGGTGATCGGGGGCATTGCCGTTGCTCAGCTGGTCCTCGCAGGCTTCGCGGTGCGGGAGGCGTTGACAGGGTGATCTTTCTGGCTGAGGCCCCGCCCGGCACTCATCCCACCGTCAGCGTTTGCGGTGCCTGGTACTGCACCTTCAATTACGACAGTCTGATCTCGAGCGCGATCGCGATCATCATTACGATTGTCGTCGGTTTTCTGGTCGCCGACCGGCTGAGCCGTGGCGTGCCGGGCAAGCTGCAGTTGCTTTTCGAGTTCCTCATCGACTACGTGCGAGGCCTGGTTCGCGAGTCTGTTGGAGAAGGCGGCGGCTTCATCGTGCCCTTGGCAATGACGCTCGGCTTTTACATCCTCGTGGCCAACTGGATTGACTTCTTTCCGCTGGCTGGGCCAGTTCATCCGGCGAATGCCGACCTCAACCAGACGCTGGCCTTGGCGCTCGTGGTCATCATCGTGGTCCAGGCATACAGCCTGAGAGTGCTCGGCGTCCGCGGTTATTTTCGGCGCTTCACGAAGCCGTTTGAGATGGCGCTGCCGGTGCGGATCGCGTTTATTCCACTCAACATCGTGGAAGAGCTCGTCAAGCCGGTGACCCTATCCCTCCGGCTCTTCGGCAACATCTTTGCGGGCGCGTTGATGGTGTACCTCATCGGGTCGCTCATCACCTTCCTCGCCGGGCTGGTGCTGAGCGGTGGGCTGACGACCACGCTTGGCGTCGTCTTCGGACCGCTCGCTGAGATTGGTCTCATCATCTGGAAAGCGTTCGACATCTTCTTCGTTGGCACGATCCAGGCGTTCATCTTCACGTTGCTCACCATCATCTATTTCGGTATGGCGCGCGAGGGACTCGAAGAAGAAGCGCACGGCGAACACCAACGCCCGGCCCCGGCAACTGTGAAAACTGGAGGGTAGACCTATGAATCACGCGATCGTCCTCGCCGGAGCGCTCATCGCTGCCGGCATTGCGCTTGGCGGCGGAGCCATCGGGGCCGCCGTTGGTGACGGCCTGGCGGGAAACGCAACGATCCAGGGTACGGCTCGGCAACCGGAGGCTCAGGCCCGGCTCCAGATCATCATGTTCCTGATCATCGGCCTGGTGGAGGCGATGTACTTCATCAACCTCGCGCTCGGCTTCTACTTCATCACGGCCGTGGCCAGCCAGGTCAAATAATTGGCTCTGGCGATCGTTTATCTCGAGGCGGGGCTGCTCGCCATCAACGGCACCCTGATCGCCGAGATCATCGCCTTCCTGCTAATGCTGGGCGTTCTCGCGCGGTGGGTCTACCCACCGATCGTTCGAGCCGCGGAAGCGCGGCAGAAGCAAATCAAGGAGCAGCTGGAACAGGCAGAGAAGGCGCGCAAAGAAGCTGAAGAGCGGCTCCAGGCCGCCCAGGCCGAGATCCTCAGGGCCCGGGAACAGGCGGGGAGAATCATCGAGCAGGCGAACCGGGCCGCCGAGCGAATTCAACAGGAGGCTCAGGAGAAGGCCCGCGAAGAGGCGAGGCGCATCGTCGCGGCGGCAAGCCGGGACATCGATGCTGAGCGCCAGCGGGCCATTCAATCGATTCGCCTGCAAATGGCGGACATCGTCATCGAGGCGGTGCGCCGGATCGTCGGCGAAAGCCTTGACGGCGAACGTCATCGCAAGCTGATCGAAGCGACCATCGAGCAGGTCGAAGGGGAGCCCAGTGCCGCGCAGTAACATCGCTCGCCGCTACGCGCAGGGGATCTTCCAGCTGGCTGAAGCGGAACACGACCTCGATGGGTGGCGTCCCGAGGTCGCCCAGCTCGACGCCCTGTTACAGGATGACGTGCTGCGCGCGGCCTTCGCCAATCCGGCTGTCACGACGCCGCGGCGGATGGAGCTGGCTCAGCGGCTCGCGCCGGAGCTGCGAGCGGAAACGCAGAACCTTTTGCGGCTCCTGATCGAGCACCGTCGCACTTCGGAGATGCCTGCCGTCCGGCGCGAGTTCGAGCGGATGGCCGACGAGGCAGCCGGCATCGTGAACGTCGAGCTCACCACCGCCATCGACCTTGGTGACGCGGAAAGACGACGCTATGAGCAAGCGCTCGCCGATCGGCTCGGCAAGAAGGTCCGGATGGAATACCGGCATGATCCGGGATTGGTAG
>VBEW01000088.1 GCA_005889225.1 Chloroflexota bacterium | reverse complement strand
TTGACACCCGTGGGTTGACGACTTCGACGAACCAATCCAACGACCGGGTCACTCGCGCGACGTCTCCCATCCACGCCCCCAACTCGGCAATTCGCGCCGGAACCTCCTGCGGGTCAAGATCGACCAGGACCATCTTGGTCGACTCCTGTCGGACCCACCTCGAGAGCGGCCCGACCACCTCGTAAGGGACCATCGCCACGCGCGCGTAGAGGTCCGCTTCGGGCCGCGCTCGCGCGGTGTAGACGACCTCATTCACGTAGGCGTTGACGTGCCAGTCCCGCGGCTCGGCAAATGCCAGCACCCGCTGCTGCATTTCAACCGAGAGCTCGCTGCGATACCAGATCTCGCCGCGGGCGATCTCGCGTACTACGGCCCCCTGGTAATTGATGATCGGCCCCGTAAGCCCGAGTGGCTCCGCATAGCGAAGCGACGACTTGAACATCCGGCCGGTCGCCAGGACCACCGTGACGCCGGCCGCCGTCGCGGCTTTGACCGCGACTACGTCGCGCGGATCCATCTCCAGCTGGTGATTGACCAGCGTGCCATCGAGGTCGATGGCCAGCAGCCGGATCGCCACCTAGCGCCGAACGGCGAGCGCTTCCGGGTTGACCAGGTTGGGTGGCGTCTGCCCTTCCACCGCGGCGATCAGGTTCTTCGCCGCCGTCTCCGCCATGGCGGCCCGAGCTGTGACGGTAGCGCTTCCGAGGTGGGGGAGCAGGACCGCATTCCAACAATCGGTCAAGCCTGGCTCGGTCTTCGGCTCGTGCTCGTAGACGTCGAGCCCGGCGCCTTTGATCCATCCTTCCTTGAGCGCCCGGACGAGGGCTTTTTCGTCGACGATCGGTCCCCGGGCGGCGTTGATCAGGTAGTGCTCCGGCCCCATCAACCTCAACTCGCGCTCCCCGATCAAATGCCGCGTCTGCTCGTTCAAGTCGGCGTGGATGCTGACGTAGTCTGCCTTTCGCAGCAGTTCGTCGAGCGGCACGTACTGGGCGCGTAGTTGCGACTCAACTTCGGGGCTTGCCCGTCGCGCATCCGAGTAGAGGATCGACATGTTGAAGCCCAGCCCACGACGCGCGACGGCCTGCCCGATCCGGCCAAAGCCGATGATGCCCAGCGCCCGGCCGTAGACATCGCTGCCGAGCAGCAGGTCGGCTTTCCACCCCTTGAATTTGCCCTCCCGGAGGAATCGGTCCGATTCGACCACGCGACGAGCCACGGCGAGTAGCAAGGCGAAGGCCAGGTCGGCGGTGGCCTCGGTCAAGACGCCAGGAGTATTGGTCACCAGCACGCCCCGCCGAGTGGCTGCGGCAAGATCCACGTTGTTGTAGCCGACCGCGTAATTGGCCACCACCCGCAGATGCGGTGCCGCCGCCATGATCTCGTCGGTGAGAGGCACGTTGACCATGCCGACGATGCCGATCGGGTCTGTGTCGGCGATGTGCCGCTTCAGGGTCTCGGGCGGCATGCCCTCCGCCTCCAACATCGTCACCTCGAAACGCTCCCGCAGCATGTCGATCCCCGGCGACGGCAGCGGCAGAGTGACGAAGACCCGACTCACGAGGGCCGCCGAACGCGCAGGTCGAGCAGCATGACTTCCATGGCGAGGCGAGGATTCACATTCTCGTCGATCAGCAACTGGGTTCGCTGGGCAGCCGCGAGCGATGCCCTCACATGGTCGGGCGGCACCCCTTTCACCCAGGCTTCCAGGGCCGACCTCCGGGTTTCCGGCATGCTGCTCAAGAGACCTGCCTGGAGGAGCATCGCATCGCGCAGGAAAGCCGTGAAGCCGCGGAGTGCGTCCGCGGCGACCAGTCGCATATCCGCCTGAGGCCCCTGTCCGAAGCGCGCAGCGTAGCCGAGCACGCCGTCGACGTCCTCGAGCGCCAGGCCGGCGAGCTCCTCAGCCCATCGGTCCATCCTCAGCGCCCATTCCGGATCGGTCATGGCACGCAACGCCCAGCCCGGGCGTCCGTGGGCGAGCCCGGCGAGCGCTTCCGCGTCCTCCCGACTTCCCTGGCGAGAGGCAATGAAGTCAACCACGGCTGACCGTCCAACCGGCGAGAGCGCGATGACCTGGCAACGTGAAAGGCAGGTGGGGAGGAGGTGATCGGGATACGCCGTGGTCAGAATCAGCACGGTGTTGGGGGGTGGCTCCTCGAGCGTCTTGAGCAGACAATTCTGGGCGGCCTCGGTCATTCGCTCGGCATTTGCCAGCAAGGCGACCCGCAAGGGCGCGACGAATGGCTTGAGGCTCAGGAACTGCTGGAGCGATTGGTCGTGCGCCTGCGCCCCACGCTCCGGATGGAACCGGATTTCGTCGATGCTGATCGCTTCCGGCCGGTCATCCGACCAGAAATCGGGGTGGACTTCGAGGCGGCGCGGCTGCCCCGCACCGAGGAGCAACTCTTCTGCGAGCGCCCTGGCGAGGGCGGTCTTGCCGATGCCATCCTCGCCGGTCAGGCAGTACGCGTGGGACAGCCGGCCGGCACGCTGGTGGGCTCGCAGGATGGAAAGGGCTCGCTCGTGTCCGGCAATCGCCGCAAAACCTCGCGCAATGGCCGGGGCCGACCCCGCGGATCGACGAATACGCGATGCTGGCATGCCGCCCACCTTAACAAGTCTTTCCTTGACGGTGGAAGGAAGTCATTCCTATTCTGTAGGCGTTTCCGACAGCGAACCTGTCAACTTGTAGGCATCGTCCGCAGCGCCGCCGCCCACGTCATAGCACTACCTCGATGGATGCCGAAGAAACCGACAAACAGAACAAGATCCGGGAGCTGCAGGCCGTAGTCGCCAAGGGCCTGAAGGGCATCAACGAATGCCGCTACGCGGCCGACTGCGAGTTCGCCCGCGCCTGCCCCGGGACCTGCTGAGGAAGACCTTCCTCGGCCTGTTATAATCCATAAAGTTTCCTTTATATGAGGTCAGTCTCACTCATCGCAAACCCGTCGTTGCGCGAGTTCCGCGCCCACTATCAGGCCCTGGCCAGTGTCACACGCCTGCGGATCCTGCAGGTGCTTGCCGGCATCCCCGAGATCACGGTGCAGGAACTGGCCGATGCGATCGGCGTGAGCCAGCCCCGGCTCAGCTGGCACCTGCGGATGCTGCGCCGTGGCCAGCTGGTCCGCGCCCACCGCGAGGGCCGTACCGTCCATTACTCACTCAACCGCGAAGGCCTGAACGCCTTCCATCGAGAACTGTCGACCCTGATCGCGCCCCGGCCTCGGGTTAGGGCGCTGCAGCACGAATGGAGCGAGGTGTAAGAAGCGATGGCAGAAAAGAACGGCAGCAAGCACAACGGTCGAGCCGCCCGAGCGGCCGTCCGCTCGAACGGCCGATCCCGGGGCAAGGTACGGGTGGCGATCCTGGGGGTGGGCAACTGCGCCTCATCGCTGGTGCAGGGTGTCGAGTACTACCGGGACGCGAAACCCGGTGCCTCCATCCCTGGATTGATGCACGTCGACCTCGGCGGCTACCACATCCGCGACATCGAATTCTCGGCGGCTTTCGACATCGACAAGGACAAGGTGGGCAAGGACCTCGCCGACGCGATCTTTTCCGGGCACAACAACACTGTGAAGTTCGCCGACGTGCCGCATCTCGGGGTGAAGGTCGAGCGGGGGATGACCCATGATGGGCTCGGCAAATACCTCTCCGAGATCATCACCAAGGCCCCTGGCCCGACGGCCGACATCGTCGGCATCCTGAAGGACACGAAGACCGACGTGGTAGTCAACTACCTCCCGGTGGGAAGCGAAGAGGCTGTGAAGTGGTACGCCGAACAAGTCCTCGAGGCGGGCTGCGCCTTCGTCAACTGCATGCCCGTCTTTTTAGCCCGAGAGCCGTACTGGCGGGGACGCTTCGAAAAGCGCGGGATTCCCATCATCGGCGACGACATCAAGTCGCAGGTCGGCGCGACCATCGTTCATCGCATCCTCACGCGCCTGTTCGAGGACCGGGGCGTCAAGTTGGAGCGGACCTATCAGCTGAACTTCGGCGGCAACACCGATTTCCTCAACATGCTGGAGCGGGAGCGGCTGGTCTCGAAGAAAATCTCCAAGACGAACAGCGTGAAGTCGCAGCTCAAGGCCGACATCGGCGCCGAGAACATCCACATTGGCCCCTCCGATTACGTCCCCTGGCTGGGGGATCGCAAGTGGGCCTACATCCGCCTGGAGGGACGCTCCTTCGGAGATGTCCCGTTGAACGTCGAGCTCAAGCTGGAAGTCTGGGATTCCCCCAACTCAGCAGGCGTGGTGATCGACGCCATCCGCTGCTGCAAGCTCGGGCTCGACCGCAAGCTCGGCGGGGCACTGGAGGGCCCATCGTCGTACTTCATGAAGTCACCGCCGACGCAGTACACCGACGGGGTGGCCCACCAGCTGACCGAGGCGTTTATCGCCGGGACCGCGGCGGACGGCGAAACGCCGGCGCGACTTCCGGCCGCGACAATGCCTGAAGCGACCGCGCGCCGCTGATGATCCTGCCTCCCCTGTTCAGACTGGGGAACTGGGTCATGCGGGTGCTCCCACCCCGCGTTCGCTACCCGCTGGCCGCGCTGACCGGCCGCTGCGCCTTCTTCCTGATGCCCCGGCGGCGCCGGGTTGCGTTCGAGAACTTCGGCCAGGTTCTGGGGCGGCCCTGGAACGACCCGCTGGTGAAGCGCACGGCGCGGCATGCCTTCGGGAATTACTTCAAGATGTTCGCCGATTTCATGCTGATGTACTCGCTCAAACCCGAGGAAATCCGCCGCATGGTGCGTCCACAAGGGGTGGAGCGCATCGATCGGGTGCTGGCCGAGAGGAAGGGCGCCGTGGTGGTGACCGCCCATGTTTCGAACTGGGACATCCTTGCCGCCGCCTCAGCGGTCTATGGCTACCCGATTAGTGCGGTGACCAATGAGCTGCCCAGCGGTGGGCTCAACGAGCTCGTCATCGCCTCGCGCGAACGGATCGGGATGAAAATGATTCGGCTGGGGCCCAGCAGCCTCCGCCAAATCCTCCGGGCATTGGGCCGAAACGAGTTAGTCGCGCTCGCCAGCGACCTGTACAGTGG
Organism: Chloroflexota bacterium; assembly: GCA_005889225.1. Taxonomy (GTDB): domain Bacteria; phylum Chloroflexota; class Dormibacteria; order CF-121; family CF-121; genus CF-13. The sequence continues at coordinate 11,469 of VBEW01000088.1, read as the reverse complement.
TGACCGTGGCATCCGGGTGCCCTTCTTCAATCGGCCCGCGATCTTCCCGGCCGGCCCGGCGACAATCGCCTTGAAGACCGGGGCGCCGATTCTCCCTGTCTGGATCCGCCGCCAGCCCGACAACCTGTACGTCGCCGAAATTGAGGAGCCGATCGAGGTCAGCCGCAGCGGCGACACGCAGCGCGACATCCAGCTGACGACCGAACGGATCGTGCAATTCTTCGAGCGGATCATCCGTCGGGAGCCGGACCAGTGGCTCGTCTTCCTGCCCGTCTGGCGGCTGGACGCGCCGCAGACTCCCGGCTCACCGATGCAGCCTGCTCTCGATCCATCGTGATCACCTACATTGGCTTCCGCCTGATCGAAGGCGCTATCGCCCGCCTACCGCGCCGGCTCGCGTACGCCATCGGCGTCATCATCAGCACCCTCGCCTTCCCCCTCCTCGGCCGCCAGCGGCGGGCCCTGGAATCGAATCTCCGGCAGGTGGTTCCCGAAATGGCGCCGCCACAGCTCCGCAAGCTGGCCTGGCGGAACTGGCTGAACTACACCAAGGCCTGGATCGACTTCTTCAAGATTCCGCGGACGGATCGTCGCCGGCTGGGAAGCCTGCTGACCCCGATCGGTCTGGAGAACCTGGACGCCGCCATGGCGCGCGGCCTGGGCGTCATCGTGGTGGCGCCGCACATGGGATCGTGGGAGCTGGCCGCCGCCAGCTGGGCCGCCTCGTTCGGCGAGATCGGCATCATGGTGGAGCAGATCGAGCCGCGCCGTCTTTTCGACCACGTTTCCGCGCTCCGCTCTCGAATGAACATCCGCGTCATTCCACTGAGCCGGACGGGGGCGCGTGACATCATGCGGATGCTCAAGGAGCACCGGATGGTGGTGCTGGCCATGGACCGTGACATCCTGAATACCGGACAGCGCTTCAACTTCTTCGGCCGCCCGACGTCATTTCCGACCGGTCCAGTGGAGATTGCCCTCAAGACGGGAGCGCCCATCCTGCCGGCTTTTTGTATCCGCGACCCGAATGACGCCTACATCGCCGTCGGCGAGCCGCCCTTGTTCCTCACCCGGAGTGAAGATCACACGGCCGATGTGCGAGGTGCCATGGAACAGATCCTGGCGGCGTTTGAACGGTATATAAAGAGGTATCCGGACCAGTGGCACGTGCTCGAGCCGATCTGGCCGGAGAAGCCTATCGTCCCGGCCGTCACCATTCCGTCACCGCCGGCGCAGGCCGCTGTGGGCGATTAAGGAGGATTTCGTGGGCAAAGCCGACTTCCACATGCACACGTCCCTGAACGATGGGACGGCTACCGTCCGAGAGGTGCTCAACTACATCCGGGATCGCACCGACCTGGACGTGATCGCCATCACCGATCACGACCGGCTGACGGGCAGCTACGAGGCACTGGAGCTGGCCAACGAGTATCGATTCGATGTGGTTGCCGGCTGCGAGATCACGACCCTGCATGGCCACCTGCTGGCGCTCTTCATCGATAAGCCCATTCCCATGTGGCGCCCGCTGGACTGGACCATCGGCAAGATCCACGAGCAGGGCGGCCTGGCGATCGCCGTCCATCCCTTCTCGATGCTCACCCGCAGCATCGGCTTCAGGTCCTTCGACGGCATCATGCGCAACGGCTCTCCCGAGATCTACTTCGACGCGGTCGAGACTTTCAACCCGTCGGTGGCGGGACGAACCTGCGCCGCCAAAGTCCACCGTCTGAACACGAGCCGGTTTCACCTTCCGGAGGTGGGCTCCTCTGACAGCCATCACCTGGAGGGGATCGGTACCGGCTACACCACCTTTCCGGGAAAGAGCGCTCAGGACATGCAGAAGGCCATCCTGGCCAGCCAGACCAAGGCGTTTGGCGAGTACTGGGATTTCCTGACGCACCGCCGCATCGCGCAACTGAAATTTCAGCGGATCGGGCGTAACTGGGCTCGTATGGGACGGTCCGCCGTCCGGGCATTCGCCAGGGGTTAGCCGGTGACGGGAAGCCAGCTCATCGCTGTTCGGCGGCTGGACCAGTCATGAAGATCGGCCTGGTATCCGCGTACGACTACGCGCATCCTGGTGGGGTCACCGAGCACGTTCGTCACCTGGCAGCGGGGCTGCGGCGGCGTGGCAACGAGGTCACGGTCTTTGCCCCGTGTTCCGACCGCGAGCTCGCCGAGGCGGACCACAACTTCATCCGCGTGGGCCGGCCCTTTCCGATCCCGATGCACGGCTCGGTAGCTCGCATCACAGTCAGCCTGCATCTGACAAACCGGATCAAACACTACGTCCGGGACAGCGGCTTCGACGTGATCCACTACCACGAGCCCTTGATGCCGGTTTTGCCGGTCACCGCGCTGCGCTTCTCGAAGGCCTGCAACGTCGGTACGTTCCACGCCTTCGCCCGCTCGAACATCGGCTACTACTATGGCAAGCCGCTACTCAAGCGATATGTCCGCAAGCTGCACGCCCGAATCGCGGTGTCCAACCCGGCGCGCGAGTTCGTCCGGCATTACTTCCCGGGTGACTATCGGGTCATCCCCAACGGGATCGACCTCAGCCGCTTCCAGAACCAACCACCGTATCCCGAACTGCGTGACGGCATGTGCAACCTGCTGTTCGTTGGCCGGCTGGAGTATCGCAAAGGCCTTGGATATCTCCTGCGCGCCTTTGCCCAGCTCAAGCCTCAATATCCGAAGCTGCGCTTGATCATCGTGGGCGACGGGCCGCTGCGCCGCTGGTACGGCAACTTTATCGCCCGCAAACAGCTGGATGACGTGGTGATGGCCGGCTACGTTCCCGCATCGGAATTGCCCCGCTATTACGCCAGCAGCGATATCTTCTGTTCCCCAGCCACCGGGGATGAGAGCTTCGGCATCGTGCTCCTCGAAGCCATGGCATCAGGGAAGCCCATCGTCGCCACCAGCATTGATGGGTTCCGGGAAGTTGTGACCCACGGCCGAGAAGGCTTACTGGTCGAGCGCAAGAGCCGCCGGCAGCTCGCCTACGCGCTGCAGACCTTGATCAACAATTCGGCCCTGCGCCAGGAGATGGGTTCCGCCGGTCTCGCCCAGGCCCGCCAGTACGACTGGGAGCGCGTGATCGACCAGGTGGCCGACGTCTACAAGCAGGCGATCGATCTGGCCCAACCCGCGCCATCGGTTCGGCTGGAGCCGAGCCTGAGTCCGCGCTGATGTTTACCCAGAAATTCCAGGCCTGGGTGCGGCGCTGGGCCGAGCGGCTCGTCGGCGTGTTTCGCGACTCGCCGATAACCCCCAACATGCTCACCCTGTTCGGCCTGGTGATTACCGCCGTCGGGGCACTGCTGGTGGCGACGGGCGGGCTCCTGGTGGGTGGCGTGGTCCTGGCGTTCGCCGGGCTCTTCGATATTTTCGATGGCGCCCTCGCCCGGGCGTCCGGCAAGGTCTACCGCTACGGGGCGTTCCTCGACTCCACGGTCGACCGCTACTCGGAAGGCGTCGTCTATCTGGGAATCCTGATCTACTTCCTCGATCAGCATGACGGGCTTCGGCCGATCATCGTGCTGATCGCCCTGGCGGGCTCCTTCCTGGTCAGCTACGTCCGCGCTCGCGCCCAGAGTCTGGGCTTCACCTGCGATGTTGGCATCCTGGCTCGACCCGAGCGGGTGGTCATCATCGTCGCCGGCCTGCTGCTGGAATCGGTCGGCCTCAAGATTGGAGGATGGACCCCGCTGACCGTCGCCCTGCTGGTCCTGGCCGTCGGCACGAACTTCACCGCGGTGCAGCGCGTCTGGGTGGTCTGGCAACAGAACCGCGCGGAGCTCCGTGCCATGCGGGGCCAGCCCGCCGTCGCCGCCGCCGGCACTCCAGTCCCCAGCCCGCAACCGGTCCGGGCGGCGATGCGGCGCTTCTTCGAAAACCTGGGCAAGACCTAAGCCAACTCGCTATCATGGCGGCGTGCAGGTCGCGATCTACGCCGACCGTGATCCAGGCGGCAAGAAGCTGATCGCCACCCTCCAGCGGCGTTTGAGGAATGAAGAGATTCGCGCCTGGCAGGTGCAGAAGAAAACGCCGTTTACCCTGGTGCACTCCGGTGATCGCTACACCAAGATCCGGGTGACCTTCGTCCCCGCCGGCACGCCGACCTTCAGCCGGGCTGCCCGGGCTGGGACCCTCGGCGCCTTTCGGAATCCGGAACCGGCTCTTCTCGCCACCATCTCGGATGGCCCATCTGCGGATCGCGTGCTCGGGTTCCTGGTCGGCATGTTGACTCGTCACGCCGGCCCACTCGGCGTGTCCGGCGTCGGCATCCCGCTCAACGCGTCCAAGCGCTAGCTGCGTTCCGTTTCCGTCGCCACCCCACCGCGCAAACCGAACAGGTGCTTTTGCCAGGCCAGGTAGATCACGATCGTAACGTTGATCAGGAGAATGCCGATCCGTACCGGCGTCTGGCGGCGCAGCACTTCCATGACCTCGAAGGGGATGCCGATGCAGCCGGCGATCACCGTCAGGTATTCGGCCCAGCGCCGGCGGCGCGCCAGGCCGATGGCTTCGGTTAGCTCGAGAGCGCCGAAGAGAATGGCGCCGATGCCGATGAGGAGCACGGTTCGAGAGGAAAATTCGCCAATCGGCCGTAGCCCCGCCGACAGGATTCTGGGGATCAACCTCCGCTCTGGATTGACGTTCAGCTCGGCCACCCAACCTCGAACCAGGCCGACGACGCCCCGGCTGTTCGTGAGCAAGGCGACGCCCAGCACCGCCACCAGCGTGCCGCGGATCCCCCGCTCCAGGATGATCAACCGGACCACCGTGTCCACCGGTTGCGTCTCCCGGCCTAACTCGCGCTTGACCTTTTGCCAGAACGTCACCGCGGTAACGCCTCGAGCAGGCGATCGACATCGGTATCGCTGTTGTAGTAATGAGGCGAGGCGCGCAGGAAGTCGCCACGCAAGGAGATGATGATGCCCGCGTCCCGCAGACGGCCATGCAGTTCGACCGGCACCATCCGCGGATGCCGGAACGACACGATGCCCGAACGTTCGCTGGACGGCCCGGGACTGAGCAACAGCTGATAACCGCGGCGGGGCAGTTCCTCACGCAAGCGGTCCGCGAGCCGCAGGACCGCGTCTTCGACGGCCGCAGGACCGGCACGCAGCAGGAGGTTGACCGCGGCGCCCATACCGAGGATGCCGGGATAGTTGGGCGACGCTTCTTCGAAGCGGCGGGCATCGGGTTTCAGCGTGAGCTCGTAATCGAAGTACTCCTCGTCGCGCACCACGCTGTCGGTGCCGATGATCGCCGGGTGCAGCCTCTCCAGCATGCGCGGGCCGACGTAGGCAAAGCCGGCGCCGATTGGTCCGAGCAGCCATTTCTGGGCGCCGGCGCAAAGGTAGTCAACGGCAAGCTGCGAGAGATCGATCCGCAGCGCGCCCACAGCCTGGATAGCGTCGACGATGAGTAGCACGTCCCTGCCTCGAAGCGCCGTGCGTAGCGCGCCGAGGTCCACGCGAAAGCCATTCCAGAACTGGACCGCGCTGACGGCCAGTACCCGCGTCCGTTGATCGCAGAGCCGGCTGACGGCCCCCACCTCGATCCGCCCATTGCTGGGGCGGTAGAGGCGGAGCTCAACGCCCCTGCGACGCAGGTCCATCCATGGATAGATGTTGGCTGGGAACTCGCGATCAACCCCGACGACGTTGTCGCCCGACTCCCAGTCGAGGCCGGCCGCGACCAATCCCAGACCGGTCGTGGTGTTCTTGATAAATGCGATGGACTCGGGCCGTGCCACCACCAGCTCGGCGACCCGGTTGCGCACCTGGCCGCGGAGCCGCTCCCAGTGCTCGCGTTCGAAAGGCTCTTCGGACTGGCGCGTGAGAAATACATCCATGGTCGAGCGCACCGGAGTGGCCAGCGGGGCAATGGCCGCGTGATCGAGGTAGGCATAGCGCCGGGTGATGGGGAACAGCGCACGCATCTCCTCGGGCGTGAGCGGCATACGTTGGGCACACTACACTAGGGGTATTGGTCGAGGCTGGCGTCATCGATGTCGCGGACTTCGCGCGCGTCGACATCCGCGTCGGCCGGATCCTCGAGGCCGAGCCTTTTCCGCAGGCGCGCAAGCCGGCCTACAAACTGCGTATCGACTTTGGGCCACTCGGCATCCGCCGATCGAGTGCTCAGCTCACGGCGCATTACCAGCCCGAGGAGCTCCGCGGCCGGCTGGTGATCGCGGTGATGAACTTCCCGCCTCGGCAGATCGGACCGATTCGATCCGAGGTGTTGGTGCTGGGGGTGCCGGACGCCGACGGTGGCGTCGTCCTGCTGGAGCCGACTCATGAGGTCCCGCTCGGGGGACGGGTGTTTTGAGGTCGCGACGCTGACGCCCTACCTTTCGAGCGAGTGGCACGACGAGGCGACCGGCGCCAAGGGCTGGTTGGTGATTGATCGTCTGGTCGAGGGGATGTGTTCGGGCGGGATCCGGATGCGTCCCGGTGTCACCGTCGATGAGGTCAGCGACCTGGCTCGCACCATGTCGCACAAGATGGCCGTTCTCGACATCCCGTACGGCGGAGCGAAGTCCGGAATCGACTGCGATCCCGCCTCTCCCCAGGCACCCGCCGTGCTTCGCGGATTCATCGACGCGATCCGGCCCTTCATCGCCGAGCGCTACGCCACCGGCGCGGATCTGGGTACCCGCGAAGACGACATCATCGCGGCCTGCCAGCTTGTCGGCCTCACCCATCCGCTGCAGGCGGGGTTCAAGACCGAAGGTGGGGCCGGCCTCGCTCGCGTCAAGCAGGCGCTGGCCCTGACCAGCGAGGGGGTGCCGATCACCGAGTTGATGGCCGGCTACGGCGTGGCGGAGTGCACCATCGAGGCCGCCGGCGTGCTGGGTCTCTCCCTTCGCGGCGCCCGCGTTGCGCTGCAGGGATTCGGCAATGTGGGCGGCGCGGCGGCGCGGTATCTGGACCGGGCGGGCGTCCGCCTGATCGCAGTCGCGGACATTGAGGGAGCCATCCTCGATGACGATGGCCTGGATGTCGCCCACTTGCTCTCGATCCGCGATCGATTCGGCCGGATCGACCGCAAGCGGCTACCCGCACATGTCCGCCGCGCCCCGGAACCGGCCTGGCTGGAGCGGCAGGTGGACATCATCATCCCGGCAGCCATTGGCAACGCGATCCGAATGAACAACCAGGCTGACATCCGTTGCCGGGTGCTGGTTGAAGCGGCCAACAATCCGGTCACGGCCGAGGCCGAGGCGCAGCTGGAGGGGCGGGGCATTACGATCCTGCCCGACTTCGTCGCCAATGCCGCGGCCGCCTTTCTGTTTTGCGGTTTGCTGGAGAAGCGGTTGGAGCCCAACCTCGAGTCGATCTTCGGCGTGACCAGCCGGCAGTTGCGGGGCACCACCCGCGAACTCCTGGAGCGCGCCCGCCGCGAGCGGATTTCACATCGACGGGCCGCGGAAGAGATCGCCGAAGCGCGTCTGGGAGCGAGGAAGGCTTAGGGAGGGGGCTCGTAACGACCCGCGGCATGCCGGCGCATCATGCAGTCGTCCATGACGACATCGAGGCCCGCCGCCCGGGCCCGCTCGGCCGCTGCCTCGTCGATCACCCCGTCCTGCAACCAGATCGCGGCGGCCTTGATGGCGATGGCGTCGTCGACGATCGGCCCCACGAATTCGGAACGTCGAAAGACGTCGACGACGTCGACCGGCTCGGTCACATCGCGGAGTGAGGGGAAGGCGGATTCGCCCAGAACCTCGCTGACGCGAGGATTGACCGGGATGATGCGATAGCCGACCCGCTGCAGGTACCGAGCGACGCCATGACTGGGCCGGTGGGGATCGGGGCTGAGACCCACGACCGCAATCGTCCGTGCCGTCGTGAAGATCTTCGACACCACATCAACCGCCGGCGGAGCCACTGACTCAACTCTACAATGGCGCGGTGACCCCCCCGGCTCGATTGACGCCGGTCCCTACCGAGATCGTCGACGCGTTCAGGGCCGTATCCCCGACGCTGGAAGACTTCGCCCGTCAGCATGATCTGCTCATCGAGCGTTACCGCCGGGGAAAAGCGGCCTGGGAGCTGCGCTTCGCCCGGCGCGCGGGCGGAGAGGCGATCGTAACCATCAGCTACCGGGAGCGAACCGGCCATGTGCTCGATATCAGCGTCACCTGGTGGGTCGATGACCGGGAGGGGCAGACGCGCCGCCTGCGATCGGAGAAGGTCGGTGTCTACGATCGCCGGGCCGCCCCGGCGGAGCTTCGTCAGCGGCTGGAGGCTGGGCTCGCGATGATCGACCGCTGGACCGCGGCCGACCTGGGACCCCCCCACGGCCCGTTCAAGGCCTGGAACGAGCACTCGGAAGGCACGCCCTTGCCGCTGCGTTGAGCGCCCCAGGCACTGACCACACGGACGAGGATGAGCTGTGGCTGGCCTTTGGCCGTGCCATCGGCTTCACGCTGGCGGCCATCCTGCTGCTGGTGGGCGGCGGCATCCTCGTCATCGTCCTGGCAGCGGTCTTCTTCGGATTCATCTTCGGCGGCTAGCGCAGCCGCCGGGCCCGGGCCGGGGGCGGCGGCTGTACCTCGTCTGGATGAAGAATGCCGGCCATGATCTCCACGCTCTCGACCAGGCGCGGACCGGGCCGGCTGAAGAACGCATTGCCGTCGACCGCCCAGACCTCCCCATGCAGCCGGTCCAGCGGCGCCCTGGCGGCCTGGACCTCTGCCACGCTCCGCTCGAGCGAAAATCCGCAGGCCGAGATCACCACGACTTCGGGTCTGGCGTCGATCACGTCCTGCCATTGAATGGCATGGGCCGGCCGACCCGCGGCGCCTAACGGATCCCGCCCGCCCGCCTGCTCGACCAGCCCCGGGGTCCAGTGCCCACAGTTGAACGGCGGAGCGACCCACTCCAGCGTCACCACCCGCCGGACCGTTCGATCGGCTATCCGATCGTGGACCGCCGCCAGTCGACGCTCGAGTCCGGCCACCACCTGCTCGGCCCTGGCAACCCGCTCCGTCAGGCGGCCCACCAGCCGAACGTGGTCGAAAACGTCCGCCAGGCTTTCCGGCTCGAGCGAGACCAGCTGGCCAGGTTGAGCGCTGCGCCGCGCAGCGCGCTCCACCACGGGATAGGAAACGGCGCACACCTCGCAGAGCTCCTGGGTCAGGATCAAATCGGGCTGGAGCGCCGCCAGGCGATCGGCATCGAGCCGGTAGATGCCGCTTCCCTGATGGACGAGTTCCCGGATGTGGCGGTCGATGTCGACGCTCACGGCGTTGCCGGGTAGCAGGCTCCGGGTCACGACCGGCTTACCCCGCACTGACTCCGGGTAATCGCACTCGTGGGTCACGGCCACCAGGTTGTCCTCGAGTCCAAGCGCGCAGACGATCTCGGTGGCACTCGGCAGCAGGGAGGCGATCCGCATCTCAGCCGGCCGGCACGAACGGGTTGAGCAGCATCTCCTCCTCGATCGTGGTGCGGGGGCCATGCCCGGGGTAGACCACGGTCTTGGGTGGAAGCCTGTACAGCACCTCGCGAATGCTGAAGACGATCTTTCGCATGTCGCCGCCGGGCAGATCCGTCCGACCGATGCCGCGCTGAAACAGGGTGTCGCCGGCAAAGCAATCGAGGCCAAAGAGAAAGCACACGGAACCTTCGGTGTGCCCCGGGGTGTGGAGGACGCGCAGCCTGAGGTCCTGGAACGTGAGGTTCATGCCGTGGCTGAGCGCCAGGCCAATGACGAATGGCGCAAAGCCGCGCGGGATAAAGGGCAGCCGTCCGAGCTGTTCCCAGTCGAGGATGGCCAGGTCGTCGGGATGCATGGCGATGGGGGCGCCGGTTTCCTGATGGAGGGCGGGCACGCCGCCCACATGATCGATATGCCCATGTGTCACCAGGATGCGCTCGAGGGTCAGGCGCTCCTCCCGCAGCTGCCTTTCCACCCGGTCGAGCTGCAGCCCGGGATCGACGACGAGGGCCGCGGTCGTGTCGCGCCGGCGAATCAGGTAGCAGTTTTCGCCGAAGAGCTCATCCGGGAAGATCGAGACGTCCAGCTTCTCCCGGAGGGCCTCCGCGGGTGTCACCCCACCCCTACCTCGTGCGAGGCCGGGGTCAGCACCTGGGGTCCCGCCTCCGTCACCAGCACCATCTCCTCCAGCCGTACGCCTCCCCATCCCGGCCGGTAGATGCCGGGCTCGTTCGTGATCACCATGCCGGCCTGGAGCGGCGTCTGATCGGTTGGCGACAGAAAGGGTCGCTCGTGCACCATCAACCCGATGCCGTGGCCCAGGCCATGCCCGAAGGCATGCGCCTCGGCGGCCAGGACGTCGCGAGCGCGGCGGTCGACCGCGTCCGCGGTCACGCCCGGCCTCATCAGGGCCATCGACTCGGTTTGCGCCTGACGCACGGCGTCGATCACACGGGTCTGCTCGGGGGTAGGTTCGCCGATCACGATCGTCCGGGTCGTGTCGCTGTGATAGCCACCGGCGAGTGCCCCGAAGTCCACGACCACGAGATCCCCGTGCGCCAGTACCCGATCAGAGGCCCGCCCGTGTGGCAGGGCGCCATGCTCCCCGGCCGCCACGATTGTGTCGAACGCGGGGCCATCCGCCCCCAGTTCGCGAAATGTTTGCTCGAGCAGAAATGCGACGTCGCGCTCCCGCAGCCCCGGTCGGATGACAGACCGAACCCGATCGAACGCCCGGCTCGCGATCCCGGCCACCTGCCGCAGCAGTTCCACTTCATCCGGCGTCTTGAGCATGCGCAATTCCTCGACCAGCCCGGCGGTCGGCACCAGCGCCACGTCCGCCGGGAGAGATTCAACCAGCCGGCGGTGCTGGTCGACCGTAAGATGCTGGGATTCGAAGCCGACGCGGCGCGGTGCGAGTCCCTTGAGGCGGTCCGCCAGGAGGGCGAAGAGGCCGCTGGACGCCACTGAGCGCACCAGCGTGAACGCGGGTGCCTCGGCTTCCATCTGCAGCCAGTAGCGGCTGTCCCCCAGGATTTCGGCACCGTCCCCGCTGATCACGAGGTACCCCAACGTGCCAGTGAAGCCGGACAGGTAGCGGACGTTCTCCGGGGAGGTAACCACCAGGGTGTCAAGGCGCAGGTCGGTCAACCGTCCGCGCACGGCGGCCACTCGGCGGGTCGATTCCTCAGCGCGCATCGCCGCTCATGATACGGACGCTCGCCCGGCGAACGCGCTTAGCTCACGCCCTCCGGCCGTCCCGACGCCAGCGAGCTCAATTGCTCCGTGGCGAGCTCGGCGAGCTGGCCGAGCAACCCGATGGAATCGATGACGGGCTCCGGTCTATAGACGGCCACCGCCCCCCAGATCGCTCCCCGCTGCGCCATCGGCGTGGCCGCGGCGGCGCCGGCGGGCGGATCATCGCCCCGCAGCAGATGGCGCGACCATCGGCTCCGGGAAAGGTCGTCGATCGCCACCGGTATCTCGGTGTAGAGCGTCCACTCC
>VBEW01000177.1 GCA_005889225.1 Chloroflexota bacterium | reverse complement strand
CAATCCGCCGGTCTTGCAAACCCTGATCGAGCACTTTGACGGTACCGGCTGGGTGCAAGTCGTAAGCCCGAACATCATGCTCAACGGCACCCAGCCGACCGACAACTTCCTGGAGGGCATCTCGGGCATTTCCGCGACGGACATCTGGGCGGTGGGCGCTTTCATCAACGCTGGCAACGCCGGGCAGCCGCTGATCGAGCACTACGACGGGGCCAACTGGACCGCCAACACCTTTCCCAGCATCGGCAGCGGGGACAACATCCTGTTTGGCGTCACGGCGATCAGCGCGACGAACGCCATGGCCGTTGGCTTCCAGCGGCTCAACAACAGCACCGCGCCGGCCCAGACGCTGGCCATTAACTACGACGGGATCCAGTGGACCGCAGGTACCACGCCGAATGTCGGCACGGGGTCCAACGCGTTCCTTGCCGTCGCCGCCGGCGCTGCCAACTCGAGCTGGGCCGTCGTAGCCAGCCCGAACGGGACCTCGTCCAACAACTATCTGTATGGCGTCTCGGTCCTCGGAGCCACCTCCGCCTGGACCGTCGGCTTCTACTTCGACCCGAGCGTGGGCCGTACGCGCTCCCTCATCGCGCGCTGGAACGGGACCAGCTGGACGCTCGTGCCAAGCCCCAGCGTCGGCTTGCCCGCAAATCCCTTCGACGAACTGTTTTCGGTGAAAGCCATTTCCGCCAACGATGTTTGGGCGGTGGGCGACGCCAACTCCGGCGTCCTGGACCCCTCGGGTGTGCCCACCACCGGCGTCACTCTCGCCGAGCACTGGAACGGCTCGACCTGGACCGCGATCACCAGCGGCAACACGGGCAGCGGATTCAACGAGTTGAATGCCGTGGCGGCCGCGTCGCCGACCAACGTCTGGGCGGTGGGTGACTACCTCAACAGCAGCCATGTCGACCAGACCCTGGCCGCACAATTCTGTCTGGCGGCGCCAGCCGTGACCGACGTCAAGCCCACGATCGGTAACACTCGTGGAGGGGACGAGGTGACCGTCATCGGGGACGGTGTGGCCTTCGCTACCGGCGTGAATTTCGGCGCCGTGCCTGCTACTAGCATCCGCATCGACTCGGAGCATCAGCTGACGGCGACGACTCCTGCCGAGCCGGACAGCGTGGTCGACGTGCGGGTAACCAATGATGCGGGGACCAGCGCGCCCGTCCCCATCGACAAGTATCGCTTCGGCCCGTTTGCGTCGAGCACCCGGCAGTACCAGCTGGCGGATAGTGATGGCGTCACCTGGAGGGACATGGATCCGTCGAGGCTGGTCGTCAGCCTGACGCCAATTACCGACTCCTATGCGATTCTCAGCGGCAACGTCGACCTCTGGACGGCCGACAGCGGTTTTAACCAGGACGTCGGCATCTCGCTGTTCGGCGGAATCGGCACCGGACAGGGCGTCTATCCGACCGTCGCTGGCCAGCCCGAAGCGTGGAAGGAGAGCGGTGGCTTCGCTGGGACCTTCTCGCCCAATGCGGCCTTCGTGCAGACAGTTGTCTTCCTCAAGCAGGGAACGACCTACACGGCGACGCTTCAGTGGAAGACGAACCGAGTCATCCACGTCAGCCCCCGCATCTTTGCGGGCGCAGGGCCGTGGCCCCTCCCGAATCCAAACCAGGACACCACCTTGGCGGGCTTCTCGCCGACGCGCTTGACCGCACAGCTCATTCCGGCCGCCTCCGCAAACCTGAAAAGCGCCTCGATTACCAACCAACCGGTGCTGAGCGGGAGCAACGGAAGCACATGGGTCGACATGGATCCGGCGCTTAGCTTCCCCTATACGCCCAGCGCCGACGGCAATGCGCTGATCAGCACGAATGCCGACCTCTGGACCAACACGGCACGGTACAACCAGGACATTGGCATCACGGTCTCGGGCGGCACCAATCCGGCCTACCCGAGTGTCGCCGGTCAGCCGGAGGTGTGGAAAGAGAGTGGCGGCTTCGCCGGGACCTTTTCGCCCAATGCGGCCTTCGCTCAGGGCGTGGTCCCGCTGAAGCAAGGCGTCACCTACACCATCAAGGTCCAGTGGAAAGCTAACAAGGCGTCGCCCGCGAGCGCGGCGATCGTGGCCGGGGCGGGGCCGATCGGCGGAAGGTTCTCGCCGACCTCGCTGATGTTGCTGTTCGCTCCCCCTGCACCTGGCCCGGCTGGCAGCTACCAGATCGCGACGACGGCACAGCACCAGCTGAGCGGACCGGTCAGCGACGGCGCATCGTTCCAGGAAATCGATTCGAGCGTCACGTTCGGCACTGGCTCGAACAGTGACTGCATCGCGATCCTGAGTGGGAATGCTGACCTGTGGACCGCGAATGCCGGCTACAACCAGGACATCGCAGTCGAGCTGAGCGGCACGGTGATCGGGTGGAAGGAGAGCGGTGGCTACGCCGGCACGTTCTCACCAAACGCCGCGTTCGTGCAGACGCCCTTTGCCGTGACGGCCACGCGAACCTACACGCTGACGCTGACCTGGAAAGCCAATAAACCGGCCCAGAACGCGACGATCGTGGCGGGCGCCGGGCCGATCGGCGGACGATTCTCGCCGACCAGCCTCACGCTGCAAACGATCGGCTGCACCTAGTCGATTAACCCGGAGTCGCTGCCAGCGCCAGCGACTCCGGCGCGCCCTTTTGAGCGATCGAGCGGTTGATGGCGGCGACAATCTCGACGACGCGCAGACCGTCGTCGGCATCGCTCAGCACCGGCGTCCGATCCTGTACGGCCTTCAGAAAATGTTGACACTGGTTCTTGAGCGGCTCGCTGGCCGAGATGGGAGGGGAGACCACGTCGCCGCTGCGGGTCACCAGCTTGAACTCGCCGAAGCTCTCATAGCTCGGTTCGCGCATGGCGCCCTTGTCATAGATGCGAACCGGCTCGGTTGGATCGAGGTCGTTGAAGAAGGCCATCTTGCTGGTGCCGACCAGCGTGATCTCCCGGACCTTGCGCGGATCCAGCCAGCTGGCCCGGATGTTGGCGACCACGCCCTTCTTGAATCCGATGGTGGCGAAGGCCACGTCTTCGCACTCGGGTCGGAGATACGCCGCGCCGTGGGCGCTGACCCAGGTCGGGCTTTCGTTCAGGAAGTGAAGCAGGATCGACACGTCGTGGGTCATCAAGTCCCAAACGACGTTGACGTCCGAGCGAATCGGTCCGAGGTTGGTGCGGGTGAATGACAGGTACTCGAGCTGGCCCAGCCCGCCCGACGCCAGGAGCTGCTGGATGAATGTCACCGCCGGGTTGTAGCGGAAGACATGGCCCACCATCAACAACCGGCCGCTGGCCTGCACCAGCTCCCGGAGGCGGCGCGCCTCAGCGACGTCGGTGGTCATCGGCTTCTCGACGAGGACGTCCTTGCCGCCCTTGAGCGCCGCGGCCGCCGCCTCGTAGTGGCGGGTCGCCTGGGTGGCAATGATGACAGCGTTCACATCGGGGGCCGCGATCAGCTCGGAGAGCTCGCTCGTGGTCCGAACGTCGCGGTTGCGCCGGCGAGCCTCGCGCAGCCGATCGGGGCTGACGTCGCAGGCGGCGACTAGCTGGCAGCCGTCCAGGTCGGAGAAGGCACGGAGGTAATTCAGTCCCCACTGGCCACAGCCAATGAGCCCAATGCCGATGCTCACGTCGCCGTCCATGATAGAAGCCGGATAATAGCGCGGTCACACTCGGGAGCAGAAAGGCTCCAGCCGGCTGGGCGTTTATCTGGGAGGCCCATGAACCTCAGAACCACAGGACTGGCGATCGCGTGCGTATTGGTGGCTCTGGTGGCAGCGCCCGATGCCGGGCGCTCTACGACACCGGCCCAAGCTATGACCGAGCCGCCGCACGTGCCGTTCGCCATCCGCACGGCCGAGATCGCCGCCGCGGTCGCGTTGCGTGCAACCCCCCACCCTAACCCTCCCCCACAAGGGGGGAGGGAAACACCAAGAAACTCCAAGACGGAAACGCAAAGAGCGATGGCAACGAGAGTCATGGCGGCGCCCGCGGCCGCGCCCGGATCCATCACGATCCCGGTGCCGCTCTACAAACAGACCATGAACCTCGACTGTGAGACGGCGTCGTTAGAGATGGCCCTGGCCTATCGAGGTCATTGGTACTCGCAGGCCTACCTTTTTTCGCTCGAGCACGCCGACACCCGACCAGCCATCAAGAACGCCGATGGCTCGATCCGGCAATGGGGCAATCCGTTCACGAACTTCGTCGGTAACGTGCACGGCGCCGAGCATCTCGCGACCGGCTACGGCATCTATTACCCGCCGATTCTCTGGATCGCCCGGGGACTGGGCGACCCCGGAGCCACCGGAGGCACCGGCTATTCTGCCAGCACCATCTACGCGGCCCTGGCCTCCGGACACCCAGTACAGGTGTGGGTCGAGTACCAGTGGGTGCGCCCGGCGACCGGCGTATGGAAAGCGTGGGACAACACGAAGGTCCACTACTCGCTGCACGAACACACAGTGGTGCTCAGCGGGTTGAGCGGCACCCAGGTCCGCGTCAACGATCCGTGGCCGGGCGTCCAGTACTGGATCGACAAGAGCACCTTCGAGCGATCCTGGGCCGACTTCTTCAACATGGCGATCATTTACTAGCGGCCGTCACGGCGGCGCGACCGCGCACTCACATCCTCTTGTCGACACCGTGTTAGCCACCCCACAAGCCCCTCAAGCAGGCTGCGTTGCATCTGGAGGGATTGCCTTAGGGGCGAGGAGGGTCCGTGGAAGAGCGCGTTCGACTGCTGCCGACCAGACGATCGAAGCTCGGACTGGTCGCCATCCTCGGAATCCTCTCCGTTGCCACTGCCGTCTCGGCCGCGGTACCGGCCGCCGCCTCGAACGGGATCGGCGTCTTCGTCAGCTACGCCGATAGCCTGCGCGTCGAATCCCCGAACTTCCCCACGCCGTGGGCCGGATCTCCCGGAACGATCTTCTACGGTTGCACTCCAGCAACCACCTGCGTGTATGACGGGGCCGCCGTGCGGGTCGTCAACAATTCCGGCTCCGCGGTAACCGTCAACGCCATCGCGGTTCACGTCGATACCTGTACCTACACCGGATGGCCGCCGGCCGTCCTGCAGCCGGGCATGAACGTGATCGTGACCCAGCTCGCCAGCGGCGCATTCGATGGGTGTTCCGGCCCCTCGCCAGATCATTTCGACCTCTCTGACGTGGGGTCGGGAGGGAGTGACTTTTCCGGCCAGTGCCCCGAGGGTGGTAATGGCATCCAGCCAACGGTCGACGTTAGCGGCCAGGTGCTCAACACCGAGGGCATCGACTTTGGCCCCTGCATGAACTCGAACGAATCGATCCAATGGACGTTGATCGGGAGCAAACCGTGCCGCGGCTCCCTGCTAACGCTGGCGCCGCCGAGCCAGAGCCATCCCGTGCTCTCGACCGCCACCGTCACCGCAACCTTCACCAACAGTTGCAACCAGCCCCTGTCGAACGCCGCCGTGCAATTCACCGTCAGCAACGGTCCCAATGCCGGGCTGACCGGTTCGGGGGCGACGAATAGCGCCGGTCAGGCGACCTTCACCTACAGCAGCACGCACACCGGCACCGACACGCTGAAGGCCTCGGTCACCAACCTCTTCGGGAGCATCCCGTCGAACAATGTCACCGCCAGCTGGACGATCAGCTTCGCACCCGGCGGCGGCGCCTTCGTCATCGGCGACCGGGAGAACGTGATGGGCGCGCACGTGTACTGGTGGGGCGCGCAGTGGTGGAAGATGGATCCGATGACCTCCGGGCTGGCGCCGGCCAGCTTCAAGGGCTATGAGCTGAGCAACAACGCGTCGCCCTGGTGCGGCCAGACCTGGACCACGCGTCCCGGCAACAGCCCGCATCCCCCGTCCTCGGTCCCCGGACTGATGGCCGTGATCGTCTCCAGCCATATCACCAAGTCCGGTTCGACCATCTCGGGGGACATCGTTCACATCGTGCTGGTCCGGACGGACCCGGGCTACGGGCCGAACCCCGGTCACCGGGGATTCGGGACCATCGTCGACACGATCTGCTAGAGTCGCGGCGTCGCATCCATGCTCGTGGTATTGACGTGCGTCCCCAACATCAAGCGCCGCCTGGCTGCGAGCGTGATGGCTGCACTGAGCGTGGCCTCGATTGGCACGGCTGTGCTGACGGTGCCGGCATCGGCCTCGACCAACACGGCCGGTCGGTCGCCCTTCGACCGAAGCACTGACAATGTTCGCTCGCGGGTGCACCTGACGCCCGGATTGGCGAGCAGCGCTCGCCCCACGTCCGCGCCGCGGACTAGCCCCAGCTGCGACTCGACCTTCCACCAGGTCGCGAGCCAGAATCCGGGGGGAGCCGGCAACATCATCTTCAACAACGCGATGGCGGTCGTGACCGCCGGTGATATCTGGGCGGTGGGCGCCCAGGTTGAGTTCAGCGGGCCGGGCCTCGGGCCGGACAGCACCCTCGCCGAGCACTGGAACGGCGCCACCTGGTCGGCAATAGCCACGCCAAATCCTGGCGTGGACAACAACGATTTATGGGGCGTCACCAGCGTGCCGGGCGCCACGGTCTCGACGAACAATATCTGGGCCGTCGGGGACTCGACCGATGGGAGTGGCGTGGAACACTCGATGGCCCTGCAATGGAACGGAACTGGCTGGAATCAGATCGCCGTGCCCCCGGTCGGCACCGGCAACAACGTGCTGTTCGGCGTTACGGCGGTCACGTCCACCGACATTTGGGCGGTCGGGGATACGCAGTCGGACACTAATCCGTTGACGGCACGTCGCACCTTGATCCAGCACTACGACGGCACCAAGTGGTTGGCGGTCACCAGCCCGGATGTCTCACCGGGATCGTCCGACCGGCTGAACGCCGTGGCGGCCACCGGAGCGA
This sequence comes from Chloroflexota bacterium, assembly GCA_005889225.1. Taxonomy (GTDB): domain Bacteria; phylum Chloroflexota; class Dormibacteria; order CF-121; family CF-121; genus CF-13. Next base: position 1,616 of record VBEW01000177.1, on the reverse strand, counting down.
ATGATGTCTGGGCCGTCGGGCGCTCAATCGATTCAGGCGGCGCTGAGCGCACCCTGATCCTTCACTACAACGGCGCCGCCTGGACCATCACGACGAGTGCTAACCACGGCATCTACGACAACGCGCTCTACGGGGTGACGGCGCTATCCGCTACCGCCGCCTACGCGGTCGGCAACTGGATCGACATCAACGGACGATCCCACACCCTGCTGGAGCAGTGGAACGGGGTCGCGTGGTCCGTCGTCGCGACGCCGGACGTCTCGCCGGGAACGCTTGACAACGCGCTCTTCTCGGTGGCGGCGCCTTCGGCGAACAACGTCTGGACGGCTGGCGCCATCCAGGCGCCGACGAATAGCGGTAGCCCTAGCGACACCCTGGTCGAGCACTGGGATGGGACCCAGTGGAAGATCGTTCCCAGCCCCGACGGCGCGAGCGGGAGCTTCAACGAGTTGAATGCGATCGTGGCGGTCGCGCCCTGGAATGTCTGGACGGCCGGTGACTATGTCATCAGCGCGCAGACCCAGCAGCTGACCCTGTTTGAAAACCTGTGCATGTCCACCCCGACGGTGAGCGGCGTCGCTCCGGTAAGCGGCAACGCTGCCGGCGGCACGACGGTGGCGATCAGCGGATCCGACTTCAACTTCGCCAGCAGCGTCATGTTCGGCTCATCGCCGGCGACCAGCTATACGGTGAATTCGAACACCAAGATCACCGCCACGGCACCGGCCGGCACGGCGGGCACGGTGGATGTCACTGTCACGAACTACGCGGGTACCAGCGCCACCTCGCCTGCGGATACCTATATATATGTGCCACCGGCGATCAGCTGGCAGCAATACACCCTGACCGGGAGTAACGGCACGATCTGGCAGCCGATCGATGCCACCACCCTGAGCCTGAGCTTTACGCCGAGCTTCAACTCGAACGCCATTCTTTCCGGCAATGCGGATCTGTGGACAGCGCAGGCCGGGGTCAACCAGGATCTCGGCATCCGGATCAGCGGCGGGGCATACGGCACCGGGCAGATCGTCGGCTGGAAGGAGAGCGGCGGTTTCGCAGGGACGTTCTCCCCGAACGCGGCCTTCGTCCAGACGGTGGCGCCGGTCAGCGTCGCGACGACCTACACGGTGCAGCTGGTCTGGAAGTCGAACAAGGCGACCAGCGGGACGATCGTGGTGGGGGCGGGCAATGGCATGCCCTTCTCGCCGACCAGGCTTACCGCTGAGCTCGTCGCCTCGCCGGGCTTCGGCGTGATGAGCAGTTCCACCAACGCCCAGTACCACCTGACCGGCAGCAACGGCAGCACCTGGCAGGACATGGACAGCGCCAACCTGGTGATCAACAACCTCAACGCGCCATCCACCAACGCCCCGGCCCTGGTCAGCGTCAATGCCGACCTATGGACGGCGAATGCCGGCATCAACCAGGACATCGGCATCTTCGTGAGCGGCGGCGCCTATGGGGCTGGACAGATCGTGGCGTGGAAGGAGAGCGGCGGCTTCGCTGGGACCTTCTCGCCGAATGCGGCCTTCGTCCAGGGGGTAATCCAGCTGGCTCTCGGATCGACCTACACCGTCAAGCTGCAGTGGAAAGCCAACAAGGCGACCTCGGGCACG
>VBEW01000176.1 GCA_005889225.1 Chloroflexota bacterium | reverse complement strand
CCGCCTGCTCCGGACCGATCCATTCGAGTGATTCGCGCCACGCCCGTTCGATGGCGGCGTCCGCTTTCGCCTCATGCATCCAGCTGCGCCCGTGCAGGTAGTGGTAGCGCTCTTCCTGCAGCATTTTTCTCAGCCGGCTACGCAGGACCTCGACGTTCCCATTGGCAAGTGCCTCGATCACGACGGAAAAGGCGCTGTCGAGCACGGCGTTGGCCGCCACGAACTCCGTCCAGTCGGTCCATGGCCGGTCCAGGTAGGGGACGTTGCCGTAGCTACCATCGTCGGACCCGTCCGGCGTCCCGAGCTCACGCAAGGAGCCGTACAGCACTCGGCTATGTCCGATGTCGTCGAGCCCCATCGCCGCCGCCGCGATGTCGGCTTCCAGGCTCGGCGCCGCGATGCACCATTCGGCGTAGCGCATCCCCAGCAGCTGCTTGTTGTCCGCCAGACTCTTGACGAGCGAGTACAGACTCAGGTCTCGGACTCTCCCGGCCCCCAGAGGCGGATGACCGCGTCCCGGGGAACGATCATCATCTCCACCCAGCGCTCCTCGTCGTAGGTGGCCCGGGCGTAGGCCATGGCAAGGTCGTCATCCGGCGCCACCACGCTTCCCACCTGCCGCAGCGGCTCGACGCGGGCCTTCCGGGCGAAGACGTCGTACTCGCGGACGTTCGCATGGACACGGCTGTAGGCCATCAGACGGCAAGCCCCCAGGCCTGCAGGGCCTGCCGGCCGTCCGGAGTCAGCCGAGCCGCCGACCAGGGCGGATCCCAGACAACGTCGATCACGACGTCACCAACGCCCGGCTCCGCCAGCAACCGCTCGCGGATGTCGCCAACGATCATGTCGCTGGCCGGACACCCCATCGCGGTGAATGTCAAGCGCAGTCGCACCGTCCCCTCCCTTACCTCGAGTCCGTAGATCAAACCGAGATCGACCAGGTTGACCGGCATCTCGGGATCGTTGATCTCGGCGAGCGCCGCCCAGACTCGCGTCTCGAGCGACGCCGCCAGATTGCTCATGCCCGAACCTGGAACTTCGAAAAGCTCTCCTGAAACAAGGCGACCATCTCTGCATTGCGTGGTCCGCGTGCCCGCCACCGGGCCAGCACGTCGTCCCAGGTGCACGGATCCTTGAAGTCCCAGTGCTTTTCGTCGCTGTCGAACGTGCAGGGGAACGGATAGTCGAGCGCGTAGTGACTGTTCTCTTTGTGCGCCGGCACCTGGATGCCGATCGACTCCATGAACGGGACAACCGTCGACAGCCACTGCTGACGCAGCTGATCGTTTGTGAGGCCCTTCAGCCGGTAGTCCAGCTGCGCACTGTGCTGCTTGAGGTTGTCGGGAAGGCCGAACCACTCGACGGTCAGCGGGAACATCCAGTCGACGGCGCGCTGCAGCTCGTCCTTCGCGGCGCCGCCTGCCTGACTGATGCGCTTCGACCAGTTGCGGCCGTTGCGGAGATGGAAGTTCTCCTCCGCCATGACTTTCACCAGACCCCGTTTCCAGGGGCCGTACGAGCACTGCTCGTGGATGTCACCCAGCAGACAGAAGCCCGCCTGGTCGTACATGGCGTTGGCGACGACCAACTCGGTCCAACTCTCCAATGGCACATCGAACGCATAGGGATACCGGAAGGCCTTTGGATCGCGCCTGAAGATCAGGGCCTCCTGGCTTTCCCCCAGCTCCTCAAGGATGTGGAAGGCGATGTGCGCGTGCGCCAGCTCGTCCTGGATGATGGCGATCCCCGTCATGAAGGCGTTGACGCTCGGCGCCTTCTTCGCCGCGAGGTAGTATGCTGGCGCCGAGATCAACTCGGTGTCCCCCGACACGATCAGCGTGTGCTTCAACTCGCGGAGATAATCGGGCGTCATCTCGGAAGTCGACTCGATCAGCTCACCGCGCTTGAGCAGCGCCTCATAGGAGCCCGAATTCGCTGACTCCATCCGCGATGATTCTAAGATGGACGCGAGTTTGATCGAGGCCAACGGGCTCCAGTTACGGGCTCCAGTTCCATGTCCGGGTTAAGGGGTCCGGCACACCGGTCATCCTGCTGCACGGCTTCCCCGACACCGGCGATCTCTGGCGCAACCAGGTTCCGGCGCTCGTCGAGGGCGGCTTGCGCACGATCGTCCCCGACATGCGCGGGCGTGGCCGCAGCAGTAAGCCGCCGGCCGTCTCGGATTACCGGCTGTCCACCATTGTTCGGGACGTAACCGGCATTCTCGACGCGCTCGGCATCGCGCGGGCGCATATCGTCGGGCACGACTGGGGCGCCGGTGTGGCGTGGCTGACCGCGGCGCTTGCTCCCCAGAAGGTCGATCGCCTGGTCGCCATCTCCGTCGGTGCGCCCGGAACCGGTGCCAGGCCGACGCTCGAGGAACTCCAGAAAGGCTGGTATCGCCTGCTGTTCTTGTTCGAAGGCGTCGCCGAGGAGCTGCTCCAGCGCGACGACTGGTTCCTGTTCCGCCAGTTCGCGCCCGGCGCGAAGGACACCGAAGCCTACATCAAAACGTTGTCCGAGCCCGGCGCGCTCACACCGGCGCTCAACTGGTACCGCGCGAATCTTCCGGTGCAGGCGCTCCTCGGCCGGGCCGGCGGGCCGCAGCTCCCGATGATCCAGGCGAACACCCTCGGGATCTGGAGCAGCGGCGATCTCTACCTGACCGAGGAGGCGATGATGCGGTCAGAGCAGCGCGTCCAGGGTGGCTGGCGTTACGAGCGGTTCGAGGGCTCCCACTGGGTCCCCCTCGATCAGCCGGAACGCCTGAACCGGCTCCTGCTCGACTTTCTGCAGTGACCGTCTTCCCGGGGGAGGGTCAGGGTGGGGGCAAAAAAGAATGCGACCCGTCGTTACGGTTTACAACTCACCGGTGTTATCCAGCGAGCCTTCATCCCGCCGCCCAGTCCAGCCCTTGCGGGCCAGACCTTCGTCACCGACAGAACCGGGTGTCTTGCGACTCCCAATTCCCCAGCCCTTGCGAGCCGGGCCCTCGAACCTCACGGTCCGAGAGTGAGAACCTTGCGGTCCTCTCGTCGGCGACCGACTAGAGTCGTTTCCTTCTCTAGCTGGCTTTCTGACAGGTCGCAGGGGGAACATTACCGACCCGCTCCGCAGCCCGCAATACGGAACATTTGTTTACAAACACCCGCTCGTTTTTCTTCATTCCGGCGCGACCCGTTGGCGCTCAAGTCGTAACGGGACCTGTAAGGAGCCGTGATTCGGTTTCAAGCTCACCACCCTTACCGTTTGCGTTATCTGCAGTAGGCGCGTGGGCCAATTGGCGGGCCCCGACGCCAGGTAACGAATCCATGAAAACGAACCGCTGGCGTGGTCGCGCCGGGCAGTCGCTCGTCGAAATGGCCATGGTCTTGCCGGTGCTCGCCTTCCTCACCTTCGGGCTGCTCGACTTCGGCCGGGCTTATTACTTCCAGGTCTCTGTCACGAACGCTGCCCGGGAAGGCGCTCGGGTGGCCATCCTCAACATATATACGGGCCCCCAAACCCCAAGCTGCTCCATCTCGAACAGCTACGCCACCTGCCCGGTGCAAACCGACGCCAACATCATCACTTCCACGAGCCACGAGCTGGTGTACAGCGGTATCCCGCCCAAGTCCATCACCATCTGTCCACCGCACGACTCGGCCGGCTCAACGGCCGGCTGTCCCGATAGCAGCAACCGGGTTGACAAATGGCTCTCGGGCGATCCGAACAATCAGAACTACTACGTGACGGTGAACGTCAAGTACGACTTCCAGCTTTACACCCCACTGATGCAGCAACTCGTAGGCAACCCGATCCACATGAACGTCACCGTGCAGATGAGGACGAACTACTGATGCGGCGCCGGAAGTCCCGCGGTCAGGCGATGGTCGAGTTCGCGTTGCTATCCGGGTTGCTGTTTCTCATGGTGATGGGCATCTTCGACTTCGGGCGGGCAATCGCGGTCTACATCAACATCGCCGAAGCGGCCCATGAGGGTGCCCGGCAATTGGTTTTGCGCAGCAATTACACCAGCGTGCCGCCCGATAGCGTGATCGTTAACGCCACGCTGGCGAAGATCGGGGGTGGTGGCATGGTCCTCAGCGAAGACCCCTGCCTGTCGAACCCCACGCCGTGCACGTCGCCATCGCTACCCAGCACGCCGAACACCGGCTACATCTGGATCTCGCCGAACCGTACCACGGGCAACCACAACGTCACGGTCCGTGTTACCTACCTCTTCGCCCCGATGACCGGGATGATCTCGAGCATGACCGGCGCCCAATTCGTGATGACGGCCGGCTCGTCGATGCGGGCGGAGTACTGACTTGCTGATCGGCATCCGACGTCGCAACGGCCAGGCCATCGTGATCATGGCGCTGGCCATGGTTGCGATTTGCGGGATGCTTGCGCTGGCGATCGATGCCGGACGTCTCTATTTTCAGCGGCGCCTGATGCAGGATGCGGTCGATGCCGGCGCGCTTGCGGGGGCACAGGACCTGGTAGGCACTAACACGAACCCGGCCGGCGTACCGAGCAACGCCCTGTTTCACGCCGTGCAGGACACCCTGTCGATTTTCAACCAGACGCCGGCCCATCCTCAGGGCGATCCGTTTTACATCAATCCACCGTTCAATAGCGTCACGGACGTACGTGGCGGCTATACCGTCACGGTGGTCGCACCGACCGGCTACGACTACAAGCAGGTCCAGGTCACGGTCAGCTACAACGCGGTCGCGACCTTTGTGCAGGTGCTGGGGTTCTCCCAGATCGCCATCGTGGCTACAGCCACCGCGGAGGCCGGGACAAACCCGAAGAGCTATGCGATCTTCGCCTACACCAAAGGCGGCAGCGGCAACACGATCTTCAACGACCAAAACGGCATCGCCCAGATTGACGACGGACAGGACGGTGCGGATGTCTGCGACACGAGCGCCAGTGGCCTGACGCTCAGCAATGCGAAATTCCACGTTCCGAATCCAAACCGCGCCTCCCTGAACGTGAACGGGCACGTGACCGTTTACTCGGCCAGTGACAACCACTCATTGTTCCAGTACTGGCAGGCTCCGACACCCTTTGGCACCGAGCAGGACCCGGAGCCGGACTACCTGATCCCCGATACTTCGGCGATTCCGCTGGCGCCGTCGCGAGTCAGGCTGGGCAACAACGTCCCGCCGGGGCAGCCAGCCGGGACTGTCCAGGGGATCACCATCTGGAATCACACGTCGCTCACCCGCGATGTCTATGTCTTTTTCCCCGGGAAGTACACGACAACCCTCAATGTGCCCGATAAGCCGAAGGGCGACCCTTTGACCTCGCTCTACATATTCATGAATGGCATCTACTACTTCGCCAACGGGGCGAGCTTGCTCACCACCGCCGGGTATATGGCCAACACCAGTGACGGCCTGCCGCACTACGCTGTTGCCTCACCCTCGTATGGTCTGACGGACCTGCCGGCGGCTGCGGACGGCACGGACGGGGTCGAATTCGTCTTTGATGGCGGAGGGAGGTACTCGGCCGACAACTCGGATCTGCCCAACGACGGAAGCGTCTTCTTCGTCGCTCCGAGCTTTGTGCCGACCGGCAGCACCCACATCGCCTTCTATATCGCTGAGACAAACAATTACACGGGGACCGTCTGGAATGAGGCCTTCAACGCCCAGGCCTCGAATGCCCCCAGGTATCAGATCTGGGGAACGGTTTTCGATGCGGATGGCTCTGGCAACATGGTCCTGACCGGGGTGGAGCTTGGACCGCATGATCCGCGGCCCGACTTGAACGGCTCGGGGGCGCAATACGCGGTCAATGGCGAGTTCATCGGCGGCTTCCTCAACATGAACGGCGGTAACGTACTGGGCAACGCACTAGGCAATCCAGTCACCTGCCCATCCGGATCGCTCGATCCCGGCCTGCCGGCGCTGCTCGTCCAGTACAACTGGCGGTTCGCCCCTGCCCCCGGTGTCAACTCGTACCTGGTGAAGTAGCTCAGCGCAGCAGCCTTTCCGCGAGCAACACCAATCCCAGGCCCGCCAGGGCGACGCCGGCCAGGCGCTCGGCTCCCTCTCGGATCCCCTCGCCGATCCGCGCTCCGAGCCGCAAGCCCAACTGCGCTACGACGAAAGCCTGGACACCGATAAGCACGATGACGACGGGGACGGGCAGTCGCAACAGTCCGATGGTGAAGCCGATCGCGAGCTCGTCCAGGCTAATGCTGATGCCGAGCACGATCGCCGCCAGACCGCGGGTCCGCTCGAGCAGCCGCAGGCGCCGGTCATCGCGCGCTCCGGCACCTGGCCAGAGCATGTACGCGCCCAGGCCGATCAGAATGGCGATCGCCAGGATTTCCGCGGCGTCACCGGCTGCCTGTCCGACGGCGGCGCCACCGAGGAAGCCGATCACCGGCATCGCTGTTTCGAAGGCGGTGAACAACAGGGTGACGCGCAGCCGGTCGCGGCGTGGCAGCCCGCTGATGCCGAGGGCGGCGGCGACCGCAAACGTGTCCAGGCCGAGCGGTACCACGAGGGCCGCCAGCGTGAACCACATCGGGCCAAATTAAACTCGATCGCATGACGGCGCTCGACCTGATCCGCGAAAAGCGCGATGGCCAGGCGCTAAGTGGCGACGCGATCCGGTTTCTCGTCGCCGGCGCGTGCGACGGCAGCATTCCCGATTACCAGCTGGCCGCGTGGCTGATGGCGGTGCGGTTGCGCGGGATGACGGATGCCGAGACGACAGCATTGACCCTGGCCATGGCGGCCAGCGGCCGGCAGCTCGACCTATCCTCCATCCCCGGTCGAAAAGTCGATAAGCATTCGACCGGCGGGGTCGGCGACAAGGCCACGCTCGTAGTGGCGCCGCTGGTCGCGGCCGCTGGTGTGCCGGTGGCCAAGCTTTCAGGCCGTGCACTCGGGCACAGCGGCGGCACGCTCGACAAATTGGAGGCGATCGCCGGATTCCGCGTCGACCTGGGGATCGACGAGTTCATCGCGCAGGTGCGAACCATCGGCATTGCCATCGCCGGCCAGACGGCGGACATGGTGCCGGCCGACAAGGTCTTCTATGCACTGCGCGACGCGACGGCAACTGTCGATTCGGTGCCCTTGATCGCCAGCAGCGTGATGAGCAAGAAGCTGGCTGCCGGCGCCGACGCGATCCTGCTGGACGTCAAGGCCGGCCGCGGCGCCTTCGTTGCGACCGTCCCCGAAGCGGAGGCGCTGGCCCGGGCCCTGGTCGCGCTTGGAACGAGTGCCGGCCGGGAGACGGTCGCCTACGTGACCGATATGGAGCAGCCGCTGGGTCGCGCCGTTGGCAACGCGCTCGAGGTGAGAGAAGCGATCGACACGCTGGCGGGCCGCGGACCGGCCGAGCTGGGGGACCTTTCGCTCCGGCTGGCGGCTGAGATGCTGCGCCTGGCCGGCGTCCAAGCGGTCGACCTGCATCGCCTCCTGGTCCGCGGTGACGCGTTACGCAAGTTTGCGGAACTGATCAGGGCGCAGGGCGGTGACCCGCGCGTCGTCGACGATCCCAGCCTGCTCCCCGAGGCTCCGGTGCAACGACCGGTGCTGGCGACCGTCGGTGGACACGTCAGCGGCGCCGACGCGCTCGAAATCGCGCTGGCCGGCAAGGCGCTGGGAGCCGGGCGTGACCGCAAAGATGCGCCCATCGATCTCGCCGTCGGCATCGTGCTCCAGAAGAAGATCGGCGATCCCATCGTCGAGGGCGAGCCGCTGGCCGTGATCCACGCCCGCACGGGCGCCGACGCGGAGAACGTTGCGAATCGGGTTGCGGCGAGCTTCACCATCGCCGAAAGGGCCTCGCCCCGGCCGATTCTGCTGCGACGTGTTACGACCTCGGGCGTCGAACGGCTGGATCTGTAACGCGCCCGGCAATCCACCCGCCGGATGCTGAACTCGTGCATCGGGCATCGCGAGGGCAGGCGGGCGCCGAATTCGCCATGGTCGTGGCCTTTCTGTTCGCGCTTGGGGTGATGGGCGTGCAGTTCTTCGGCCTCGGCCTGACGGCCGCCAAAGTCAGCCACGCCGCCCAGGAAGCCGCCTATGTCGCCGGTAGCAGCCCAGAGGCCTCGACCGGTCCCC
>VBEW01000172.1 GCA_005889225.1 Chloroflexota bacterium | reverse complement strand
CGTATTTCGTAACCCTGCAATGGAAGACGAACAAGCCTGCGCCGGGGAAAACGATCGTCGCCGGAGCCGGCTCGGGCTCGTCACATTCGCCGACGCGGCTGATGGCACGACTTGTGCCGGCCTCTGGCCTCTACAGCATCAACTCGAAGGTCATCACCAGTCAGCGCGCGCTCGGCGGCAGCGACGGACGGACCTGGCGCGACGTGGATCCGCAACTGACCATTCCATTCATACCCACGGTCGATGGCACTGCCATCCTGAGCGCCAATGCGGACCTCTGGACCTCGACGGCCGGCTACAACCAGGACGTTGGGATCAATGTCAACGGTGGCATCGCCGGATGGAAAGAGAGCGGGGGTTTTGCCGGTACTTTCTCGCCCAACGCCGCGTACCTGCAGACGGTGTATCAGTCGATGAAGGCCAACACGCCATACACCGTCAAGCTTCAGTGGAAATCGAACAAGCCTTCACCTGCCACGGCGAAGATCTGGGCAGGCGCGGGACCGATCGCGGGCCAATACTCACCAACAAGCCTCACGCTCTATTTCATTCCCGGAGGTGTGCAGACGGTCTCAAGCACGCAGCAGTACTCCTCGAGCAGTGATGGCACGACCTGGAATCGCGTTGACCCCGAGCCCACGATTCAGAATCGTCTGCAGACCCAGCTGTTCGTCGCGTCGAGCTGCCTGTACCTGGTCAGCGCCAATGTCGACCTCTGGACCTCGAAGGCCGGCTACAACCAGGACATCGGCATCAGCGTTACCGGTGGTAACTATCCGACGGTTGTGGGCCAACCCGAAGGGTGGAAGGAGTCCGGCGGATTTGCCGGGACCTTGTCGCCCAACGCGGCGTACCTGGAGACGGTCATCGCCCTGACCCCCAGTCCAACATATGTCATCACGCTCACCTGGAAGGCGAATAAACCCGCGACCGGGGCGACCATCTGGTCGGGCGCCGGACCGATCAACGGCGAATACTCGCCGACCCGATTGACTCTGGTGCCACTCTGCTGACCACGGTCTAGAGAACTCGGCCACCCGGTGCCCCAAAGGGCAGCGATACAGGGACCAAGAACTGCCTTGCCGCTCCTGTCTGCGCCCTCGCGCATGGAGAAGACTTGGCCTCAGTAGTCGATGAGCCCCGAGTCCGGCCCGGAGCGTCTTCAAGAAAGCCAGCCCGGTGTCGCCCTTCGTGAGCGGTCTCCGACGAATGCGCCGGCACTAGAGGCACCTGCTCCGGAGATCGCGCCGCTGGCGCAGGCGGCGATTTCCGCCGAACGTCCTCGCGCCGCCGGGGCGCCGCCCGGCGCACCGCTCGACGGGGTCGCGCGTCCTGCGGAACGGCCCCCACTCCGAGCACGTGACATCCTCGCCCTGCAGGGTGCGGCCGGCAACAGCGCGGTTGCCGACCTGATTGCGCGGCAGCGTCCCACTGAGGCGAGCCATAAGATCGCCGCGCCCGAGCCGCCCGCGATCGCGCCGGCCAAGCCGCCCCAGCTCCACGAGGCTGAATCTCTACCACCTGCCGAGTCAGAGACACCTCGAGCCCCTACGGCGCCGGCAAAGGCCCCTGCCGTCCTCCCGATCCCTGAGCTGGCGTCGCCCGAAGCCCAGGACGTCATGGCGACGGTCGAGTCGGCGCACGCCCGATCGGAGCAGGAGCTGGGCGGCGGCGTAGACGCCGCCGTCAGCCAGGTCGATACGGCGACGACGGCTCAGCTCGCTGCCGTCGATGCCACCGTCGCTGCCCGGATTGCGGCAACAAAGAGCGCGTTTGCTCGGCTCAAAGTGCAGCTCACCGGGGCGATTGGAGTGCAGACGGCGCATCTCGAGGCGACCGCGACGGCAGCGCGAACCCGGCTCGATGCATGGAGAACCACGGCGATCACCCGCGAGAAGGCCGCGTTCGTGATGCAGAAGCAACGCGCCGTGGCGTCCGGCGCAACGCACGCGGAGCAGGCGCGGACCGCGGCCGACCAGGCCGCCGTCAGTAGTGCCGGCCAGATTCAGGCCAGCGTGGCACGCGCACGTGCCATCGGACGGACGCGCGCGAACGCCGGCGGAAAGACGGACGAGATCCGGCAGGCGAAGACGAAAGCGGCCCTCGATCTCTCTGGCGAGACCGCTGACCGGGTGGGAAGCGCGTCGGGCGACACCGAGAGCCAGCTTCGCGCTCAGGGGACCGACATTGGTCAGCAGCTCGTCATGCAGGCCGGGGAATTTGCCGCACAGCTCGAGGGCCAGCTTCCGGGACTGCTCGGGCACATCACCGACATCCATCGGAGCAGCAGCGAGACCGTTGGCCGCGCCCGAGCATCGGCGCGTGACGCGTTGCGCAAGCTACAAACGCAATCGCTGGGCGGTCTTTCCCGGATGGAGAACGAGGCCATCGGCGGGCTACGAGCACAGGCGGCGGCCCGGCGAAAGCAATTGCTGGCGATGAAGACACGGGCAACCACGACGCTGCGGGAGCAGCAAGCCGCCACGCAGAGGGCCGCACGAAAGGAGCTGCTCGAGTTTGCTCGGACGCTGGCGACCACCAGGTTGAGGCCCGACGAAGCGCTGGGGCTGGGTCAAGAGGGCACCGCCACGATCCTTGGCGCCTTCGGCGCCGCCACCGCCGGCGTAGTCACAGCTGGGGACAAGGTCGTGGAACAAATTCAAAGTTCAGGCGCCGAAGCGATCGGCGAGCTGGACACGGCGGTGACGCGGGCCTCCGCTCACGGTAGCCAGTTCGTCCAGGGCGGTGAGCAGCATGCGGCACAGCTTGGACGCCAGCAAGCGACCCAGCTCGAGACCGCGATTACGCAGGCCATCGCGACGGGCGATGCATCCCTGGCGCAGATGATGGGGGCGATCGAGCAGCAGGTCGCCGGGCTCGACCCCCAGTTCGGCCAGGTGCTTACCAATTTCCGATCCCACCTCGGCGACCAGGTCACGACCGCGGTCTCGAAGGCTGCCGAGCCGGTGGGCACGCTCGATAGCCGGATCGCCCAGGCGCAGCAGAAGGCCGAAGAGAAACTGTCGCAGAGTTGGCTCGAGCGGCAGTGGCACGACCTGGTCTCCCTCGTGTCGAGCCCCGCATTCTGGGTGGGCCTGCTCGTTGCCCTCGCCGTGGGCGCGCTCATCATCCTGACAGCCGGCGCAGCGACGCCCTTCATCATCATGGTGGCCGCCGTCGCCGCCGGGGCCGCGGGCGCCGCCGCGGGCACGATTGTCTCGAACCTCGAGCATGGCAAACCCGTTTTCGACAACGTCCTTCGCAACATGCTCATCGGCGGCCTGGCCGGCGGCGTTGCCGCTGCAGTCATCCTTTTCGGTGGCGGATTCATCGCCGGCGCCGAGCTCACCGGCCTGGCGGCCGCCGCGGTCGGATTCGGATTCCTGGAGCTGGGCGCGGTGGCGGCGAACACAATCGCCAACCTGCTGAGCGGCCAGCCATGGGACAAGAACCTGCTCGCGGCCATGCTGCTGGCGCCGCTGATCGCGCGCTTCGTCCGCGCGCTCGGCCTCGAGCCGGAGGTCGGCGCCGGCGAGGAGGAAGGTGGGATCCCGCGGGTGGCGGTCGAGGAACTGCCACCGGAGGTTGGCGACACTCTCGGCCTGATCGACCGGGGTGGTCCCTTCCCGTATGCGCGCGACGGCATCCCGTTCGGCAACCGCGAGGGCCTGTTGCCGCCCGAGCCGCCCGGTTACTATCGCGAGTACACGGTGCCCACGCCCGGAGCCGCGGGCCGCGGTGCGCAGCGCATCGTCACCGGCGCGGGCGGCGAAGCATACTACACCGGGGATCACTACGCGAGTTTCCATAGGATCAGATAAGTGCAGGAACCAATCGATCGGCTTGCGGCCGCCCTTGAGCGCGGCACTCGACCCGGTCTCTATCGACTGGAGGGACAGGTCGCTGAAAACCGCGTTGGTGAGATCGCCCGCAAAAGGGGGTTCGCCTTCTTTCACCTCACCGGTGCAAGCATCACGGACAAAGACTCATTCCTCAATGCCTGCGCGGCGGCCTTCAAATTCCCGCCGACCTTCGGCCACAACTGGGATGCCCTGGCCGACCTGCTGGGCGACCTGGAGTGGGTGCGCGCACCCGGTTACGCTGTGCTCTACGAGGACCCCGCTCAATTTGCAAAGGCAAACCCGAAAGACTGGGCGACCGCGCTGGACATCTTGCGGGAAACCGCTCGCTTTTGGGAAGCTCAGCAAACCCCGATGTGGGTCCTGTTCAGCGGCCGCACCGATGGGCTCGATGACATCCCGGCACTGACGGTGGATTAGAGACAGGGCCCCGCCGGAAATGCGTGGACGACTGACTGCTTGGTCGCCATGCCGCCGGTGCTGAGGTAAATACCATCGGCGCCGGCCAGCCAGATCCCGTGCTCGTCGCCGAGTGCTGGCATCGGCTCGTGCTCGGCCGGACCGGAGCCGAACCCAAAGGCCTTCGCCACGCGAACCTGGTTGCCAGGTGAGGGGACGACGATGACGTCGCCAGCCTGCCCACCGACCTGGAGGATCGGGGCGCCCGACGCGTCGAAGCCAACCAGATTGGCCTGGGTGTCGAGCTCGATCCAGGTCGTCACGATGTTGGCTTGCATGTCGAGCTGTTGAAGGCTGTAAGCCACGCCGGGGAAGCTCGTGGTGCCAGCGCCCCACACTTTGCCCCCGTTCACAAATTGCCAGCTGCCATTCACCTTGAGGGGGCCGCCCAGCGAGCCATCGAGTGGCAGTCGCCACAGGCGGGAGACTCCGGCACTGTCGAGCATGGCGTATGCGTTTCTGTTGTCGAGACCGATCAGCCGATACAACTTGTCAGAGCCCCACAGCAACGTGTCTTTCTTCATGCTCACATCGACCGCGTGGTACTGGTTAGCGCTGCCGAAGCTGCTGTAGATCCACGTGTTGCCGTCGGGCGACAGCATCTCGCGGTTGACCGGCACCCAACGTTGCATTAGCGAGTCATAGGAGATCCACGTCGCGCCCGATGGACTCTTCAAGCCGCTTGTGGTCGAGTCGGTGGCGAGGGATGCGCCGGGAAATGTCAGGAAACCCCCGCTCACGGGCGTCGCCATTGCAGGGTCGATCCAGCTGACCGGCAACGTGCAGCTTCCCGTGAAGGCCGTCGATGTGGGTGATGGTGTAGTCCTCGGCGATTGGTTGGCCGCCGAACCTGGTACGCCCCCGCAAGCCGCGAGTAACACGGCACAGACCACGACCAGTCTCTTCACAATGGGTGAACGGACATCGGGCCGCGAACATTACGTAAACCTCCGTATAGGAGGGGCCTCCGCTTTCGATCGTCGCTCACCTTCATCGATCAGTGACGCGTCCGCAATTGCTTTCCAGCACGAATCCGCGCTAACTGAATTTCGTGCGGGGACGTTCCCTTGTTGCGCTGCTCTTGGCCGCCATGCTGGCGCCGGCCTTGTCGCTCGCTGCCCATCAGGTCCCTGCGGCCGCGGCAGTCGTCACGCCACGGTCGGTGCCCGCCGGGTTCGGTTTCGGTCTGGCCAGCGAGCCCACAGATCTAACCTGGATGACGGGCAGCGGCGTTCCCTGGACGTATCGCTACACCTACCTGGCCGGCGGGGTCAACACGGGAAACGGCTGGGAGACCTGGAACACTCCCGCCGGGCAGTACGCCAGCTACTACATGACGAACACCGCGAGCCGTGGCTACATCCCGGTCTTCCACGAGTTGCTGCAGTCCTTACCCTCGAATGGCGCTAACGAAAGCGATCGGGACTGGAACAACCTGAACAACGCCAGCACGATGAACGCCTATTACGCCAACTTCGCGCTCTTGATGCAGAAGGCGGCGGCCTTCGGCGGGCAGGTGATCGTCCACGTCGAGCCAGATTTGTGGGGCTATCTCGAGCAGCGCGCGGCAGGCGGGTCGGCGGCCTCCCTGACGGCGAGCGTCACGAGCTCGGGGCATCCCGACGTGGCTGGGATCGACAACACGGTGCAAGGCTTTGCCGGTGCGCTTCTGCATTTGCGGGACAAGTACGCGCCCAACGTCCTCCTCGCGACCCATGCCTCGCTCTGGGCTAGCGGGATCGACATCGGCACCAACACCAACACCTCCGTCAGCGCGAGCCATGAAGCCGACCTGGTGGCGGCCTTCCTCAACTCCGCTGGAGTGGCGTCGAATCCATGGGGCAGCACGTTTGACCTCGTTTTCAACGACGTCGCCGACCACGACGCGGGCTGGTTCGAGATCGTGGCCCACGACGGCGGCGCCCATTGGTGGGACCGGCAGAACCTGAAGCTGCCGAACTTCGCCGCCTGGCTTACCTGGATGACGGAGCTGCGCGTGAAGACGGCGCGGCCACTGATCGTGTGGCAGGTACCGGTGGGCAACCAGTATTACCTGACTGAGAACAATACTGACGGTCACTACCAGGACAACCGGGCCGAATACTTCCTGGCCAATACCTCCGCTCTACAAGCCGCGGGCATCACCGCCGTGCTCTTTGGCGCCGGCAATGCCGGGCAGGCAACCTATACCGACCTGAAGGGCGACGGGATCACGAACAACAACGGCGTGCCCACCACCGACACGCTCGGCAGCTGCAGCGCCTGCAACACGCACGCGTCGACGTACAGCGACGACGACGGTGGCTACCTCCGCGTGTTTGCCGGCCAGTTCTATACTCCTGCACCACCGTCCATCCCGCAGCTGACGGCGGTCAGCACGCAGCAATACCGGCTGGCGAATAGCAATGGCGCCACCTGGGTCGATATCGATGCGACCAACCTGTCGCTGACCCTGACCCCGACACAGGATTCGCTGGCGTTGATCACCGGGAATGCCGACCTGTGGACCGCCAATGCCGGGCTGAACCAGGACCTCGGCATCTGGATCAGTCCGTCGAACGCGACCACCTACCCGGCGAACATCGTGGCCTGGAAAGAGAGTGGCGGCTTTGCCGGCACGTTCTCGCCGAACGCGGCCGCCGTGCGGACCGTCTTCCCGATGACCAATGGCGTCACCTACACGGTTAGGCTCCGCTGG
>VBEW01000077.1 GCA_005889225.1 Chloroflexota bacterium | reverse complement strand
AATGCTCAGTGCACCAGATAACTGCCACACCGCATGCAGCGCGAGTGGCTTGATGGCGGGTCCGCTGAGTCCGCCGCTTCCCCGGGACAATACTGGCCGACGATGACGAACATCAATCGCCATTCCGACGTAGGTATTGATGGCGGACACGGCATCGGCGCCGGCCTCTTCGACCGCGCGGCCGACCGCGACGATGTCGGTCACGTTCGGCGTCAGCTTGACCAGTAACGGCAGCCGGGTGACAGCCCGCACGGCCGTGGTCAGGTGCGCCGCCGGCCGCGGGTCAAGCCCGAACTGCAGGCCGTTGGCGATGTTCGGACAGGAGATGTTGAGCTCCAGTCCAGCCACCCCTGCGACCCCGTCGAGGCGGCGGGCCACGGCAACGTAGTCGTCAACCGCGTCACCGGCGACGTTAACGATGACCGGGACATCCCAGGCCGCCCACATCGGCGCGTAGACACGGGCCACATGGTCGACGCCCGGGTTTTGCAGCCCGATGGCATTCAGCATGCCCGATGGCGTTTCGGCAATCCGGGTCGGAGCGTTCCCCTCGCGCGCCCGCGGAGTCGTTCCCTTTGTCACGATCGCCCCGAGCGCGGTGCGATCCACCAGTGGGGCATCGAAACCGTAGCCGAAGGTACCGGAGGCGACCATCACCGGGCTGCGCAAGCGCAGCCCGCGCCCGAGGTCGACGCTGAGGTCCAGCTGTTCAGCCATGAAACGCGTCCGTCATCCGGTTCCACTCGATCCGATCGGCATGCACGCAAGGCCCGTCGAGGCAGGTGAGCAAGTAGCCGGCGCCTGGTCGAGGGACCGCACAGCCGAGGCAGGTGCCGACGCCGCACCCCATGGGAGTCTCCAGCGAAACCTGGATCGATTCCAACGGCACGTCGAGCCGCCGGGCCGTTTCGATCAGAGCTTGCAACATCGGCGTGGGACCGCAGGCGAAAACTTCTACAGCCCCTCCCCGCGTCGATCCAAACAGGTCGACGACCGAGCCGCGATGGCCGGCGCTGCCGTCATCCGTGGCCTTCCTGACCTCGGCACCCGGGAAACGGTCGACGGGCAAGAGTTGCGCGGACGTCCGCGCGCCCAGCAGCACGGTAACCTGCCGTCCGCGCCCAACCAGCGTCCGCACCACACCGGGAAAAACGGCGACGCCGAGTCCGCCGGCGACGATAATCGCGGGTTCGGTGCCATCGAGGTCGAAACCTCGACCGAGCGGGCCCAGCAGGTCGAGCTCATGGCCTTCATGGCGCACCGCAAGCCAACCGCTGCCTGCCCCCACGACATTGAAGATAAACCCGATCCGACCACTGTCGGGATCCGTCCAGGCCGCGCTGTAGGGGCGGCGCAAGATGGTCTGTGGCGCTGCAACCGCCAGCTGGAAAAACTGCCCCGGATTCACGGCGACCGCGGATGGCGGGTGATGAACCACGAGTTCAATGGCGCCGGTCATCGGCGTCGAGCGCTCCACCACCACCGCCGGCTTAAGGGCCAGGCTCACGCGCGCACTCCCGGGGACACGGTCGACCCGACATATTCGCCGAGCGGGGCAACCTGGGACCGATGCTCGCGCCGCCAGGCGCGCAATGCCTGTACCAGGGCGCGGGCGGTGTCCAGCGACGTCAGGCAGGGAATACGACGCTCAACGGATGCCCGTCGAATTTCATAGCCGTCGCGAAGTGGCACCCCGGCGCCGTTGTCGCCGAGCGGCCCCCCCGCGGACATCGTGTTGACGACCAGCTGAACCTCTCCAGCCCGAATCACGTCGACCACGTTTGGATGGCCGTCCCGCAGTTTCTGCACGATGGTCGCCGGGATACCGGACTCGCGCAGCAGACGCGCGGTGCCATCGGTCGCGTAGAGCGTGAGGCCGAGCGCATGGAGCGCGCGCAGTATGGGCAGCGCTTCCGGCTTGTCCGCGTCGGCAATCGAGCAGAGAGCGGCCCCATCGGGTGGCAGCTCCTGCATGGTCGAAAGGAACGCCTTGTACTGCGCCGTCGCCAGGTCTTGCGCGATGCCCATCGCCTCCCCCGTCGACTTCATCTCCGGACCAAGTACGGCGTCGACCGCGGGTAGCTTCGCCATGGAGAAGACGGGCGCCTTCACGGCGAACAGGGGCCGGTTGGGCTGAAGACCGCCGCGGAATCCCTGCGCCGCCAGCGAATGGCCGAGCGCCGCATTGGTGGCCAGCGTCACCATCGGCACACCGGTCACTTTGCTGAGGAATGGCACCGTGCGGCTGGCCCGGGGATTGACCTCGAGTACGTAGGGAATGCCTTCCTGAAGTACAAACTGGATGTTGATCAGCCCAACCGCCTTGACCAGTCGGGCGATGAGCCGTGTCGTCTCGACCACACGCTGCGTCTCTTCGGAGCTCAGTGTGATCGGTGGGTAAACCGCGAACGAGTCTCCGGAGTGGACGCCGGCGCGCTCGATGTGCTCCAGGATACCTGGTATCAACACTTCATCGCCATCGCAGACGGCATCGACGTCGAGCTCGCGGCCCAACAAATATTTGTCGATCAGGATCGGGCCGCGAACGCCAAACGCGATGGCGGCGTCGACGTAGCGGCGCAGATCCTCAGCCGAATGGACGATCTCCATGCCGCGACCGCCCAGGACGTACGACGGCCGCACCAGCACGGGATATCCGACTCGGCGCGCGATCGTCAGGGCGGCGGCGGCGGTGGTGGCCGAACCGCCCGGAGACTGCGGGATTCCATTGTCACGGAGCAGCCCCTCGCAGCGGCGGCGGTCCTCAGCGAGGTCGATCGTATCGACCGATGACCCCAGGATGCGCACACCGCCGCCGGCCAAGGCATCCGCCAGGTTCAGGCCGGTTTGACCGCCGAACTGGACCACGACGCCAAGCACCGGGTCCCGTTGCAGGACGTTGCGGACACCCTCGAGGTCGAGGGGCTCGAAGTAGAGTCGGGTCGAGGCGTCGAAATCGGTACTCACTGTTTCAGGATTGCTATTGATGAGCACGCTGTCGAAGCCGGCGGCTTGCAGCGCCGCCGAGGCGTGGACGCTGCAGTAGTCGAACTCGATGCCCTGGCCGATCCGGATCGGCCCGGAACCGATCACCGCAACGGCGGTGTTTCCGCTCCGGATGATCTCGTCCTCGTCCTCGTAGGTCGCGTAGTAGTAGGGCGTGACCGCTTCGAACTCAGCGGCGCAGGTATCAACCTGGCGGAAGGTCGGCTCGATCGCCAGCACCGGGAGGCGGCCGCCGCTCAGCTCGGCGATCCGACCATCGTCAAAGCCACAGCGCTTGGCGCGGAGGACGACATCCTGGTCAGGTAAGCCCTTGGACAGCTCCGCTTCCAGCCCGGTGATAGAGGCCAGGCGATCGACAAACCAGGGCGCGTAGCCGGTCGCGGAGCAGATCTCGCCCTCCGACGCACCATCGCGCAGGGACTGGAGGACCGCCATCAGGCGGCGGTCATTGGGCTGATGCAGAAGGTCCGGCCGACCGCGAAGCTGGGCGGCATCGGGTAGCCGCTGCTCGAGCGCGCGAAGCGCCTTGTTGAGGGCGGCCTCGAAGGTGCGCTCGATGGCCATCACCTCGCCGGTCGATTTCATCTGAGTACCCAGCGTCCGATCGGCGGCCGGAAATTTGTCGAAGGGCCAGCGCGGAATCTTGACCACGCAGTAGTCCAGGGCCGGCTCGAAGGCGGCGGTGGTCTTTCCCGTCACGGCGTTGGGGATTTCATGGAGAAACCGGCCGGCCGCGATCTTGGCGGCCACCCGAGCGATCGGATAGCCGGTCGCCTTGGAGGCCAGCGCCGATGACCGGCTTACTCGCGGGTTGACCTCGATGACGTAGTACTGATCGGAGGCGGGATCGAGCGCGAACTGCACATTGCAGCCACCCTCGATGCGAAGCGCGCGGATGATCCGCAGGGCGGCCGAGCGCAACATCTGATACTGCCGGTCCGACAGGGTCTGGCTGGGCGCGACCACGATGCTGTCGCCAGTGTGGACGCCCATCGCGTCGATGTTCTCCATGTTGCAGACGGCAATGCAGGTATCGTTGGCGTCCCGCATCACCTCGTACTCGATTTCCTTCCACCCGATCACCGCGCGCTCGACCAGGACCTGGCGGATCGGGCTGGCGGCGAGCCCTTCACGAACCACGGCCTCGAGCTCCAGGGGACTCCCGGCCATGCCACCCCCGGTGCCGCCCAGGGTGTAGGCAGGGCGAACAACCAGTGGAAAGCCGATCGCGGCGGCGAAATCCTGTGCCGCGTCGACGGTATTGACGGTCCGGCTCTCCGGCGCCGGCTCACCGATTCGGAGCAGGACGTTTTTGAAGGCCTCCCGGTCTTCGGCTTCCCGGATCGCCGCCAGCGGCGTGCCGAGCACGCGAACCTGGCAGCGCTCCAGCACGCCGGCGTCGGCAAGGGCGACCGCCAGGTTGAGACCGGTCTGCCCACCGAGGGTGGCCAGCAGGCCGTCGGGCCGCTCGCGTTCGATAATGGCGGTCACCGCTTCGAGCGTCAGCGGCTCGATGTACACCCGGTCAGCCACGCCCTCGTCGGTCATGATGGTCGCCGGGTTCGAGTTGACCAGCACCGTGCGCACACCCTCCTCGCGCAGCGCCTTGCAGGCCTGCGTCCCGGCATAGTCGAACTCGGCAGCCTGGCCGATCACGATCGGTCCGGACCCGATCACCAGCACGGTGTTGGGACGTGCGGGTCGGGAAAGAATGTGAGCGATCGGCGCCGGCCGGCCAACGACCAGGTCGAGGAAGTCGTCGAAGATCACCTGGGTGTCCTGCGGGCCGGGACCGCCTTCCGGATGAAACTGCACCGAGCGGACGGGGAGGCGCCCGTGGGTCAGTCCCTCGACCGATCCATCGTGCAGGTTTCGATGACTGACGACGAAGCCGCTGTCGCGCGGCAGGCTCTCGCCGTCGACCTGGAACTCATGGTTCTGGGAGGTCATGGTCACCCGACTCGTGCGCAGGTCCATCACCGGGTGGTTCCCACCGTGGTGGCCGAACGGGAGTCGCGAGGTACGGGCGCCGGCCGCCTGGCCGATCAGCTGATGCCCCAGACAGATGCCGAGCACGGGCAAGCGCTGCATGAGCGCCCGGGTCATCGCCACCGCGGGCTGAAGTTGCGCTGGATCACCGGGTCCATTCGAAAGCACCACCGCATCCGGGCTGTGCTCGAGGACGGCCCGCAGGTCGCTGTCGTGGGGCAGCACCTCGACCTCGACCCCCCGGGAACGCAGCGACCGCAGGGTATTGCGTTTGACCCCGTAATCGATGACCACTACACGCAGCCCGGGCCACTGGCGCAAGCCGCCACCCTGACCTGTCTGGAACGACGAGGGTGAGCAAAGCGCAGGGTCGAGAGGCTCGACCACATCGCTGAACCCTTCCGACACCTGGCGCACCAGGTCCTGTTCTTCGAGCGATGGCACCCGCTGGACCCGTTCCCGAAGCGATGCGAGTTCCTGACCCGGTCCGATGACCGCGCGTTGAGCACCGGTTGCTCGGAGATGCCGCGCCAGCCGGCGCGTATCGCAACCCGTCAGAATCGGGATGCCGAAGCCGTCCAACCAGTCGACCAATGACTGATGGCTACGCCAGTGCTCTTCGAAGCGGCTGACTTGCCGGGTGACCAGCGCCCGAGCCCAGGGCCGCGCCGATTCCTGGAAGTCCACTGAGGCGCCGTAATTGCCCACCAGTGGATAGGTCATGACCACCATCTGGCCGGCATACGACGGGTCCGACAGGACCTCCTGGTATCCGGTCATGCAGGTATTGATGACCACCTCGCCGCTCGCGTGCGTTGCCCGGCCGCCGCGCTCGCCAACGAGCACGAATCCGTCCTCCAGCAGCAGGACCATTGACTCAGGCATGCTGCATCACCCGTTCCATCACGACCTGGCCGTGGCACAGGGTCATCACGATGCGTCCGCGTAATCGCCGCCCGGCAAACGGTGTGTTCTTTCCCCGACTCTTGAACGAGGAGCCGTCCACGATCCACTCTGCGGCGGGGTCGATCAGGATCCACTCGTCGTCGATTGACTGTCCGATGATCTCGCGCGGTCGCTCGACACAGGCTCGATAGAGGACGCGTTCGTCCAGTCCCAATCCCATCACCACCGGCAGGGCGGTCTCGAAGCCATGGAAGCCGTTCGCGCCGGCGGCCTTGGCGCCAACGTCGTGCGGAGCATGATCGGTCGCGATCGCATCGATCACACCTTCGGCCAGCGCCAGCCGGAGGGCGTCGCGATCGTCGACAGATCGCAGCGGTGGATTCACGGCTCCGTGCGGACCCAGGGCCGTCACGTCCTGCGCCGTCAACGCGAGGTGGTGCGGCGTCGCCTCGGCCGTCACCAATAGCCGGTGCCGCTTGGCAGTCCGGATCAGCTCGACGGCGGCATGAGTGCTGACGTGCTGGATGTGGAGGCGCGCACCGGGGACCGACTCCACCGCCTCCAGGGCCTGGGTCACCGCGGCCGCTTCCGATTCGGGACCCTTACCAAGCCGCTCAATCTGCGCGTGGATGAGCACCGGCAGCCCAGCTTCGGCCGCCGCGGTCAGCGCGCGGCGCAGCGTGGCCTGGTCCATCAGGTGGCGACCGTCGTCGGAGAGTGCGACCGCGCCCGCCCGCCGCAGCGCTGCGGCGTCCGTGAGCGATCGACCCTCGAGCCCCATCGTGACGGCGGCCACGAAGCTCACACCGATCGGAAGGGCCGCCGCCCGGGCCACCAGCTCGCGCAGCAGCTCGGGCCGGTCGATGACCGGATCGGTGTTCGCCATCGCCACGATGTGCGTGAATCCCCCAAAGGCGGCGCTTGTGGCGCCTGTCTGCAGCGTCTCCTTGTGCAGAAAGCCAGGATCGCGAAGATGCGCGTGCAGATCCAGCCAGCCCGGCGAAAGGATGAGCCCGCTGGCATCGCGATCCGCCGCGCCGGCCGCGTTGATCGCGACGCTTGTCGGCGGCGAGAGTCCGGCCGGCCCAAGCACCCGCACGTTCTGGAGCTGCATCAGCGCTCCGGTCGTTCGAGGATGCGGACGGCATCCTCGCCATCCCGTTCACGCAGGTGCACCTCCACCCATTCCTGTCGCGAGGTGGGTACGTTCTTGCCGATGTAGTCCGGTCGGATGGGCAGCTCGCGGTGACCACGATCGACCAGAACCGCCAGCTGGATCTGCGTTGGACGACCCGCCGCGATGACGGCGTCGATCGCCGCCCGAACGGTCCGCCCATTGAACAGCACGTCGTCGACCAGGAGGACCGGCCGGCCGTCGACAGCCGTCGCCGGCAGCACCGGGAGGGGGGCGGCCGCTGCCCGTGGCAGATCGTCGCGATAGGCCCGGACATCGAGAGGGAGCACGGGCGGACGCACGCCTTCGAGTTCGAAGAGGGTGGCGGCCAGCCGCTCGGCCAACGGCACCCCGCGCGTGACGATCCCCAGCAAGCTCAAGTGCGCGAGATCCGCCTGCCGCTCGATGACTTCGTGGGCGATCCGTCGCCAGGCGCGGCGCAGGCCCTGCGCATCAAGAATCACCGCCTTGACCGGTGGGCTGTGCAACATCAACCTGCCATCGCCCACTCGAGGACCGCCATCCGAACCCAGAGCCCGTTGCGGGCCTGCCGGAAATAGGCGGCCCTGGGATCTGCGTCGACCTGC
Organism: Chloroflexota bacterium; assembly: GCA_005889225.1. GTDB lineage: Bacteria > Chloroflexota > Dormibacteria > CF-121 > CF-121 > CF-13. The sequence continues at coordinate 41,308 of VBEW01000077.1, read as the reverse complement.
GGATCGATTTCGCCGGCACGTGGGAGCGGGTGCATCAGGATGGCGTGTCCGGGCAGGCGGCGCATCAGCTCAGGACCCACCACGTAGACGCCGCGATACCGTTCGTACTCCGCTGCCGACTCGAAGCGCTCGGCCTGAATGCGGGTCTGATACAGCACGTCGAGCGTGGGCGCCGCCTCGGCCAGGTCCGTTGTCTCCGTTACCCGCAACTGCGGCCCCACCGAGCGCAAGACGTCCTCGCCCATGCGCAGGCCGGGTGGGGCGATCAGCACCAGCTCGTTCCCGGCGAATCGCGAAAGAAGGTCGGCCAGCGAGCGAGCCGTACGGCCGTTGCGGAGATCGCCGGCAAGCCCGACGCGCAAATGGTCGAGGCGGCCCAGCTCTTTCCTGATGGTGTACAGATCGAGCAACGCCTGGGTCGGGTGCTGGCCGGGGCCATCGCCGGCGCTGATGACGGGGACGTCGGCGACGTGAGCGGCCCGTTGGGCGGCTCCCACTTCAGGATGACGGAGCACGATGGCGTCGGCGTAGCCACTGATCACCCGAATCGCGTCCTCGAGCGACTCACCCTTGACCGCCGACGACGTCGTCCCGGCGCTTTCGGCACCGAGGACCTGTCCGCCGAGCCGGAGCATCGCCGCCTCGAATGAGAGGCGCGTCCGGGTGCTTGGCTCATAGAAGATGGTGGCCAGCAGCCGTCGCCGGAGCCGATCCGGGTCGCCGCTGCCGCTTTCGAAAATAGCCGCCCGTTCGAGCAACCGCGCGATCAGGGGATGATCGAGGTCCTGTGGGCCGGTCAGATGTCGGGGGGCGACCTGCGTCCGCGCGGGCGGAGCGGTCAGGGTGTCGGTCATCGATTCTCCTTTGGGCCTCACTGGGCCGGGTTAAAGGACGAAGGTCCCGGTAAGTCTACGGGCGGCAGCGGCGGCTGTCAAACCGAAAATAGAGCGTGATGATATCAACGTCGTCTATCGAACGCATCGGAGAAAAGAATTGGACAAATACCACCTCGCTTGATAGTGTTGATGTAGCGTTTGACAGGCGCGCTATCAAGTCATGTGTCACCCCGGGGCGAGCGGGAACACATCGGAGGCATAAGGCGACATGGAAGTTATCGTGTACACGCGGCCCGACTGCGAAAGCAGCCGGCGGATCAAGGAGATTCTGGAGAACCGGGGCGTCGAGTTCAAGGAACACATCTGCGCTGATGGCAAGCTCGACGGCAAAGATCTGCGCAACCTCGATATCGACGTCAAGGACGTTCCCCTCACCGTGATCGACGGCGTACCGATCGCGGGCCTGCAACAGGCGAAGATCGAGCAAGCGATCGGCTGGATCGGGTTCTAGTCCGCTAATTGCGCGTGGCGCCGGGGGGCCTCGCCCCACGCGAGCAGCGCTTCAGTGCCATGCGAGCGTTTGAGAGGTAGGTGCCATACGAGCGTTTGAGACGTAACATCACCGTATGCCCGAAATCGGCAAGCTGCTCATCATCGTCGGTGGCTTCATCGTGGTGGTCGGCCTCGTGCTCTTCTTCGGTGTGCGAATCCCATTTCTCGGCCGGCTGCCCGGGGACATCACGGTCGATCGCGGCAACGTCCATTTCTATTTTCCGATCGTCACCGGTCTGCTGTTGAGCCTGGTGCTGACCCTGCTGCTCAACCTCTTTTTCCGCCGCTGATCGGTCAGCTGCTCCGCGCTTTGCGGATTCCCTGGTAGAGCTCGCGCAGATCCGGGGTGATGGGTTCCGGCAGGCGAATCTCGAGCGTGGCGTACAGGTCGCCCGCCACGCCATCCTTGAGCGCGGGCAATCCCTTGCCCTTGAGTCGGAACACTTTACCCGCCTGGCTCCCGGCTGGTATGCGCAGCTGGAGCTGGGCGCCGGTCAAGGACTGGATGGTGACCTCGTCGCCGAGCGCGGCCTGGTCGTCGAGCACCGGCAGCGGAGTGTACAGGTCGCGTCCCTTGGCCGCGAAGCGCGAATGCGGCTGCAGCTGGACTCGCAGGTAGAGGTCACCGTGCTGGGCGGCACGCTGGCCCTCGCCCTTGACTCGGATGCGAGAACCCTCGATCACGCCCGCCGGAATCTTGACCAGGATCTGGCGCCGGGTTGCCCGAACGCCCGCACCGCCACAGGTCGGACAGGTGACACTTTCCATCACCGTCCGATTGCCGACCGTGCGACGTTCGCCGGTGAAGCCTGACCCGCCACAGGTCGGACACGTTTCGGGAACTTCGGTTTGGATGGTTCGCTCGCCGCCGCGGGCCGCCTCCTCGAGCGTGATCTCGATCGGGTGTTCGATGTCCTCACCGCGTTCGCGGGTGACGGTCCGTCCCCGTGGCCCTTCGAAATCGAAGCCGGAAAAGCCGCCGGCCTCGCCGGCGAAGAACGTGTTGAAGAAGTCGCTGAAGTCGCCGAATCCGGCGGCGCCGGTTCCTCGGCCTGCCTGCGACTGATACTGGCGGGCGAACTCCTGCTCCCGCGCAATGCGCTCCCAATCGGAGCCAAGCTGGTCGTATTTCGACCGCTTTTTCGGGTCACTCAACACTTCGTAGGCCTCGTTGATCAGCTTGAAGCGGTCGGTGGCCTTCGGGTCCTTGTTGACGTCCGGGTGGTACAGCCGGGCCAGGCGGCGATAGGCTGATTTGATCTCCTTCTCGCTGGCGGTCCGGGAAACGCCCAGGATCTGGTAGTAGTCCTTGTATTCAGGGGTGGCCATTCTTCAATACGGATAGATGCCCGAAACGCCGCTGGCCGAAACGGCCCGGGTTATCGTCGCCGCCCTACCGGGGCGTCCGAACCGTGGCGTACTCCCGGCAATGCTGGACGAACTTGTCGACCAGCAAGGGATTCTGGCCGAAATGGAGATGGACGTAGCTGGCCAGGAGGTTCGGCGCGACGAAGCCTTCGTAGCCGATCACCTCGCCCTCGGCGTTTAGCATCTGGTAGGCGGACTTGAGCCCGCCGTTGTGGCCGGTGATCCGGCTCCAGTGAAACTCGTGTCCGCGGTAGAACTGGCCGCGGGGCGAGAGAATGCTGTCCTCCAACGTCAGGAGTTGTCGATAGCCAAAGCGGTGGATTTCGCCGTCCATCTCGACATCAACCGGGATCACACCGACCATCTGAAGCGCGCCGCCGGATGTGCGCAGTGAGCGGCCCAGGTACATCAGCCCGCCACATTCCGCATAGATCGGCACCCCGCTGCGGTAGGCGCGCTCAATCGATTCGGCCATCGCGCGGTTGCGGGCGAGCGGCTCGACGAAGCTCTCGGGAAATCCTCCACCGAGGTAGACGCCGGCGGCATCCTGCGGGAGGTGCGTGTCTTCCAGCGGGCTGAAGGGAACCACCTGGGCGCCGTGCTCTTCGAGCAGCTCGAGGTTTTCCGGGTAATAGAAGTTGAACGCGTCATCGTAGGCGACCGCCAGCCGCACCGTCGGCCCGCCGGCCGGTTTGCCCTGAAAGATTTTTTTCGGCACCAGCGGCACCAGCTCAGCCTTGTTGGCGATCCTCAGCAGCAGGTCCAGATCGACAGCGCGATCGATGGTTTCGGAGAGCAGCCCGATCATCCGGTCCCACTCCTTGTTCTCCGTCACCGGCAGAAGCCCGCGCTGGCGTTGCGGAATGTCGAGCTCCGCCATCTTCGGCAGCGCGCCGAGGACGGGCAACTTGGCGATATCCCAGACCGCGTCTTCGACGCTGCGGCGGTGCGCATCCGACCTGACGTTGTTGAGCAAGACCCCCGCAATCCTCGGCGACTCGCCGTAACTCTTAAAGCCGAGTGCGACCGCGGCGGCGCTCTGTGCCATGTCGGCGACATCGACGACCAGCACAACCGGCGCCTTGACGATGCGCGCCACATCGGCCGTGCTGCCGTCGGGACTCCCGCCGCGGCCGTCGAACAGGCCGAGCATGCCTTCGATCAGTGCGAGATCGGCGCCCAGCGCACCCTGGGCGAGTATCTGGCGGAGCGCGCCCTCGCCCAGCATCCAGGAGTCGAGATTGCGGCACGGCCGGCCACTGACGTGGGCCAGGTAGGCAGGATCGATGTAGTCCGGACCAACCTTGAACGACTGCACCGTCAGGCCGCGAGCCTTGAAAGCGGCGATCAATCCGGCAGTCAGGATCGTCTTTCCGACGTTGCTTGCGGTCCCCGCGATGACCAGCCTGGGAGTGCGAACCTCGTCCAGCATCTTGCCTCGCTATCGCTTGCTAAACAAGGTGCCTCTTCCCCAAAGCACCTGCTTGACGGCTACCGTAGCACAGGGCCAGCGGTGTCGTAAAGGCGTTCGGTACGCAGGTCGCCGTTAGACGCTGGCGAGAACTAGGGCTGTTTGGGCGGCTGGACGGAGATCGCGCAGATGCAGGCGGAGACGGTCGAGCCCGTCCCACCGCTCAAACTGGAGGGCGTAGACGACGTCGAGGCGGCGGCCAGCAGGAAGGTGAGGGGCGGCCGCCGCTTTGTCGAAGGCAATCGCCTCCGCGGAAGCGGTCCGGTCACGCAGGTGTAGACGCAAGTGACGTCGATCCGCGCCAAACGTCTCGGTCCGGACGATCTCGGCCTCACGGCTGAGCAGCAAGGGCTCACGATTGCCGACGCCAAAGGGCGCCAGCATCTGGATCTCGTGGTGGAGGCTCGGTTTCAGGTCGGCGAAAGCCGCGGACGCCTCGATCCGTATGGGGCGCGAGAAGGCATCGCCATTCAGCCGGGCCGCCGCGTACGCCTCCAGACGCTGCTTCAGCTCCGCGAACCGGCTGGACAGCACGGTGAGCCCGGCGGCCATGGCATGCCCGCCGAACCGATCGAGCAACGGAGCACAGTCGCGAAGGCAATCGACGAGGTGGAAGCCCTCGATACTGCGCGCCGACCCGCGCCATTCGTCGCCGTCGGTGTTGAAGACAAACGTCGGTCGGTAGAACTCCTCCACCAGCCGGCTCGCCGCCAGACCCAGCACGCCCAGCGGCCAGCCGGTCGCACCCATCACAATGACCGCGGCGGCGTTGTCGAGCTCCACCACCTGGAGCTTCGCCTCACGAACAATCTCGGCGGTGAGCTGTTGACGCTGCGAATTCTGATCCTGCAGCCGCTGCGCCAGCGGATCGGCAGACTCGCGGTTATCGCTCATCAACAACTCGAGCGCGAGCATCGCATCTTCCATCCTGCCGGCGGCATTAATGCGTGGCCCGAGTTGAAACGCGAGATGCTCGGCGGTTATGGGACCGCTGATGCCGGCGACTGCCAGCAGAGCCGCGCAGCCTGCGCCCGGCGCCTGATTCAAGCGCCGCAATCCGGCCCGGACGATGGCCCGGTTCTCGCCGTGCAGCGGGACCACGTCGGCGACGGTGCCGAGGGCGACCGCGTCCAGCGACAGCGTGGGGTCGAGCCGACCGGGAAACGCCCGCCGCTCCAACGCGACCAACAATTTGTAGGCGACACCGCAGGCCGCCAGGCCATCGAAGGGATAGGGACAATCCGGTTGTTTGGGATTGATGAGCGCATCCACCGGTGGTCGCTCCCTGCCCACCTCGTGGTGATCGGTAACGATCACGCGCATGCCAGGGGGCCGGCCGCGAGCGACGTCGACGGAGTTGGTCCCGCAATCGCAGGTGATCACAAGGCGAGCGCCCCGCGCGTGCAGGTCCTTGAGTGCCTCGGCATTCAGGCCATAGCCTTCGGTGAACCGATTGGGAATGTAAGTGATGACCTCGGCGCCAATCGATCGCAGGCCCCGCGCGAGGGTGACGCAAGCGGTAACCCCGTCGGCGTCGTAATCGCCGTAGACCGCGATCCGCTCGCCCCGATGGACGGCGTCGGCAATCAGGTCGCACGCGACCGCCATGTCCTTCAGTAAGAAAGGATCAGGTGCTCGCTCGAGGTCCGTTTGCAGCCACGGATCCAGCTGGCTCTGCCGGGTGACGCCCCGCCCATGGAGGATCTGACGGAAAACCGATGAGAAGGCCTCGAGTCCTGGTTGAGCCCGCAGCGGCTCGGGGAGGATCCAGTTCCGGCGTTCCTTCTTCAAAACCGGCCGCATTATGGCACCGCGTTGCGACAGCTGCGTGTCGACGTTTTCCACAGGTCGCCGCGGTCAGCGAATCGGCCGGCATTCGTCAAGAACGCGGCGAGCCGACTCGACGTCACCGGGTTGCACGACCAGGATCCGCACGATCGGAAGGTCCAGGCCGGTCGCCAGACGTTCGAATTCCTGGCGCGTCTGTTCCGGCGCGCCCGATGCGCCGATCGCGGAGACAAACGCCGGGTCGGGAGCGCCGTCTAAGGCCTCGATCCGCCGCAACTCCTCAGCAAAACCCATCCGCTCGAAGTGTCTGCGGTACGCCGGGATGCCCAGGGCGTATCGGAGCGCGGTCGCTGCCACTCGCCCTCGAGCGACGTCCGCGTCCGGATCGACGGCAGTCCTGACGTACTCGACCACCCGTGGGACGGACCGGCCGGCGGCGAGCGCCGCATCGTTAAGGGTCTGCCGAGACCATTCGACCCATTCGGCCGTACACCAGTTGAGCGCGACGCCGTCCGCCAGCTGGGCGGCAAGTCGCAACATCAAGGGGCCGAGCGCCGCCACATAGAGCGGCATCGCAGCCGGCAGCTGCTGTCGCAGGTCGGTCAGGTAGGGCCGCATCGTCTGAGCGGGCCGTGGGAGCCGCCCACTGCCGACGACCAGAGTGAATCGTCCATGTGTCGCATCCCAGAGCCGTCGCGCGTGTTCCGCGTAAAACGCGGTCGGGCGGCCTGACGCGGGGACCGCGGAGATGCCAACCGGCAGTCCACTCCCTTCGTGCCAACGCAGACAGCGGTCGAATGCCCCCGCGTCCGCCCCGGAGTTCGTCCAGGCCGAGTCGTAACCGAGCTCGGCGGCCAACCGAACGAGGCGCAGCTCGTCGGCCTGGCTCAGGCCCTGGTCTGGATCGATGCCGAAGCCCGTTGCCACCTCAGCTCGCGGCCAGCGTTACGCGGCGGCTTCGTGTTGGACGACCACGGGCGGCGTCCGCTCCTTCGTCCAGTTCAGGACGAAGATCACCGCGATCAGCAGCCCGGTGCCGATGAATTGCGGCAGATAGAGCGGCTGGTTGAAGCCATACGGCGGCGGCGCCGAGGCGATAAAGGTCGCGGCCACCGGGAAAGCCATTTCCGCGATCGTCGCCAGGGTGGCCGGGGTGCTCGCCAGTGCCCGGTAGTAGAGGAGCAGGGCGAGGAGCCCCGGAATCAGCGCGATCCCGAGAAAAGGAAAGATGTCTCCCGCGTGGTAATGGCTGAAGCCGGACAGGCCGTTCTGAACCAGCACAACAAGGACAAGGACCGGAAGTGCCAGCGTGAAGCGCAGCGCCGTCGTTGTCGGAAAGCTGAGCTTGCCAAGCACGAAGCGGCCCAGCACCGTGCCGCTGGCCCACAAGGCGGCGGCGCCGAGCGCATAGAGTCCGGCCTCGAGCCGGCCATGTTGAAGGTCGGAGAAGGGCGCCATCAGATTCTGGGAAAAGACGACCATGTACACCCCGACGATCGCCAGGGCGGCCGCCGGCCAGAACCACGGCCGCCGTCGTTCGCCCAGGATGATCCACGCCAGCAGGATCGCAATCAGTGGCTGGGTCTGCTGCAGGACAAAAGTCTCGGCGAAATGCCGGTACGAGAATGACGTCGTAAAGAGGATCGTCGCCACCGCCTGCGGGCCGACCGCGATGAACCCGATCGCCAGCCAGCCACGCCGATCCAACCGCCGCATTTCCGGAAGCCCGCGGAGAAGAAACGCGACCAGGAACAGGCTCACCAGCGCGTCTTCGATAACGACGATCTGGGACGGCGTCAGATGGCCGATCAGCTGGGCCCGAAAGTAGGTGTCGGACGCCCACATCGTGGCCGCCACGGCGACGAGCACCACCGAGAAGCGATCGATGAGACCGCCCCTCGCCGGCCGCGCGACGGGCTGAGCCTCGGTCTTTGGAACGGCCATCGTCATTACTCCCTGGCCGCCGGGGCAGTGATCGGGCGCACAGGGTGCGCTCCGAGGGCCTTCTTTCATCCCGACTGTACGGTCGGCCCCGGAGTGGGCTCTACGCCTTCACCGGGTCATGCGTCGTAGGACGCTCGCGGGCTTTACCGCCGATCGGGGATTCACACCCCTGCCCCGAAGACCAGCTACAACAATAGCAGCGGCCGCCAAGGACCGCAGCCGGGATCGACGGTTGGGTCGGACACCAGCCTAGTGCTTGAAGTGGCGTTCGCCGGTGAAGACCATGGCCACACCAGCCGCCTCGGCGGCCGCAATCGCCTCGCTGTCCTTCACCGAGCCGCCCGGCTGGACGATCGCCCGCACGCCGGCGCGGGCGGCCACCTCGACGCCATCGGGGTAAGGGAAGAAGCCATCACTGGCCAGCACCGCCCCCTCCGCACGCGGGCCGGCGCGGTGCACGGCAAGCTCAACGGCCTCGACCCGGCTCATCTGGCCGGCGCCCACGCCGACGGTCGCACCCTGGTGCGCCAGCACGATGGCGTTCGATCGCACGTGCTTGACCGTCGTCCAGGCGAACCGCAGGTCGTTCCAGGTCGCGTCATCGGGGGCCTTTGCGGTCACGAGACGGGCATCGCCCAGCGTATCACCGGTGTGATCCGCACTCTGGACCAGGAATCCGCCGGTGATCGGCCGAGCGTCGAGCGCCAACTGCGACGGCCCGGGTCCCGGCTGGAGTACCCGCAGTTTCGGTCTGGCTTTGAAGATCTCGAGCGCCGGCTGATCGAACGATTGCGCGACCACGACCTCGAGGAAAAGCTCGACGACGCTCCTGGCAACGGTTGCATCGACCGGGCGGTTGAAGGCGACGATGCCACCAAACGCCGACCGGCGGTCGCTGGCCAGCGCTCGGTCGAAGGCATCCGCAACATCGGTCCCAACCGCCACCCCGCAGGGGTTCGCGTGTTTGATGATGGCGACCGCCACCGCCGAGAAATCCCCGACCAGCGACCAGGCGGCCTGGGCATCGAGCAGGTTGTTGTACGAGAGTTCGAGTCCCTGCCACTGCTTGGCCTGCGCCATCCCTCCCCCCTCGGCCGTCCGATACAGTGCCGCCGACTGGTGCGGATTCTCTCCGTAGCGGAGGTCGCGCAGCTTGTGGCCGCCCAGCGTGAAATCCTCCGGTAGCGGTGCGCTGCCCTGGCCATCGCGGAGGTGCTCGCCGATCGCCGCGTCGTAGGCAGCTGTGTGTCCAAAGGCAACCGCCGCCAGGTGCCGGCGCAGCGATGGGGGGATCCCGGCAGGATCTTTGAGCGCGGCGAGCACCGTCGGGTAATCACTCGGGCGGACCACCGGCAGCACATGGTCGTGATTCTTGGCGGCCGCCCGCAGCAACGTCACCCCGCCGATGTCGATGGACTCGATGGTTTGGGCGTGGCCCGCGCCGGACGCCACGGTATCGACAAACGGATAGAGGTTGACGACCACGAGGTCGATCAGCTTCACTTCGCGGTCGGCCAGCTCCTGGAGGTGGCGCGGCTCGTCACGGCGCGCCAGGATCCCGGCGTGCACGTTGGGGTGCAACGTCTTGACCCGGCCATCCAGCATCTCGTTGAATCCGGTCAGCTCCTGAAGGGCGCGGACGGGAATGCCTGCATCACGCAGGGCGCGCTCGGTGCCTCCGGTCGCGTAAATCGTCACGCCAAGGCTGTCGAGACCACGCGCGAAATCGTTAAGTCCACTCTTGTCGGAGACGCTCAGAAGCGCGTTCACACCGTGATCGGGAGGGCCAGGCCGGCGAGCCGTTTGACGACCACCGGCAGCAGGGTGTGTTCCTCGGCCTGGATCCGCTCCCGAAGCGTCTCCACCGTGTCATCGGGACGCACCTCGACGCGTCGCTGGGCAAGGACCGGACCCATGTCGACGTCTTTGGTCACCACGTGCACCGTGCAGCCGGTCTCCGTGACGCGTGCCTCCAGGGCCATGGCGACGGCATCCATCGTACCCGCGAACGCCGGCAGCAATGAGGGGTGAATATTGATGATGCGACCCGCGAACTCGCGGGTGACCACACGTTCCAGGATGGCATCGTACCCGGCGCAGACCACCAGCTCCACGCCGTGCAGGCGAAGCCTCCTGACCATGGCGAGGTCGCGGCCCTTACGGTCGGGATAGTCGGCCAGCCGGAAGGTCGCGCGCGAAATTCCTGCCTTCTTGGCCAGCTCGAGCGCCGCGCACTTGCGGTTGGCACAGACGACCACGACACGTGCCGGGTAGAGCGGGTCTTTCGTCGCCTCGATCAGAGCCTGCAGGTTGCTGCCCCGGCCGGACACCAGGACGCCAACCCGGAGCCGGCTCACTCCAGGATCTGAACACGCCGCTGCTCGGATGCCACGATATCGCCGACCTGAAAGATCTCCCCGTCCAGGACCCGCAGCGCGGTCTCGACGCTCGACTCGTCCACCACTACGATCATTCCGATCCCCATGTTGAACGCTCGCCACATCTCGTCGTCGGCGACGAAGGGCGCCAGGTAGGAAAAGATCGGCGGCTCAGGCCAGGAGCCACGCTGAATGCGGGCGCCGAGGCCGAGCGGCAGAATTCTCGGCAGGTTCCCCACGATGCCACCGCCGGTGACGTGCGCCAGGCCCTTGATGGTGACGGCCTCGCGCAGCCGCCGAACCGGCTCCAGGTACGAGGGGTGGGGCGCCAGGAGCGCCTCGAGCACCGTGTGACCGTTTCCGGGGATCGTCTGCGCAAGCGCCCGGCTGGGAATCACGCGCCGCGCCAGGCTGAAGCCGTTCGTATGCAGGCCGGTTGATGGCAACGCCAGCAGGGCATCGCCGGCATTGATCGAGGTGCCGTCGATGATGGCGTCGCGCTCGCAGACTCCCACCATGAAGCCGGCGATGTCGTACGTCGCCGGGCGGTAGAGTCCCGGCATCTCGGCGGTTTCCCCGCCAAGCAGGGCGCAGTTGGCCTGCCGGCAGGCGTTCGCCATCCCGGCCACCACCTCGGCCACCACGGGTGGGTCGAGCACGCTGGTGGCCACGTAATCCAGGAAGAACAGCGGATCGGCACCCGCGGTTAGAACGTCGTCGACGCAATGGTTGACGAGGTCGGCGCCGATCTGCGCGTGACGGCCGGCCTCGCTGGCGAGCAGCACTTTCGTTCCCACGCCATCGGTGCTGGCCACCAGGACCGGTTGCCGGTATCGGTGGATATTCAACGCGAACAGCCCGCTGAAGGGCCCCACCCCGGCCAGCACCTCGGGCCCCTGGGTTGACTTGGCCAGCGGCTTGATCAGTTCGACAGCACGGTTCCCGGCATCGATGTCGACGCCCGCGTCGCGATAGGTGCTCATGTCGGCACCGTCTCCAGCGCCAGCTTGTCCATCTCGAGCTGCACCGGGACCGGGACCGGGTAATCGCCGTCAAAGCAGGCCATGCAGAAGCCGGTCACATTCTTGACCGCGCGGAAGAGCCCCGCCTTGCTCAGGTATTTCAACGTGTCGGCGCCGATCAGACGCTCGACCTCCTCGACCGTACGGCCCGAGGCGATCAGCTCCGAGCGGCTGGCGATATCGATGCCCATGAAGCACGGCCACTGGATGGGCGGGCTGCTGATCCGCATGTGGACGGCTGCCGTACCGGCCCGACGCAACTCTTCAACGATCTTCCGGCTGGTGGTACCGCGAACGATCGAGTCATCAACGAGTACCACTCGCTTGCCCTCGAGGATCTCGCGCAAGGGATTGAACTTCAGCTTGATGCCGACGTTGCGCAATCGCTGGTTTGGCTGGATGAAGGTCCGCGTGATGTAGCGGCTCTTGATCAAGCCCTCGCTGTAGGGGATGCCGCTGGCCTCCGCGAAGCCGACCGCCGCCGGCGTCCCCGAGTCCGGCAAGGAGATGACGATGTCGCCGTCGGCCGGCGCCTCCCGGGCGAGCTCCCGGCCCATGTTGCGTCGTGCCTCGTATAGCGACTGGCCCTGCAGGCGCGAGTCCGGGCGGGCAAAGTAGATGAATTCGAACATGCACATCGCCTTGCGCGTCGACGGAAGCAGCTGCTCCGCTGCCGGTTGGCCCTGCCCAAGCAGGACCGCCTCACCAGGTTCGATCTCCCGGATGAACTCGGCGCCGACGGTGTCGAGCGCGCAGGTCTCGGAGGCGATGATGCCGCCACCGTCGGGGAGGCGGCCAAGGCAGAGCGGGCGGATGCCGAGTGGGTCGCGCACGCCGACCAGGCTGTCGCGACTCAGCACCAGCAGGCAGTACGCTCCCTGCAACCGCGGCAATGCGCGGCGGAGAACGCCGAACAGGTCAGACCCAACCGTTCTGGCGAGCAGCTCAGCAATGACCTCGGTGTCGCTGGAGGTGGTGAAACGGACGCCCTCCATTTGGAGCCCCTGGCGCAGCGGCTGGGCATTCGTCAGGTTGCCGTTGTGCGCGATCGCCAGGGTGCCGAGCTGGGGGTGTTCGACGGTGATCGGCTGCGCGTTCTCCAGCCGGTTCGAGCCGGTGGTCGAGTAGCGCGTATGCCCGAGCGCGAGCTGGCCGGTCAAGCGTTCGAGCGCGGCTTGATCGAAGGCCTGTGCCACCAATCCCATCGCTTTGTGCACGCGTAGCTGGCTGCCATCACTGACCGCGATCCCCGCGCTCTCTTGACCGCGGTGTTGCAGGGCGTAGAGACCGAAGTAGGTCAGGTTGGCCACATCTTCGCCGGGCGCCTCGATACCGAACAGACCACACTCCTCATGCATCCGTTCCTCGGCGAGCCAATGGCGGCGGATCAAAATGGCGTCTCCCAGGCGGCACGCAGGGTATCAAGGGGTAACCGGATCTCCGAGCCCACCTGGAAGTCCTCCCCGCCCACCACCCCGATGGCGTGCAGGGGGACGTGGTGGTGCGCCATCAGTTTCTGCAGCTCCGGTACCCGACGGGGCAACACGCTGACGATGACCCGGCCTTGCGATTCACCGAAATAGAAGGCCTCACGGCTGACCGGGCCGACGATGGCCGGGCAACGGAGCCCGCGGCCGCCGAAGAGGGCGCTCTCCGCCAGCGCAACCAGCAGACCGCCATCGGCAACATCGTGGGCGCAGCGTAGCACTCCCCTTCCGATGGAATCGAGCAGCGCCGCTTGCAGGCGACGCTCCATCTCGAGACTCACCATCGGTGGCCGACCTTCCAATTTGGCTCCAAGCAGTCGCAAATACTCACTGCCGGCGAGTTCCTCACGGGTCTCGCCCAGCAGAAACACGAGATCGCCATCCTCTTGAAATCCCGCGGGACAACGAGCCGACACGTCGTCGAGCAAGCCGACCATGCCGATCACCGGCGTCGGAGGGATGTTCCGCTCACTCGTCTCGTTGTACAGGCTCACGTTTCCGCTAACCACGGGCAGCTCGAAGGCGCGGCAGGCGTCGGCCATTCCGCGCATGCTCTCCTGCAGCTGTCCGAAAACCTGGGGGCGTTCGGGGTTTCCGAAGTTGAGGCAGTTGGTCACGGCCATCGGACGCGCGCCGGTGCAGGCAATGTTTCGGGCCGCCTCGGCAACCGCCGCTTTGGTGCCTTCATAGGGATCGAGGGCGACGTACCAGGGATTGCCGTCGGTCGTGAGGGCCAGTGCCTTGCCCGTGCCCGGCACCCGGAGCAGGGCGGCGTCAAAGCCCGGACCGAACACGGTGTTGTCCTGCACCTGGTGATCGTAGGTGCGGTAAATGGGGCGGCGGCTGCGCAAGTTCGGGCGGGCGATCAGGTCGAGCAGGATGGCCTCCGGCTCATCGACGGCGGGCCAGACGGGCGACGGCGGTTTGTCGGGAAACGCAGCGGCCGGCGATCGCAGGGGCACGCCATCGACGAGCGTTTTCAGTGGCAGATCGGCGACGATAGCACCGGCGTCGCGAATGCGGATCCGTCCGGTCGACGTGATGCTGCCAACCCGATCCGCATGCAACTCGAAATGATCGACGATCTGTCGGGCCGCTGCCTCAGCCTGCGGCCTGACCACCACCAGCATCCGCTCCTGGGATTCGGACAGCATGACCTCGTATGCGCTCATGCCCTGCTCCCGCCTGCTCACCCGATCGACATCGAGGTCGATGCCGCGACGTCCGCGGTAGGCCAATTCGCTGGCCGCACTCGTGAGTCCGGCGGCGCCCAGGTCCTGAATGGCGGTGACGCCGTCGAGCTCGTTGAGCTGCAGGCAAGCTTCGCAGAGCAGCTTCTCGAGGAATGGGTTCCCAACCTGGACCGCGGGGCGCCGTGATGCCGATCGCTCATCCATCTCCACGGAGGCGAAGGTGGCGCCGTGGATTCCATCACGGCCCGTGTCGGCACCAACCAGGAGCACGACGTCGCCGGTGTGGTCAGCCTTCGCGCGGCGAAGCCGGCTCTGCGCCACCAGCCCGACGCACATCGCATTGACGATCGGGTTGTCGGCGTAGCCGCGATCGAAGTACACCTCACCACCGACCGTAGGACAGCCGAAGCAATTGCCGTAGCCACCGATGCCGGCGACGACGCCCTGGAACAGGTGACGATTTCGGCCCTCGTCCAACGGACCGAAACGCAAAGCGTTGAGGATCGCGATGGGTCGCGCCCCCATGGCAAAAACATCCCGAAGAATGCCTCCCACCCCGGTGGCGGCACCCTGGTACGGCTCGATCGCCGATGGATGGTTGTGCGACTCGATCTTGAAGACCACCGCCAGCCCGTCGCCGATATCGACAGCCCCCGCGTTTTCGCCAGGTCCCTGCAGGACCTGGGGCCCCTCGGTTGGCAGCTGGCGCAGCAACGCTTTCGAGGTCTTGTAGGAGCAGTGCTCACTCCACAGCGCGCCGAGCATCCCGAGCTCCAGATCATTCGGGTCGCGTCCCAGGGCGCGAACGATGGTACCGTACTCATCCTCCTCGAGGGCCACGGCGTCGAGGTGGGCCTGTCTTATTGAAGCGGCCACTACACCGCCACCCGGGTGAGCGCATGGACGGCCGAGCGAAATATCGCGAGCCCATCCTCGCCGCCCAGCAGGGCTTCACAGGCCCGTTCGGGGTGCGGCATCATCCCGATCACGTTGCCGCGCGCGTTGGAGATTCCGGCGACGTTGCGCAGTGAGCCGTTCGGATTCGCGGCGGCGGTCACTCGACCGTCGGCGGCACAGTAGCGGAACACGACCCGCCCGGCTCGCTCGAGTGACTCAAGGGTTGCCGCATCGGCGAAAAAGTTGCCCTCGCCATGGGAAATCGGGATTCGGAGCACCTGCCCGGGACGGCAGTCAAGAGTAAACGCGCAGTCGCTCTGCTCAACCCGTAGGTGGACCCACTCACATCGAAACTCGCAGGAGGCATTTCTGAGGAGCGCGCCGGGAAGCAGACGCGCTTCCTGCAGGATTTGAAATCCATTGCAGATACCCAGCACCAGCCCTCCCCGATTCGCAAAGTCGGCAACCGCCTCCATCACCGGCGCGAAGCGCGCAATCGCGCCGCAGCGCAGGTAGTCGCCGTAGGAAAAGCCGCCCGGGAGGATGACCAGCTCCAGGTCGTCGAGCGTACGCGCGCGATGGTCGACGTAGCGCACTGGCTCGCCGAGGATCTCACCGACCGCATGGGAACAGTCCCGGTCACTCCAGGTGCCGGGGAAGACGACGATCCCCGTCCTCATGCCGGCTGTACCTCGATGCGGAAATCTTCGATAACCGCATTGGCGAGCAGCTGCTGCGCCATCTCCTCCACACGAGCCCGGGCACGAGCTTCGTCCGGCTCGTCCAGAGTGATCGCGAGATATTTGCCCGCCCGCACATCCTTCACCGACTCGAACCCGAGAGCCTGCAGGCCGCCCCGGATCGTGAGGCCAGCCGGATCATTGACGACCGGCTTCAGCGTGACGAAGACTTCAGCCTTAAACACGGGAGCCCACCTGCAGACGCTCGATGGTCAGGCGCCGGAGCGCCTCGAGGTAGCGGGCACTCGTTCCCTCGACGACCTCATCAGGCAGCGAGGGCGCCGGCGGGTGCTTGTTCCAGCCAATCTGCTCGAGGTAATCGCGGACGAACTGCTTATCGAATGAGGGCTGGGGTCCGCCGGCCCGATATCGTTGCGCATCCCAGTATCGCGACGAATCGGGCGTCAACAGCTCGTCGATCAAGATGACGTCACCACCATCGAACCCGAACTCAAACTTCGTATCCGCCAGGATGAGTCCCGACTGCAGCGCGCGCTCCGCGGCAAACTGGTAGAGCGACAGGCTGAGCCGTTTGAGCGTCTGGGTCAGCTCCTGGCCAATCCGGTTGGCGAGCTCGGTGGGCGAGATGTTTTCATCATGGCCGGAGGTCGCCTTGGTGGCCGGCGTAAAAATCGGCTCCGGCAGCCGGTCGCTCTCTCGCAACCCCGCGGGCAGCCGCTCACCAGCGATCGACCCGGTCCGCTGGTAGTCCTTCCAACCCGAGCCGGAAATATAGCCGCGCACCACGCACTCGAATGGGATGGGCTCGGCCATCACGACCCGCATGCTGCGCTGCTCGAGATCCGGGTGCTCGCTGAGGACCGCTGCTGGGATCGACAGCGCAGGGGCAACGTGGTTGCGGACCAGGGCGGCGGTGTTACGGAACCAGGAGAGGGACAGCTGATTCAGGACGCGGCCTTTTTCTGGAATTGGGGTCGGCAGCACGACGTCGAAGGCGGAGATCCGGTCGGTCGTCACCATCAGGAGCTCGCGATCGCTGAGACGGTAGGTATCGCGCACCTTTCCCCGCGAGTGGAGTGGGAGCCGCAGCGAGGTGGTCAGAATGGCGGTCACAATCCCCCACCCTCCCCGCGCCCGCCAGCCTGGGAGGGTGATAAGGCCACGGGTTCGAGGCCGAGGCGCTCGAAGGTCACATCGAGATGGCGCAGGTAATAGGCCGGATCGAACAGCTCGGCCAGTTCCTCGGCGGTCAGTCGCTCGCGAACCTCCGGCACCTGTCCGACGATGGTCTTGAAATCCTGTCCATCATCGAGCGCAGTCAGGGCCGCCCGCTGCACCACCCGGTAGGCATCCTGGCGGGACATCCCCTTTTGCACCAGAGCCAGCAGGACCCGCTGGGAGAAAACCACGCCGCCGCTGCGGTACAGGTTGGCCCGCATGCGCGCGCGGTCGATGGTCAACCCTTCCAGGATGTCGGCCATCAAGCGAAGCATGTAATCGAGAAGGATGCAGGCATCGGGAAAGATGATCCGCTCCGCGGAGGAGTGGCTGATATCGCGCTCGTGCCAGAGTGCCTGGTTCTCCAGCGCCGTCTGGGCGTAGCCGCGGATCACCCGGGCCAGGCCACAGACTCGCTCGCTGAGAATGGGGTTGCGTTTGTGCGGCATCGCGGAGGAGCCCTTCTGCTGGTCGCCGAACGGCTCGCGGACCTCGGAGACCTCACTCCGCTGCAGATGACGGATGTCGGTCGCGAATTTCTCCAGGCTGCCGCCAAGCACCGCGAGCGTTGAGAGATAGGCGGCGTGCCGGTCGCGCGCGATCACCTGGGTCGTCACCGGCGCGACCTTCAGGCTCAGCTTCGCCAGGGCGGCTTCTTCGACGCGCGGGTCGACGGTGGCGTGGGTGCCCACTGCGCCGGACAGCTTGCCCACGCGGACGTCTTCGCGCACGGTGAGCAGCCGCTGGCGGTCGCGGTCCAGCTCGTCCAGCCAGCCCGCGAGCACGAAGCCGAAGCTGAGTGGTTCCGCATGGATCCCATGGGTCCGGCCGGCCATCAAGGTGCCGCGCTCCTCGATCGCCCGGCGCCGGATCACGGACGAGAGCCGATCGACGTCCTTGAGAAGGATGTCGGCGGCGCGCACCAGCTGCAGCGCGAGCGCCGTATCGAGGATGTCGGAGGAGGTCAGACCGCGGTGCAGGTAGCGGGCATCGTCGCCGACCGATTCCGCCAGCGAGTCCAGGAAGGCGACCACGTCATGGCCGACTCGCTCCTCCAGGCGTGCGATGTGTTCGGCATCGACGGTCGCGTGCCGGAGGCGGTCGATCGCCGATTTCGGGATCTCCCCGATCTCGGCCCACCCGTCGGTCACGATGAGTTCGATCCGCAGCCACAGTTCGTAGCGCTGCGTTGGAGAGAAGATCTCGCTCATCTCCGGGTGAGCGTACCGGGGGATCAAACGGCGGCTGGTCTCCTTTTGGGTGGCGGGCCGTCGGTGACCGGCTGATTATACTGGCGATTCCCCGCCCAAAACCGGTGGACCAGGCGCGACGCAAACCGTAACGTCCCTCCCTTTGGGCGACTTTTTCTGATACGGGAGTTGCTGGTAAATTGGCCGAACACGTAACCAAGAGGGGGCGTCTCCCGTTCAGTCTGCAGCGGGCGCCCCGTGGGGTGCCTTGATGCCGGACAGATTTGAAGAGCGGGAACTTGTCGAGCGTGCGAAGCTGGACCCGGACGCGTTCGGGGCGCTTTACGATCGCTATTTCCCGCAGATCTATCGCTTTGCGTATTCACGAGTGCGAGACCAGTCGCTGGCAGAGGATGTGACGTCGGAGGTGTTCTTTAAAGCGCTGAAAAACATCAAACGGTACACCTACTCGGGCCACCCCTTCTCCTCCTGGCTCTACCAGATCACGCTGAACGCCGTCGCCGACCACTATCGCGGGGCGGCGGCAAAAGAGGTAGAGCTCGAGGAGGGTGCCAGCCTGCCCAGCTCCGAGCCGACGGTGGTCGACGAGGTGGTGCGGCGCGATCGCAGCCGCCGGGTCTGGTCCGCGATTGACCAGCTGCCGAAGCAGCAGCGGGCCGCCATGGTGCTGAAGTTCGGCGAGGACCGGAAGATCGAGGAGATCGCCCAGATCCTGGGCAAGAGCTCGGGCGCGGTCAAGCTGCTGCTCCACCGCGGGGTCGAGCGGCTGCGCCGGGAACTCCCGCCGGAATTCGAACTGGGGACGCCCTGATGGACGACAGAGAGCTCGACGAACTCTTCACCGATCCGGCCCACCACGAAGTGGTGGACCTCCTCAAGGCGTCGCGGCCCGCGACGCCTCCGCTCGACCCCAACTTCCGACTACACCTGCGCGCCCAGCTGATGGCCGAGGCGAGGAAGACGCTCACTCCACGAGCGTCGCGGTCATGGTTCCCATTCAACTTGACGCCTTCGGTGCTCGCGCCGGCGATGGCGGCGGTGGCCGCCGGCTTCATCGTTGTGCTTGGCATCGAGATCTACCTGGCGAACCGGCCGACGGGCTCGCCAGTCGCCGTTGTCAGCCCGATCAATAACAAGACGAACGTCGCGACCGCCGAGCCCATCGAGATCAAGTTCAGCGGTCCGGTCGACAAGGCAGCGGTCGAGGAGACGGTGCAAATCGAGCCGGCGACATCGGTTACCAAGCAGTGGGTAGGGAACACGCTCGTGATCGTCCCGAATCATCCGCTGGCCCCCAACACGACGTATACCGTGACCCTCAAGCCAAAGGCTGCGGCGGCGAGCGCGAACCCTGGCAACCCCACCAGCACGCCGAAGCCCGCGGTAGCACCCACCCCGGTCGTGGTGCATTTCACCACCGTCCGGGCGCCGGCCCCGCCGGTGGTGCCGCCGTCGTTTCGGAGCGCCGGCGTGACCTATGGGTTCGACAGCCGGCTGGCGGACTCGGGCAAGATCCTGGCCGCGACCTGGACTCCCGCGGGCCAGCTGCTGGTCACCCGCCCGGGTGGCCTGCCGGGGCCCGCCACGCTGCCCAGCCAGTCGCCGACGGCGACGGCTTTCGGTTCTGCCCCAACCACCGACGTCTGGCTGATGAGCCCGATCGGCACGCCGGTCCGGCTGGTGGCCCCCGGCGGCAACTTCCCGGCGGCGGCACCCTCGGGTGGGCTCTTCAGCGTTTGGCGTCAGTTGCAGGGGAACCAGGCCACCCTCGAGGTCCGTGACCTGCAGGGCAACCTGGTATCGACGGTCGCCACCGTTGACGGCGTCCCCGATCGTCCGGCGGTTTGGATTGGCCCGGACCGGCTCGCCTATGTGGATCAGGGCGTGCTCCGCCTCGTCGGGCTGCACAGCCCGGTTGTGGCAGCGACACTGAAAGTCGACCACGACGGCAGCCTGGCCGCTTCGCCGAACGGACAGTTCCTGGCAGTGCAGTCGACCACCGGCTCGGTCGTGTTGGACCTGACCCCATCCACCACCCGGCGCCTGCCCGACGGTGCCACCGGCTTTGCCTGGTCGAGCAAGGGCGACCTTGCGTTCACGATCCAGCGGGACAAGGGCACGGATCTGTACGTGGTGGCGGACGGCAAGACGTCCAGGATTGCCAGCGGCCCCAGCGGTCAGGCCTGGTCCGACCTGAACTGGGCGCCCGACGCGGCTTCGCTCCTCTTCGCCGCCAGGCCAACCGAGGGGATCAACACAATGTCCGTCCTGATGCTGGTCAATCGCGATGGCAGCAATCCAATCAGGTTCGGTCCCGAGCGGGAGTACAGCGCCCCGCAATGGTCACCGAGCGGCGACCTCGTGCTCTTCACCCGCAGGGACGAAGCCGGCGGGAACGCGTTCTGGACCGCCACCTCGGCCCCGTCCGGAAACGATGCGGCGGAACAGGAGGCGCTGGCTGAAGTCGAGAAATTCATGCAAGCCCGCATTCACGGTGATACCAGCACCGCGCAGGACGCACTGGACGATGCCGGTCGAGCGGCCTACCAGGCGGGCGCATCCTCGCTGTTTAGTCCCGCGGGGACGCAATTCAACCGCTACTACCCCGTCACCGTGCAGCTGACCGGCTCCAACCCGAACAAGTTCCTGGTGGGCGTCCGCATCTTCATCGCGAAATCAGGCGTTGAGACCAGCTTTTTCGAAGAGCAGCTCAGTCTGACCCTGCAGGCTCAGCGTTACCTGGTCGATGGCGTCAAGGCCTCCGACACCATGGCTCTCGGCCACGGTCCGACGGTCGTCTCGGTGCAAATCCTCCAGGCCCCGCCGGGCCAGCAGGTGCGGGTACGGTTTGACGCCGACCTTAAACCGGATAGCGTCAGCGGCGACACGATCCAGGTCAAGGATGCGAGTGGCCAGCTGATGGCCGCGCGGGTGAGCTTCGATCCCGACAAGCATCTGGCCATAGTCAACGTCCGGCTGCGGCCGGGCACCTATCAGCTCGTGGTCACCAGGGGCGTCACGGACATCAATGGCGCACCGCTGGCCCAGGAATACAGCGCCCCTCTGGTTATCAGTCGGTAACCGCGGCCGCGATGGCCGCCGCAACCTCGGCGCCGCCGTAGAGTGACTCGAGCGGCGACCCCTGGGCATCGAACTCCCTGGTTTTCTCCAGCAGGCGTGGGTGCTCCTGGATGAAACTCGTCGAGATCCGGCCGTTGAGGAAATCGGCTTCCTCAAGCAGGGCGCGATGGAATGGGACGGTGGTCTTCGGCCCGGTGAGCACCAGCTCCTGAAGGGCGCGGCGCCCCCGGCCGATAGCGGCATCCCGATCGTCCGCCCAGACGATCAACTTGAGCAGGAGCGAATCGAAGTGTGGGGAGATCTCCTGGTGCGGCCGGATGCCGCTATCGACTCGAACGCCCGGTCCGGCGGGCGGCGCGTACCGCTGAATCCGGCGGGGCGTGGGCATGAAGTTACGCAGGGCATCCTCGGCGTTGATCCGGAATTCGATGGCGTGGCCGCGCGGCGAGGAATAGCCCTGGGCCGGGATCCGCTCGCCACGCGAGATCCGGACCTGCTCGCGCACCAGGTCGATGCCGAGCACCAACTCGGTAACCGGATGCTCGACCTGCAGCCGGGTGTTCATTTCGAGGAAGTAGAAATCCTCACCCGACACGATGAACTCAATGGTCCCAGCGTTCTGATAACCGACCGCCGCGGCGGCCTTGACGGCCGCCTCTGCCATGGCACGGCGGCGCGCGTCGGTCAGGCCGACGGCCGGCGTTTCCTCCAGGAGTTTCTGATGCCGCCGTTGGATGGAGCACTCTCGCTCACCGAGCGCAAGCGTTGTGCCGTGGCCATCGGCGAGCACCTGGATCTCGATGTGGCGAGGGTGCGAGAGATAACGCTCGAGATAGACATCGGGGCTGCCGAAGGATGCCTGCGCCGCGCGGCGGCAGGCCTCAAAGGCGGCGGGGAGCTCCCCAGCCTGCTGGGCCACCCGCATTCCGATGCCGCCACCGCCGGCCGCGGCTTTGACCAGCACCGGGTAACCGATCCGCGCCGCCTCGGTGACCGCCGCCTGTTCGTCGCGCAACGCGGTGGTCCCTGGCACGACGGGGACGCCGGCCTCGATCATTCGGCGACGAGCCTCGACCTTGTCGCCCATCGCCCGCATGCTGGACGCCGAGGGTCCGATAAAGGTCAGGCCGTTGTTGACGCAGGCCTCCGCGAAGCTGGGATTCTCGGAAAGGAACCCATAGCCGGGATGAACCGCGTCAGCCCCCCGCTCCCGGGCGACCCGAACCAGTTGATCGATGTCGAGATAGGCCTGGCGCGGCGACGGCCCAGCCAGCGGCACCCGCTCGTCGGCGAAGTAGGCGTGGGGAGCACGGGCATCCGGCTCGGCATAAACCGCGACGGTAGGCACCCCCATCTCGCGGCAGGTGCGCATCACGCGAAGGGCGATCTCCCCGCGGTTCGCGATCAGGACTTTGGTGACGCTAGCCAATCGTCATCAGCACTTCGTTGGGCGCCACGATGCTCCCCTCTTTGGCGAAGACCTCGCGAACCGTTCCGCCGAGGGTGGCGACGATGTCGTTCTGCATTTTCATGGCTTCGAGCACGACGACCACGTCACCGAGGCGAACCTTGTCGCCGGGCGCGACCTTGACCTTGACGACCATGCCCTGCATCGGGGCCTGGATGGCCCCATTGCCACCGGTGGGCCTGCCAGCGGACGGCGCTGCGACCGCGGCCCGCGGGGCGTCTGCAGCCGCGCCGGGGACAGCGTCGGCAAGAATCCGGACGCGGTACGGCTCGCCGTCGACCTCGACCGTGAATTCGCGCGCGGCCGGCGGCGGCGCGGCCGGCGGGTCCGGCGCCGTGACGAGGGCAGGTGCCGGCGCGGGCTCCGACGTTTGGCTCGGACTTGCAGTTGGGACCGGCTCGACCCGGCGCGCCGAGGGACGGAGGATGCCGGGCGCCTCGTCCGGGAACAAGATATAGGTCAACACCTGGTCGATCCCGGTTGGCGTCAGCCCTTGCTTGCGCATCGCACGCCGAGCCCGGTCGAGGCCGGGTTGCAGCAGGTCGGCCGGCCGCAACGTGATCGCCTCTGACGAGCCGAGCGCGCGCTTGCGCACGTCCGCATCGATCGCGGCGGGCGGAGCACCGTACAGGCCCTTGACGTAGTCTCGAAATGGCTGATCGATGTGCTGGTAGCGCTTATCACTGAGCGTGTTGGCCAGCGCCTGGTTCGCCGCAATCCGGTTGATGGGCGCGGCCATCGGCGGGTAACCCATCTCCTGGCGAACCTGGACCAGCTCATGCATCAACCGGTCATAGCGATCGATGGCCTTGCGCTCGCGGAGATTGCGGATCATCACAGCCAGCACGGGGGCCGGCAGTTGGTGCTCGAGCACAAAGACGTCGTTGCGAAACGCGATCGGATCCTGGAACTCGAGATACTCGTCGTGGATCTCGTCGAAATACCGGCTGGCCTGGCTGATCAGCGTCAGATCGAGGCCGGTGTCGTAGGGCCCGTCGTGCAGGCTGGCGACCATCGTCTCGGTAGCCGGTTGGGAGGCGCCCCACGCGAGCGCTGAAAGCGCCGTATCCACCCCGGCCGCGCCGGCTTCGATGGCGGCGAAGTAGGTGATCGGCGCCAGGGCTGTCGTTGAATGCGAATGGATACTGACGGGCAGCTTGGTCCCGGTCACGAGCGCGCTGACCAGCGTCCGTGCAGTGGCCGGCGCCAGGATACCCGCCACATCTTCGATGCCGATCCAATCGGCCCCGAGCGCCTTCAGGCGGTTCGCCGACCGCACCAGCCAGGCCTCATCTTCGACCGGGCTCGGGCTGTAGACCAGTGCCCCGATGACGCGGGCACCCGCCTTGTGGGCTGCCTCGATCGGGACCTCGAGGTTGCGTAGATCATTGAGCGGGTCGAACATGCGGACCACGCGGATCCCGTCTTCCACCGCCTGCCCGATGAAGGCGCGAACCACATCGTCGGGCTGATGCGACTGGGCGATCAGCGTCTGACCGCGGATCAACATCTGCAGTGGCGTTTTTTCGATGGCGCCGCGCAGGGCGCGCAGCCGCTGCCACGGATCCTCCTGGAGGGCGCGCACCGAGGCCGCGAAGGTCCAGCCGCCCCAGGCATCGAGCGCGTGATAACCGATATCGTCGAGGTTCTTGGCGATGGGCAGCACATGCTGCAGCTTGAGGCGGCCCTGCACCAGGCTCTGCTGCGCGTCGCGCAGCACGGTCTCGGTGATCAAGACCCTGGGCACGCCGCTATTCTAGGTCGCCGAATTCAAGGCCAAAGTTATTGTTAAGCCATGCCTGCCGCGAGGATCCTGGCGGATGAGTCCCCATGTCTCCCGTCGTACTGGCGCTCGACGACGGCGCTCACCAGCACCCTTGGGGCGCGATTGAGCCAAACCCTGGCCTGGCTCGCGCGGCTTATGGCTTAGGTTTCCGGCCAGCCTCCCGTCGCTTGACCAGTTTTTCTCGTGCGGCCGGGTCGGCCAGCGCCAGGATGCCCATCGCCAGGTGGCCGGCGTTGCGGGCCCCGGCCTCCCCGATGGCGACGGTGGCGACCGGGATCCCGGCCGGCATCTGCGCCATGGACAGCAGGGCGTCAAGCCCGCCAAGCACGCCCGCGGACATGGGCACGCCGATGACCGGCAGCACGCTCCAGGCCGCGACCACGCCGGGTAAATGGGCGGCCCCGCCGGCGGCGGCGATCAACACCTTGAGCCCTCGACCTTCTGCCTCGGTCGCCCACTGCCGGCAGCCCTCGGGATCACGGTGCGCCGAGCGAACCACCACCTCGTACGAAACGCCGTAGCCGTCGAGCACCTCGCAGCAGCGCTGGATCGTCGGCCGATCCGACTCGCTGCCCATCACGATGCCGACGAGCGGCGCGTCGCTCACGGCAGAGCCGGGGCTTCGACCTCGCGCTCCGCGAGGTCGTTGCGATAGGTCATGCCCTGAAAACGAATGCGCTCGACGTTCCGATAGGCGCGCTCTCGAGCCTCGGCCATCGAATCGCCCAGCGCGACCAGGGTCAAGACCCGGCCGCCGGCCGTCACATAGCCTGACGGATCAGCCGCGGCGCCGGCATGGAAGACAAGAACGTCGCGCTCGATCGTGCCTAACCCTTCGATCGGGAACCCGGTGGTATAGGTCCCGGGATACCCGCGGGACGCAAGGACGACTCCGACACTCGACCTGGCGGTCCATGACCCGCTCGCTCCCGCGAGCTCGCCGCCCGCCGCTGCCTCCAGCAGGGCGATCAGGTCATTCTCGAGCCGTGGCAAAACCACCTGGGCCTCGGGGTCGCCGAAGCGGGCGTTGAATTCCAGTGCCTGGATGCCTCCCGGCCCCAGCATCAAGCCGGCGTAGAGGCAGCCGCGGTAGGGTGTACCAGCGTCCCGCAATCCATCAACGATGGGTGTCAATACGGTGGTCACAGCCTTTTCGACGGCGTCCGGCCCAAAGAAGGAGACCGGCGAGTATCCGCCCATCCCGCCCGTGTTGGGTCCTTTGTCGCCGTCGAAGGCGCGTTTGTAGTCACACGCCGGCGCCAGCGGCAGGATGCGTTCGCCATCGACGAACGCCATCAGCGAGACCTCCCGCCCGGCGATCTTCTCTTCCAGCACGATGCGATCGGCCGCGGCACCGACGGTCCGGCGCAGCATCAGCGTGTCGATGCATTCCAGCGTTTCCTCCGCATCGCGCGCCACCAGGGTCCCCTTGCCTTTCGCCAGGCCGTCGGCCTTGACGACGAAGGCGCGGCGTTCGCCACGCACGAAGTCCTTCGCGCTGCCCGGGTCGGAGAAGACCCGATAGGCCGGCGTTGGCACCCCGGCGCGTTCCATGAGCGATTTCGCGAACGCCTTACTGCTCTCGATGCGGCCCGCCGCCTGAGTGGGCCCAAAGACGAGCCTTCCGGCCGCGGTCAGGCGGTCGGCCAATCCGGCGGCGACCGCCACCTCCGGCCCGATGACGGTCAGCCCGACGTCGCGCTCGTTCACAAACCTCGCGATATTCTCGGCGTCGGTCGGCTGAAGCCCGGTATTGATGGCGATCGCCCCGGTTGCGGCATTACCGGGCGCACAGAACACCGTATCGGTCAGCGGGCTCTGCAGCGCCTTCCACGTCAGCGCGTGCTCGCGCGCGCCGCCGCCCACGATGAGGACGTTCATCGCTTAGAACCCCCAAGGGAACCTATTCCCATTCGATCGTCGACGGCGGCTTCGACGAGATGTCGTACACCACGCGATTCACGCCGGGAACCTCGTTGACGACGCGACTCGAGATCTTCGCCAGGACGTCGTATGGCAGTCGCGCCCAGTCGGCGGTCATGCCGTCCTCACTCTGCACGGCTCGGACGGCGACCACGTTGCCGTAGGTGCGGTAGTCGCCCATCACGCCCACGCTGTGCAACGGCGTCAGGATCGCGAAGGCTTGCCAGAGCGAGCGATAGAGCCCGGCGGCTTTGATCTCGTCGATAACGATCCAGTCGGCCGCCCGTAGCGTCTCGAGCCGGTCCCGGGTGACCTCGCCGATGATGCGGACCGCGAGCCCCGGACCGGGGAAGGGTTGCCGCAGCACCATGTCATCGGGAAGCCCCAACGCGGAGCCGATCGCGCGGACTTCGTCCTTGAAGAGGTATCGAAGCGGCTCGACCAGCTCGAAGCGAAGGTCTGGAGGCAAGCCACCGACGTTGTGGTGGGTCTTGATGCGGTGCGCATTGACCGTGTCATGACTCGTGCTTTCGATCACGTCCGGATAGAGCGTGCCCTGCGCCAGGAAATCGACGTTCCGCAAGGCCCCGGCCTCACGCTCGAAGACCGCGATGAACGTCGCACCGATGCGCCGGCGCTTTTCTTCTGGATCGATAACCCCCTGCAGGGCGGCCAGGAACTGGTCGCCGGCGTCGACAGTCTTCACCTCGATGCCCAGATGCCGCTGCATCACGTCCTCGACCCTGCGCCGCTCGTCGCGCCGGAGCAGCCCATTATCAACCAGCAAACAGGTCAGTTGACCCGGGAGTGCGCGATGCACCAGGGTCGCGCATACCGCCGAGTCGACGCCGCCGGAGAGCGCGCAGAGGACCCGCCCCTCGCCCACCTGTTCGCGAATCGCGCTGGTCGCCTGCTCGATGAACGCGGCCGGCTTCCAGCTGCCGCGACAGGCGGACACCTCATAAAGGAAGTTCCGGATGATCTCACGCCCCTGGGGGGTATGGATGACCTCCGGATGGAAGGCGATGCCGAAACGCCCGGCGTCATCGGCCATCGCCGCGATCAGTGAATTGTCGGATTGCGCGAGCCGCCGAAAGCCGGCGGGCGCCTCCAGGATGGTGTCGCCGTGGCTCATCCACACCGACAGGGTCGACGGCAGGTCCTTGAACAATCGCGAGGGTTCATCGACCCGGACGCTGGCCGGACCGTACTCCCGCTTGCCGGCGCCGGCCACCCGCCCACCCAGCTGGTGGGCGAGAAGCTGCATGCCGTAGCAGATGCCGAGCAGCGGGATGCCGGCCGTCAACACCGCCGGATCGGCAAGCGGTGCCCCGTCCCCGTACACGCTGGCAGGCCCGCCCGACAGGATGAGCGCCCTGGGGGCGCGAGCCCGGATCGCGGCCCATGGTGTCGATCCGGGAATCAATTCACAGTAAACGCCGGCCTCACGCACCCGGCGAGCGATCAACTGGCTGTATTGCGACCCGAAATCGAGAACCAGCACCAGCTCCTCCCCCACGCTGCGCTCCGCCGGAGGGTGATGCTGGGCGGCGACGGCCCCGCCTGCACTGGCGGCGGCTATGTGCCCATCCCGACTTGCTGCGCCTGCTGAAAGAGCTTGCCTTCGTTCTGGATCGCCGGGGCGATCACGAGCTCGGTCTGCTGGAACTCGCGCAGCGTGCGCGCCCCGCAGACCCCCATCGCGGAGCGCAGGGCGCCGACCAGGTTCTGGGTACCATCGTCGACGCGAGCCGGGCCCAGCAGCACCTGGCGGAGCGTCCCACGCTGGCCGACCTTGATTCGGGTGCCGCGCGGCAGGTTGGGGTCGGGCGTGGCCATACCCCAGTGATAGCCGCCGCCAGCCGCGTCGGTCGTGCCGGCGAAGATCGAGCCGATCATCACCGCGTCGGCGCCGGAGGCGAAGGCCTTGGCGATGTCGCCGCCCACCCGCATCCCGCCATCCGTGATGACCTGGACCCGCCGACCGGTTTCTCGAAGGTACGTCTCGCGGGCGGCCGCGACGTCGCTGGTCGCGGTGACCTGCGGGACGCCGACGCCCAACACCCCCCTGGTTGTGCAGGCCGCTCCCGGGCCAACGCCCACCAGGATGCCGGTGATGCCGGTCTGCATCAATTCCAGCGCCGTCTCGTACTCGACACAGTTGCCGGCAACCACGGGGATCCTGAGACTGGCGCAGAGCTTTTCGAACGAGAGCTGATCGTAGGAGCGCGAGATGTGGCGGGCGGTCAGCACCGTACCCTGGACGACCAGGCAATCCGCTCCCGCCTCCTGCACGACGCCCGAACGCCGGCTGGCCTGGGCGGGCACCGTCGACACCGCGACCGGGACCCCGGCCCGCTTGACGGCAGTGATCCGCTCCCCGATCAAGTGTTCCCGGATCGGGGCTTGATAGACCTTCTGCAGCAACTGATTGATGCGGTCGCGGGGAGCCTCGGCAATCTCGTGCAGGACGTTGCTGGGGTCGACATAACGGGTCTGCAGTCCGTCGAGGTTGATGACGGCCATCCCGCCCAGGCGGCCCATCTCAACGGCGAAACGGACGTCGACGACGCCGTCCATGGCGGCCGCCAGGATGGGGACGGCGAGGCGCAAGGCGCCCAGCTCGAAGGTGCTGTCGACCTCTTGTGGGTTGATCGTGATCCGCCCCGGCACCAGCGCCACCTCGTCGAAGCCGTACGCCCGACGGGCTCGCTTGAAACGGCCCACCTCCAGCGTGTCGCCCTCCACGACGGCGACTGGTTGGACGGGCGCACGCACACTCATCGCGGTCGACCTCGAAACCGTGTCGAGCTCAAAAGGTATGCGTGGACCTCAGTACGGGTGGTTTTCGGGGATTATAGCGGATGGGTTTTTCGATGGATCAACAACTTTCGCCGCCGGACCGGGTCAGCGCCGCGTTGAGAAGAGCCGGAGTGTCGGCGCGCATCGAGCAGTTTTCGACCTCCACGCGCACCGCTCAGGAGGCGGCCGACTCGATCGGCACCGAGGTGGGACAGATCGTGAAGTCACTGCTCTTCCTCGCCGGCGAGAAGCCGGTGCTCGCGCTCGTTTCCGGCGTGAACCAACTCGACGTCGGGCGTCTCGCATCGCTGGCCGGAGCGCCAGTCCGAAAGCCCGACGCGAACGCGGTGCGCGACGCGACCGGCTACGCCATCGGCGGGGTCCCACCAACCGGCTTTCCGACGCCAATCCGGACCTTCATCGACCGCGACCTGCTGCAGTACGACGTGGTGTGGGCGGCCGCCGGCACGCCGCGGCACGTCTTTGCCATCGCGCCGCAGGAGCTGGCGCGGGTGACCGCCGCTACCGTGGTCGATCTGAAACGAGGCTAGGGGTAGATGCCGCGAATGGTCGTGGCTTGCGCGACCTTGTCGACGGCCAGCACGTAGGCCGCGGTGCGCATCATCACCTTTTTTTCCAGGCTGACTCTGAGCACGTTGTCGAACGCCCGCAACATGATCCGCTCCAGGCGCTCGTTGATGTCGTGCTCATCCCAGAAAAACTCCTGGAGGTCCTGGACCCACTCGAAATACGAAACGGTCACGCCACCGGCGTTGGCCAGGATGTCGGGGATGACGAACACCCCCTTGTCGTAGAGAATCTCGTCGGCCTCCGGGGTGGTCGGGCCGTTGGCCCCCTCGCAGACGACCTTGGCCTTGATCCGGCTGGCGTTTCCCTCGTGGATCTGGTTTTCCAGTGCGGCCGGCACCAGCACGGTGACCGGCAGCTCCAGTAAGTCTTCGTTGGAGATGAACTCGCAGACTTTCTGCCGCAGCCGGCCGTTGAGTTCCTTCTCGCGGACGACCTCGTCGAGCTCGATGCCACCTTCGTTGTAGCAGGCGCCATTCGAGTCGCTGACGGCGATCACCTTGCAGCCGGACCGGGCCAGGAGTTTGGCGGTAGTGTAGCCGACGTTCCCGACGCCCTGGACCGCGACGGTCGCGTCCTCAGGGCGGATCTTCAGATGCTTCAGCGCCGCCAGCGTGGTTAGCTGGCAACCGCGGCCGGTCGCTTCCGGCCTGCCTTCAGAGCCGCCGATGCCCAGCGGTTTGCCGGTGACGACCGCCGGCACGGAGTGGCCGGCGTGCATGCTGATGGTATCCATCATCCAGGCCATGATCTGGGCATTCGTGTTGACGTCGGGAGCGGGGATGTCCCGGTCCGGGCCAATCAAGATGCTGATCTCGCTGGTATAGCGGCGGGTCAGGTTCTCGAGCTCATTACGGCTGAGGCGCTTTGGCTCGACGATCACCCCACCCTTCGCCCCGCCGTACGGAATCCCGACCACGGCGCACTTCCAGGTCATCCACATGGCGAGCGCCTTAACCTCGTCGATGGTGACCCCGGGGTGGTAGCGAATGCCGCCTTTCGCGGGGCCGCGGTCGACGTTGTGATGCACCCGAAAGCCGGTGAACATCTGGATCGTGTGGTCGTCCATCAGCACCGGGAAGGTGACGGTCAGTTCGCGCTTGCACTCGCGCAGGACCCGGGCCATGTTCGGATCGAGCCCGAGCGCCTCAGCGGCGATATCGAACTGTCGTTGGGCGATCTTCCACGGATTCGAATGGTCGGGATCTGGCTGCGCAAAGCCCCTGCGCGGCGTCGCCTCTACCTTCTGAGCCATGGCTCCTCCTACTCGTGTACGCCGGCGATGAACGCTGACCCGGCGCCGGGCACCCATTACACTACACGGCACCGTGACGCCGCGGATGACGGTCCTGGCAAGCGTGTCGCTTGCAACATTTCTCGTCACCGGGCTCGCCGCCACCCAGTTTCGAAGCCAGCCGCTTGCGTCGTCCAACCGGCTCGCTCGGGATGAAGCCCTGCGCCAGAGCGTCAACCAGCTCGAGGACCAGAATCGGGCGCTGAAGGCGCGGGTTCAGGCACTGCAGAACGAGGTCAAGGCGCGGGAAGACGAGAGTGCCCGCCGCTCGAGCGCCGTCCAGCAGGTCAAGGCCCTGCTCGATGAACAGAGGGCGATCGCCGGGCTTACCGCCCTGCACGGACCCGGCTTGACCATCCAGCTCCGCGACGGCGTCGACCCGAATGACCCGGCCGACCGTTCGCTGGGCTGGACGATCCACTACCAGGATCTGCAGGACATCGTCAGCCTGCTGTGGGCGAGCGGCGCCGAGGCCGTCACGGTAAACGGGCAGCGGGTGGTGCCCACCACCTCCTTCCACTATGCCGGCGTCAACATTCTCATCAACAACGCCAACCGGCTGACCGGCCCGTATACCGTGACGGCGCTGGGCGATCCGTCAACGCTCGCCAACGGGGTTGGCGATCCGGACCAGCTGGCCGAGCTCAAGAGCCGTAATCGCATCTACCGGCTCGGCTTGAGCTGGCTGCGCAGTACCCGGCTGAGCGTGCCAGCCTACGATGCGACCTTCCTGGTGAAGAATGCTCAACCACTCGGCTGACGGGACCGCCCGTTTTCAACGCGTCATCGTGGTCAGTCTGATCGGCCTGGCGCTTGGCTTTCTCGTGGTCGTGCAGCTCCGGTCACAGGCAGTGGTGGCCCGAACCCTGGCGGCTCAGGACGACACCAGCGTGGCGTTGCTGATCAACGACCTGAACCGGGCCAACAATCAGCTCATCCAGCAAGCGGCGGCGCTTTCGCAACAGGAAACTCAGCTGCGCCAGGCCTTAACCGCCGGCGGCGCCGACGCGCAGGCGATCTCAAAAGAGCTCCAGACGCTACGGGCGGTCACGGGCGGCGTCCCGGTCCACGGCCCTGGACTGCAGATCCGGATCATGGGGCCGATCATGGACTTTGAGCTGCAGGACCTGCTCAACAGCCTTCGCACCGCAGGTGGCGAAGCCTTCTCGCTCAATGGCAGTCGGATGATCGGCAGCACGCCGATTGTGAGCCAGAGAAACACGCTGATGATCGGTGGGCATGCCGTCAGCGCACCCCTGGTGCTCCTGGTGATCGGCGACCCGGAGCAGCTCGAGCCCGCGGCGGACCTGTCTGCCAGCAGCCTCCAGACCCGGGTGCAGGTCGACATCCAGCGTAAATCCGACCTCACCATCACCGAGGTCATCAGCGCTCGCCCGCTGATCTACGCGCAGCTCGGCCGGTAAACTTTGTTGATGGCGCGCATCGTCGAGCTGCGCAGCGATACCTTCACGCAACCGACCGAGTCGATGCGGAAGGCAATGGCGGTCGCGGAGGTCGGCGACGACGTTTGGGACGAAGACCCCACCATCCACCGCCTCCAGGAACGCGCCGCGCAGATGGTCGGCATGGAGGCATCGCTCTTCGTCCCCAGCGGGACGATGGGCAATCTCTGCGCGCTGCTCAGCCACGCCCAGCCGGGCGACGAGGTCATCGTGGAGGTCGATAGCCACATTTTTCAGAATGAAGTCGCTGGAGCGTCCGCCGTCGGCGGGCTCCAGCTGCGCCCGCTGAACAGCGAGAACGGCCGGCTCCAGCCGGAGCAGATCTCGCGGGTCATCCGGCAACCGGACATCCACGAGCCACGCAGTGCTCTGCTCTGCTTCGAGAACACCCACAATCGCAAGGGTGGCACCTGTCTGAGCCCGGGCCAGACCGAGGCGCTCTGCGACGTGGCTCATCAGGCCGGCTTGAAGGTTCACCTGGACGGGGCCCGGGTCTTCAATGCCGCTGTCGCCCAGCAGGTTGACGTCCGCGAGCTCACTGGTCCGGTCGACTCCGTGATGTTCTGCCTCTCCAAGGGATTGAGTGCGCCGGTCGGGTCCATGCTGGCCGGCACGGCCGCCTTCACCGAGCGCGCTCGACGGATGCGCAAGATGCTTGGCGGCGGCATGCGCCAGGCGGGCGTTCTCGCGGCAGCGGGACTGTGCGCGCTGGACGAAATGGTCGATCGCCTCGCGGACGATCACGTCAATGCCAGGCGTCTGGCCGAAGGCCTGCAGGGACTGTCGGAGTTCGACGTCGACCTCGCGACGGTGGAGACGAACATGGTCTTTGGCCAGTGCCGTCCGCCCCTCACCGCCCGTCAATTCATCGAACGATGCCGTACGGTCGGCGTGTTGCTCGACCAGGCATCACCCGATCGATGGCGGATGGTTACTCACCGGGGGGTCAGCGCCGACGACGTCGACTACGCCATCGAGGCCGTCCGCCGGCTTTTTTTGGAGCCAGCCACCACACCGCTTCGCGCCACGGGTTAACGGATCACAAGCCGCGGAGCTGCGGAGCCGGCCTTATCGAACGGGCACGCCGGTCGTGCCATCGAACAGTGGACCGCCGAAGGTTGCCTCCGGCAACAGGAGCATGCTCCCCAACGTCTGCCAGTCACCGCTGGCGTCCGTCATGATGCCGGCCGGCGCCTGCGGCGTGCCGCCTAGAGCGATGGCCAGCGGTTTCCCCGGCAACATCCAGCCGGATGCGATGGCCGCCAGCCCGGGGTCGGCGATACCAAAGACGTGAACGGCGCCAGCGCTGTCGAGCGCGAGGCCGGCGTGTGATCCAGGGAACACCGCCGCATCCACCAGCGTCGTGCCGGGCGAAAGCGAGACGGAGCCGCCACCCCGACTCTCTCCCGCCACGGAGGAGGATGCCACGGCGATGGCGCCGCCGGCATCCACCGCGAGGATGCTGCCATCGCTCGTACCCAGCAGGCGGACGGGCGACTTGACGGCAAACCGGGGTCCGGCCAACCCGGAGCTGTTCCAGGTGGTGCCATCGGCCAGCAGGCGGAGCGGCCCGGAGGGTAGGGTGGCCACATCGACAGCAGCCGCCACTGACGCCGGCGGCGCGTTCGGTATCGGGGCGCTCCCGCCCAATCCATGCACCGAGGCATCGGTGCCGAGCAGGAGCGCGCCCTCAGCGGAGGGGTGTTCCTGGCGCACGCCCATTACCGCCGCCGCCCCCTCCGGCTGAGCCGGGAGTGGGCCCAGTACGGCGTGATCCGCCGCGGTGGCCGGCATGGCGGCGCCTGCCGAGAGCGAGGCCGTCACGACGACGGGCGCCGCGGGATTTCGGGCAGCGTCGTTGAGCGTGAGTCGGAGCTGATAGGTGACCCCAGGATCGCCGAGGAAGCGGAGCGCGCCCTGGCTTTTACCGGCCGCCGGCTGGTCAGCCGACTGCGAGTACCACGGCCGAAACGCGGTCGATCCGGCTGCCACCTCGATCGCCAGGCCCTTGACACCAGACAGGGCGTCGTTGCCCGACCAGTGCAGGCTGGGCGCAATCGACGAGCCGGGATCGACGCGCAGCGCCGATGTGGGCGGGTCGACGTCATATAGATATAGGTAGGTGATGTCGGCGCTGGTGCCCGCCCGGTCGAAGACCCGAAGGTGCAGGGTGTGGGCTCCGGGGCCGGGTACGGCTGCGCTCCCACTCGTCGCCAGCGTACGGCCGGCCGCCACACCTGGGTCGGCGTCCCAGCGCGCAGCGAATCCAGCCAGGCCGCGACCTCCGTCGCGGAGGCGCCAGCTCACCGGTGGAGGCGGCCCATCGATGCCGTACCAGTAGTTCCAGTGCGCTCCCGAAGGAAAGGCGAGCGGCAGCAGGAAGGGCACCGGCGGGTTGCTCGTCCAGAGATAGCCGAGGTCCCAACGCCAGGGATCCTTGCCAGGCCCGGTCCAGCCGTAGGGATCGACCGAGTGCCACGGTGTGAGCAGGTCGCGCACCTCGAAGTGAATATGCGGGCCGGTGGAATTTCCGGTACTGCCGCTGAGTGCGATCAGCTGACCCCGAGACACGTGCTGGCCCGGATACGTAAAGAGCTGATTGTTATGGAAGTAGGCGGTGCGGTCGTATGCGTGATCGATCACCACACCCCAACCGCCGCTATCGCTCCACTCGCTGTAGATGACGGTGCCGTCATCGGCCGCCAGCACCGGGGTATTGGAGGGTACCGCGAAATCCGTACCGCGATGGCCATCGTACGCGTAGCCCCGGGCGCCGTCGAAGCGGATCATGGTCCCGTCGTCCTGCCGGTCGGGGTAGTGGTGATCCGTCCACGAGGTAATGCGTGGCTGCGGGACGTTGAAGGGCAGGGTCAGGTTGCCGGCCGCAGCCACGGGTTGCATAGCGAGCAGTGAAAAGACACTGGCAAGCGTTACGGCCCGATGCAACCTTGAGAACCGTCTAACAACGGCCCCGTAACGAGCCCTGAAAGAAAGCCGCAACAGGGCCGCGACGGCGCCGTCACGATGCAGGCCCCCTCTTGGGGTGCCTACAGGCTTTCCCATAGGCTGGCGTTGAATTGCGAAGGAGTCCAAGGATTTCACCTGTTTTGCCGTGTGTCCCGTTGCCGCGCAGCGGCGATTCTAATCGCTCCGGGAAACAAGGAATGATGCAAAGGCACTCACGTTCACGCGGGAAACGGGCCCAGGCGCTGGCCGAGATGGCCGTGATGGTGCCCTTCCTCGTCATCGGGATGATGGGGATGCTCGATCTTGGCCGGGCCTTTTATTATCAGATTGCCTTGACCAACGCGGTGCGCGAGGGCGCCCGCTATGCGGCCGAGCCGTATTACTTCGGGCTCAATCCGAGCTGCGCCAATGTCCCGCCACCCGCGACCCCCGGGGCCAACTGCGTGACCGCCGGAGACACTACTGTCCAGGACCGGGTCAACCGGGAACTCACCGGGACGGGCTTCTTGATTCCGACAGCCGACATTCACGTGACGCCCGACCAGAGCACCCGGGTCACCTACTTCACCGGCGCCACGCCGACATCGCAGTACGCCATCACCGTCTCGGCAAGCTTCCGCTTCAATTTCATCACCCCGATCATCGGCAGCCTGATCGGGAACCCACTGACGATCAACTCCAGTGCGGTCTTCAGGGCGGAATACTGATGCGCAAGAGCCTGTTGCGCCGTCACGCCGGCCAGTCAATGGTCGAGTTCGCCGTGCTCTCGCCCGTGTTCTTCCTGCTGCTGCTCGGCACCATCGACCTGGGACGCGCTGTGTACATCTACAACACGATCTCCGACGCCGCCCGTGAAGGCACTCGGGCCGCGATTCCGTTTGATACGCCGCTCCCGTCCAACGCGACCGTCGTCGCGGCGGTCCAGAGCAAACTCGGCGGTGGCTTTGCGCTGGCGGCGGACCCCTGCCTTCCTGGCTGCACCACGACGCCAACGACCCCGACCCAACCGAATACCGGCTACATCTGGTACGGCCCGGGCATCGGAACGCCTGGCCGGGGCGAGGTCACGGTCAAGATCTCATTCCTCTTCCAGCCGTGGATCCCGGTGGTGCGGGATGCGGCCGGCGACGGCGTTGTGATCTCGGCGCAATCCACGATGGTGACGGAGTACTGAGCAAATGCTGATCAACCTCCGCAAGGGTAAGCGCGCGCAGAGCCTGGTGATCGTGGCGCTCTCGGCCACGGCGCTGTTCGGGATCATCGCCCTGGGCCTCGATGCGGGGCGGTTGTACTTCCAGCGTCGCGATGTGCAGAACGCCGCGGATGCCGGCGCCCTCGCCGGGGCGCAGGAACTGCTGCCAACCGGCAGCAACACCACGGTGACCAGCGCCATGATCGACTCCGCCGGATGCCAGGCATCGGTGTACGCGCTGCTCGGCCTGCTGGATACGCCGAGAGACGGGAGCGGCACCAACTGCAGTCCCGCCCCGGGTGCCTACCATCCCAACAGCTTCGGCGGGGGCATCAGCGAGCCGGCAGACCACATCTCGGCCACCGTCCAGGTCTGGACGCCCAGCCGCAACAACAGCAACGAGATCCACGTGCGGGTGACCTACAACGTGCCGCTGACGTTTGCCGCAGTCCTGGGCTTCACCACGTCGGCGGTGGTGGCCGATGCCTATGCCCATGGCGGCTTCTACAACAAGACCTACACCGTCTTTGGCTTCGACGCCGGCGGTAATGGCAACGCCGTCAACTTCGACCAGAACGGCAACGCTCAGATCGACGACGGCTTCAACGGCAGCGACATCTGCCAGCCCAGCCCGGACCAGGGCCGGCTGGTGTCCAACTCGAAGTGGCACGCCCCCAACCCGGGTGGCGACTGGATGAACCTCAATGGGCAGTTCTACTATTCGCAAGCGTCAGACACGCACGCGCTCATCGAGTACTGGTACAAGAGCGTCGGCACGTCCCAGCCGATCGAGGGGTCGCCCAACTACGAGCCGCCGCTGAAGCCGGCTGACGCTCCGCTACCGGGGGCGACTACCTACAACGGTAAAACCGTGCATATCTACTATCCCGGCACCTACCACAGCTCGATCAACGCCACGAACAACAACGATTACTACCGCTTCATGAACGGGATTTACTACTTCCAGGACGTCGATTTCAACATCACCGGCGGGATCGTGTCGAACACATCGGATGGTTTACCGCACTACGGCCCCTTCGGCGGCGTGTCGGACCTGCCGGCGGCGGCCGACCGGACCAACGGGGTGACCTTCGTCTTCGACGGCAATGCCAAGTTCACCGCCGGCACCAGTGGCAACACCTCCCCGAGCGTCTTCTTTGCGGCGCCGAGCTTCATCTCCAGTGGCACCGACAGCATCGCCTTCTTCATCAAGGCGACCGATACGATCAGCGGCCCGAACGGATCGCCCTGGGATGAGGAGATCGACGGCACGAAGGGGACCCCGGGCGGCTATCCGTTCCAGATCTGGGGCTCGATCTTCAACGCTGACAACAACGGCTCGCATGGGACGGTCGTCACGCTCCGGGCGGTCAGTGCCTCCAACGGCACGAACCGCTACGCGGTAACGGGTGAAGTGGTATCGCCCCAGGTCGACCTCGATGGCGGCAACCTCGTCACCGGGCCGTACACGCCCAACACGCCGGGCGTTCCGCCAAACTGTAAGGCGAGTGACTATCACCAGAGCGCGGCCGGGTTGCTCGTGCAGTTCAACGCTCACTACGTGCCCCACTGGCGGGGACTCGCCTACCTGGTCAGATAGCCACCGGCGACAAGGCTGCCCTACAATTCGGGAGACGTGGCGCACGCCATCTACTGCTTCCTGGACGGGGAGACCTTGCACGGCGATCCCCCGAAGGGCGAGCTGGACAGCCCCGTCGTGGAGACCCGCGTCCTGAACCTCGGCACGAATAATCGAGGGGCCTTCGTGCCACTCAGCAGCCTCAAATATGTCCTGCTCGACTCGCGGCCACCCTCCAATCCGGTGGACATCGCTCGTTATCAGCGGGTGGCGATCCATTTCGTCGACCACGAAGTGCTCCGCGGCTACAGCGACCGCCAAATCCGGCCGTCCCGTTACGGGGTTACCCTGTCGCTGGTATCGCCCGACCAGAGCGAGGTCAAGGACCTGGCGATCCCCTTTACCGCGCTCAAGGGCATCTTTTATCTCAAGACCTGGGAAGGCGGTGACTCGCCCATGCTCGAGTCCGACTGGGTCCCGCGCATCCTCGAAGCGCGCGAGAAGGAACAGATGCGCCGTCAATATGGCGACTCCGGCAAGCCCCGCCGCCTTATGCCGTTGTTAGAAAGGATCATCCGTCGCCGAAAGATCGCGGAATAGCCTCGGTTGCGGCGGTTGCGCCCTGATATGTTGAATCGCAAGATGCAGCCCGCCGCCGTCCCGCCGCAGGCGGCGGTCACGCGATCCGCCCTCAAAGACCGGCTGCTCGATCCACGGACGCTGATCTCCTTCGGAATCCTCATCGTCGTGCTGTTCGTCGTACTCACACACGTGCAGTTCGACTACGGCGAAAGCCTGCGTGCGATCACCCAGACGAACGTCCTGGTTTACGCGCTGGCATTCGCGGCCTTCTACTTCTCCTTCGTGGTACGCACCGTCCGCTGGGAGATCCTCCTCCGTAATACCGGCGAGTCCAACCGGTTCGGTGAGCTTTTCCACATCGTGATCCTCGCCTGGTTTGCCAACTGCGTCCTGCCCGCGAAGATGGGCGACTTCTATCGCGCGTATCTGCTCCGGCAGCAGACGGACGTCTCGGGATCAAAGGGGCTGGGCACGATCTTCAGCGAGCGCGCGCTCGATTTTCTGGTCCTGATGAGCCTGCTGGTCATCAGCGGTCTGATCAGCTTTCGGGCAACCGTCCCGGAACGCTTTGTTCCTGCCTTCATCGTGGGGCTCCTGATCGCGGCCGGCTTGATTGCCGGCCTGCTAGTCGTCCGGTACAGCGAGGGCCGGCTGTCGCGGTACCTTCCCGAACGCCTTCGCGAACGTGCGGCGCGCTTCAAGCATGGCCTGCTGAGCGCATTTGCCGGGCGCCTACCCCTGCTCCTTGGCCTGACCGTCCTGGTCTGGATGGCGGAGTCCACCCGCCTTTTCCTGGTCGTCCAGGCGCTGCCCTTGCACATCTCGCTCAGCCTGGCCCAGATCATGTTCATCGCCCTGGTCGCCTCGCTGCTGACGACGATTCCGGCCCTACCCGGCGGACTCGTCCTGGTGGAGGGGGGAATCATCGCGGTGCTGGTCTTCTTCGGCCTGACCGCCTCGCAGGCCCTCTCCGTCGCCATCCTCGACCGCCTGATCAGCTACTGGAGCCTGATCGCCGTGGGGTTGGTGGTCTTCCTGCTGAGCCATCGGCGTTGAAGGTCCTGCTCACCGGCGGCGCGGGGTTCATCGGATCCCATATCGCCGACCGGCTCCTGTCGGCGGGGCATGAAGTCGTAATCCTCGACGACCTCATCACTGGCCACGTCGAGCACCTCCCTCCGAGAGCGCGCTTCTACCAGATGGATCTGCAGTCACCCTGGCTCGAGGAGCTTCTCAAGATCGAGCAGCCCCAGGCCGTTATCCACCAGGCGGCCCAGGCCAGCGTGCGCCGCTCGGTCGATGACCCGGTGTTCGACGCCGGCGTCAATGTGCTGGGAACCGTGGCCCTGCTCCAGGCCAGCGTCCGTCACGACGTACGCCGGTTCCTCTTTGCCTCCACCGGGGGCGCCCTGTACGGCGACGCCGAGGTGACACCCACACCCGAGGACTACCCGACGCTGCCCGTGTCACCCTACGGCGCCTCGAAGCTGGCCGCTGAGGTGTATTTGCGGACCTTTCATGCGGTGCATGGCCTTTCGTACGCCGCGCTCCGCTACGCCAATGTGTACGGGCCTCGCCAGGATCCCCACGGCGAGGCGGGCGTCGTCGCCATTTTCAGCCGGCGGCTACTGAGCGGCGAGAGCGCCCGCATCAACGGGGACGGCAAACAGACCCGCGACTTCGTCTATGTCGGCGATGTGGCGGAGGCGAACGTCCGAGCCCTCGAATCGGACGCCATCGGGTCGTTCAACGTCGGCACCGGCATCGAGACCGACATCAACGCGGTCTTCCAGTTGCTCAGACGGCTGACGGGCAGCAGCCAGGCGGAAATGCATGGGCCGCCGCTGCCCGGCGAGCAACGCCGCTCGGTGGTGGACGCCCGGAAGATCGAGAGGGTGATGGGCTGGCGTCCAACAACGAGCCTGGAGACCGGCCTTACGGCGACAGCGCGGTATTTTCGCGAGGCGCAGGGCGTGCCGGCGACAGCGCCCGGGCGGCCTGCCTGAGCGCCGTATCGCCGGCGTCCATCAAGCCGCGGGCAGCCTCCAGGATGAGCGGGTTGCGGGCGCTCTCGCTACCGATCATGCGGCTGGCCCAGTCGTAGGCCTCGCAGGCCCGGCCAAGCTCGGCCCGCATGTCCGCCGCCTGATCAGACCCGCTGGCCGGGCGAAGGCGAAGCGTCTGATAGTAGCCCGTCTGAAAGATCTTCCGAGCTTCCTTTGCCGTGTCGTCGCCATCCGCGGCAGGTGCGCCGTCGAGGACCTGGCGGAGCTGGATGGCAGCTTTTTCGACACTGACCGCGACGTCGGCAAGAACGATGTGATAATCCGTCGGGGCCAGCTTCGACGGCGTTCCAAGGACCCGATAGACGCCCCAGAGCCCGGCCGCCAGCGCCAGCAGGATCAGGAGGTATAGCCAGACCATGGTCCTGGCTTGAGGTTAACCCGTGGCTACTTGTAGCGGAAGATGATCCGTCCCCGGGTCAGGTCGTAGGGGGATAGCTCGACCCGCACCCGG
>VBEW01000161.1 GCA_005889225.1 Chloroflexota bacterium | reverse complement strand
TAGCGCGCCCACGGCGC
Organism: Chloroflexota bacterium; assembly: GCA_005889225.1. Taxonomy (GTDB): domain Bacteria; phylum Chloroflexota; class Dormibacteria; order CF-121; family CF-121; genus CF-13. Next base: position 5,356 of record VBEW01000161.1, on the reverse strand, counting down.
CGGCCAGCAGCAAGATCAGGATGTTGCCAACATGGCTGAGGACCGCCACCGCGGCGACGGTCGCCGCCGGCCGGGCGCCGAATGTGCTCAACACCAGCAGGAAGAATCCCTCGTAGGTGCCCACCGACCCAGGGGTGATGCTGATCGCCTGGCTGATCACGAAGATGGTGCAGGCCAGCACCAGGGTGGCGAGTGAAAGCTGGGGCGTCAAGGCGCGAAAGAAGGCGATCAGGCCAACCACGATGCAGAACCAAACCAGCAGGCTCAGCAGGCTGGCGATCGCCAACCGTCGAGGTGAACGAAGCGAGGCGAAGCCCTTGAGGACGGACGCCGCGAAGTTGTCGACGAACTTTCCGACCGAGGCGGGCAACCGTTTGGCGATCCGGTCGATCATCGCCAGGGTCGGCTGGGGGTGGCTCACCGCCAGGAATGCCACCACGGCGATCATCACCGAGATGGCGGCAATCACGACGACGCCACTCCAGAGCCCGAAGCTGTGCGATCCCGCGCCCGACACGGCCGCCGCCCCCACCGCGATCACGAGCAGCGCCAGTACGTCGAGCACGCGCTCGACGACGACCGTCGCGCTCGCCTCACCGACCCCGATGCCGGCCCGCGGCGCGATGGCGCCGATGCGCAATAGCTCGCCCAGCTTGAACGGGGAGACGGCGTTCAAGGCGAATCCGATCCCGGTGACCGCCGTTGCGTCCCCGAAGCTGGCGTCGGGTGCCGAGGCTCGCAGGATCACGAGCCAGCGCCAGCCGCGGACGACGATGAAGCCGAGGAAGGCGAGCTCGGCAATCAGCACCCAGCCCAGGTGCGCGCCGCGGATGGCGGTCGCGACTTCCGCCGGGTGGACGGTGCGCAAGACTCCATAGAGGATGAGCAGGCCGATGGCCAGCAGCACCGCAGCCTGGATGACCCGACGCCGGCTCAGGTGCGCCTCCCGGCGAGCCGGGCAACGGTCAGCATGGCCAGTAAGATCTCCTGTCGAGAGATCTTCGATCGTCCATGCGTGCGGTCGGTGAATGTGATCGGGATCTCCGTGATGGCCAGCTTGGCACGCTCGCAACGCGTCAGGAGCTCGATCAGCGCCGAGTAGCCGGATGACCGCAGCGGACGGGTGACCAGGAACTGCATCGACCGAAGACTGTAACAGCGAAATCCGCCGGTACAGTCGCGAGTCCGCAGTCGCAGGACCTGACGTGCCACGACGTTTGCGGTGGCGCTCAGGATCCGGCGGCTGATCGTCCATCCCTGGATGGCGCCCCCCGCGACGTAGCGGGAGCCAATGGCGAGATCGGCTCCCTGGCCGACGGCAGCGATCAACGCCGGAATGGACTCCGGGGGATGGGAGAAATCGGCGTCCATGGTGAGCGTCGTGGGATAGCCGTGCTGGAGGGCGAAGGCGAAGCCCGCCATGTAGGCCGAGCCCAGGCCGAGCTTGCCAGGTCGGGCCATGGCGTCCAGCCGGGCGTCTTTGAGCATGCGATCCCGCACCAGCTCGCCGGTCCCGTCGGGCGAGCTGTCATCGATGACCAGCACGTCCGCCTCCGGGGCCGCCAGGTGCACCTGCTCGATCAGCGCCAGGATGTTGCTCGCCTCGTTGTAGGTGGGAATGCAGACCAGCTGGCGAGCCACGCGCCGTACGATACCCAATGTGAGCGGTCCGATGCTGCGTATTGCGCACCTGTATGCGGACGAAATGAACATCTATGGCGATCGAGGCAACATCCTGACGCTGCAGAAGCGCGCCGAGTGGCGGGGGATCACGGTCGAGGTGCGCGCCATCGGACGGGGCCCAGCCCCCGACCTGTCGGACATCGACCTCATCTTCTGGGGTGGTGGGCAGGACCGCGACCAGGAGCTGGTGTTCACCGACGCCGCGGCGCACAAGGTGCAGGCGATCCGCGAGGCGATCGACGGTGGATCCGTGGTGCTCGCTGTCTGCGGCGGATACCAGCTGCTCGGCGAGTACTACGTCACGGCTGACGGCAAGAAATTGCCCGGCCTGGCGCTGGCCGACCTGCACACCGTGCCAGGTGCCAGCCGGAACATCGGCAACATCGTGATCGAGACCAGCGACCTGGGCCTGCAACCTGCCAGCCTGGTGGGTTTCGAGAACCACAGCGGGAAGACCTACCTTGGGCCAGGGCTGCGTCCGCTCGGGCGGGTCATCCGGGGCGCGGGCAACAACGGCGAGGATGCGACCGAGGGGGTTGCCGCCGGCAACGTTTTCGGCACCTACTTGCACGGCTCGCTCCTCCCCAAGAACCCGCACTTTGCGGACTTCTTGCTCGAGCGGGCGTTACGACGGCGGGGTCCGATCCGTTTTGAAGTATTGGACGACACCATGGAGATGGCGGCCCACAATTCCATCCGGGAACGGATCGGCGCCGGGCGATGACTGAGCCGTACCGGCCTCTCGAGCTCGCCGCGAAGCCGGTGGCCGCTCCGGCAGCCATCTTCCGCAGCCCGAACTGGCTGCCGCTGGCCCTAATGGCAGGGGACGCCTTCATCGCCGGCGCTGCCGTGATCCTCGCTTATGAATATCGGTACCACCTCGACCGCATCCCGCAGGTGGTCGGGCAGCCGCTCGCTTTCGGTCCCTACGTCGCCGCCATCCCGGTCGTGATTGCGATCTACCTGTTCTCGCTGGCGGTCAACCAGCAATATCGGTCCTGGCGGGGACGCACTCTCGTCGACCAGGTGTTTGCCCTGGGCAGCGGAACGGCGCTGGCCGCCATGTTGATGCTGGCCGGCATGTCGCTCTATCGCGGCTTCGAATACGCCCGGCTCACCCTCGTCTATACCGTGGTCATTGCGGCGATCCTGATGACGGTCGAGCGCTACCTGCTTCGGCAGTACGAGACGCGACTGCGGCGGCGCGGGATCGGAACCGAACGAGTGCTGATGGTCGGCACCGGAACCGGCAGCCAGCTGCTGATTCAGCGGATGGCGATGTTTCCGCAGTATGGCTACCAGGTCGCGGGCGTGCTCGACGATCGGCTCGAGCTGGGCAGCGTTTTCGCCGGCGCTCCCGTCGTCGGCCGAATCGGTGATCTTCGGCAGCTGATTCCACAGATGGCGGTCGACCAGGTGTTCGTTGCGGTTCCAGGCGCGACCAACGACGAGATCCTGCACCTGGTCAAGACCTGCGACGACCTGCAGGCTGAGTTCAAGCTCGTACCCGACCTCCTGGAAGTTATGAGCACGCGAGCCGCGGTGGATGCGATCGACGGCCTTCCGCTGATCGGCATCCGCCGAAGCCGCCTGCGGGGACCCGCCGCCGTGCTGAAACGCTCGATCGACACCATCGTGAGCGCCGCCGTCCTGATCATCGCCTCCCCGGTGATGTTGGTCATCGCGATCCTGATCAAGCTGACCTCCCCGGGCGGGCCGGTGTTCTTCCGCCAGCCACGGGTGGGGCTGCACGACAACCGCTTCACCGTCTACAAGTTCCGGTCCATGATTCCCGACGCCGAAGCCCAGACCGGCCCGGTTGTCGCCCGGCCGGACGATGACCGGTGCACTCGGGTCGGTCGAGTGCTGCGCCGGCTCAGCCTGGACGAGCTGCCCCAACTCTTCAATATCCTCAAAGGCGATATGAGCCTGGTCGGGCCCCGGCCGATGCCGATCTTCCTGGTGGAGCGCTTTACCGAGGAGATTCCCCGCTACCTGGAGCGCCACCAGGTGCGGCCCGGGCTCACCGGGTGGGCCCAGGTCAACGATCTCCGGGGTGGCGAAGCATTCGCCGACCGCGCGATGTATGACATCTATTACGTGGAGAACTGGTCGCTAGCGTTCGACCTGAAGATCCTGATCCTGACGGCGACCCGGGTGTTCTTCCAGCGCCGGGCCTACTAGAGAAACGCCGAGCACCGTCTCGTAGGCCTCCACCGTCTGCTGGGCCGCCCGCTCCCAGGTGAACGCTTCGGCCCGCTCGATCCCCAGCCGGCGGCGGTCACCGTTGTCCCCATCCAGGATCTCGATCATCGCTCGAGCGAACGCCGCCGGGTCAGCCGGATCGCAGAAGACGGCGACGCCGTCGGCAATCTCGCGGAGCACCGGCAGGTCGCTGCATACCACCGGGACGCCGCAGGCCATCGCCTCGATCACCGGCAGGCCGAAGCCTTCGGCGCGGGAAGGCAGTACGACGACGGCCGCGCCTCGATAGAGGTCGGGGACCGCACTCTCCGGCAGCCGGCCAGGAAGGACGACGGCCCCCTCGGGCAGCTGGGCGGCCAGCTGGCGCACCTCCGGATGGCGCGGGTCATCTCCGGCGAGCACGAGCTGGGCGGTGCGATGGCTTTGCCTCACCACCTGGAATGCCTCCAGCAGCAGGGGTAGGTTCTTGTACGCCTTCCACTGCCCCAGATAAAAGACATAGGGGGGACGAACGTTGAGTCGCGCCTGCCAGGCTGCCTCGCCCTGCGGATTGCGTACGGCATTGAACCGGTCGTCGGCAGCCTCCGGAATCGCGAGCACCCGATCGGCCGAGCCCGGGAAGCTCTGTTTGACCGCCAACGCCGTCGCTTTCGAGGGGGTGATGATGCGGTCGGCGCGGCGCACCGCATTGCGCATCAGCATCTGATTCACCGTGCGCGGCAGCGGGCCCGAATGGATCTGCGGAAATTGGAAGGGGAAGAGGTCGTGAACCGTGACGACGAAGTGGCCGGGCTTGACCAGGGGCAGGTTGTAGTGCGGGAAATGGATCAACCCGAGCTCGGCCCGGAGCAGGCTGAGCGGCAGCAGCGACTGCTCCGCCAGGCGGTAGGGCTGGGCGTTAACGGTCATCAGGTGCGGTGATCCGCCGATCAGGGCACGAACGATAGCCGTATCCTGCCGGGTGGCAATCACGGTGAGGCGCTCACCCAGGATGAGGGCCAGCTTCGGAAGAAGCCCGCTAATATATCGACCAATGCCCAGCGCCCCGATCAGGCGCGCGTCGAAGCCGATCCCCCTGACGGTCAAACCAGCCTCATGGTGAGCGATCCATAGGATTATCGCGCACGTCTGAGGCTGGCTGACCGTCCGGACAAGCCCAATGAGGAAAACGGCGTTATACGGTCGTGGCGGATCCTGATACCAGTACCGGCGATTATTCGGCAGTGGTCCGCGACAGTCAGGCGGCCGTTCTGGCCAGCGCCGAGCGCATCACGGTGGTGGGCCGCTGGGTGGTGCTGGCCGCGGGCGTCATTCTCAACCACTTTGGCAACCAGAATTCGCCGGCCTCCGTCTTCCTGGTCGACACCATCCTGTTCTCGTGGGGCCTGGTCAACCTGGTGGTTTCGGTGGTCCTGGTACGAGGCTTCCGGCCGGGTCGCTGGTTTGGCTTCGTCACCACCGGCATCGA
>VBEW01000087.1 GCA_005889225.1 Chloroflexota bacterium | reverse complement strand
ACCATCGCCGGCACCATCACGAAACCGCCGCCCACCCCCAGCAGCCCGCCGGCCAGGCCGGTGACCACGCCGATCACGATGAGGCGGGCGGCGCGGCCGTTCACCGCGCCACCATGAATTCCAGTTTAGGGGCGCCGGAGCGCCTAAACTGAAAGCCAGACCCACAAAGGAGAATGAGATGGCCACAGCTACAGCGACTTCGCTGAGCAAGCTGGAATCGATCCTTGGCACCGATGCCAAAAGCTTGCTGGAGCACAAGTGCGAGACGATCCCGAAGTCGCAGCTGCACCTGCCTGGTCCCGACTTTGTCACCCGCATCTTCGCCACCAGCGATCGGCCAACCCGGGTGCTCCGGAGCCTGGAGTCGCTCTTCGATCACGGCCGGCTGGCCGGCACGGGCTACCTGTCGATCCTTCCGGTCGACCAGGGGATCGAGCACTCCGCGGGCGCGTCGTTTTCGGCCAACCCGGCCTACTTCGATGGGGAGAAGATCGTCGAGCTGGCGATCGAGGGAGGGTGCAATGCGGTGGCGTCGACATTTGGCGTCCTCGGGTCGGTCGCCCGCAAGTACGCGCACAAGATTCCCTTCATCTGCAAGATCAACCACAACGAGCTGCTGACCTATCCGAACAAGTACGACCAGATTCGGTTCGGGACGGTTCGCGAGGCCTGGGAGCTCGGCGCCGTGGCGCTGGGCGCGACGATTTACTTTGGCTCACCGGAATCCGACCGGCAGATCCAGGAGATCTCGGCGGCGTTCCACGAAGCGCATGAGCTGGGCATGGCCACCGTGCTCTGGTGCTACGTCCGGAATCCGGCCTTTACGAAAGACGGCGTCAACTACGAGGTCGCCGCGGATCTCACCGGGCAGGCGAACCATATGGGCGTCACGATCGAGGCGGACATCATCAAGCAAAAGCTGCCGGAGACGAACCGGGGCTACGAGGTCTTGAAGTTCGGCAAGACGTCATCCAAGGTCTATGACAGGCTGACCACCGACCACCCGATCGATTTGACCCGCTACCAGGTGGCGAACTGCTACATGGGTCGCAGCGGGCTTATCAATTCCGGCGGAGCATCCTCCGGCGACAGCGATCTGAAAGAAGCGGTCAAGACGGCAGTGATCAACAAGCGGGCGGGCGGCACGGGATTGATCACCGGGCGTAAGGCCTTCATGCGCCCGATGAGCGAGGGCATTCAGCTGCTGAACGCGGTCCAGGACGTCTACCTGATGGACGAAGTCACGGTCGCCTAACCCACGGGTGGCGGCGATACAATCCGCCCATGGCAGCCCCCCGTCTTCGGGCGACTGATTCGGGCCAGGTCTACAACATCGACCTGCCCGAGCTGAAGGTCACGCGCGACGACGTCGACGGCATCTACGTGCTGCACGGGCGCGGCCACTTCCAGGTCTTTACGACCCGAGAAGAAGCGTTCGACCGGAAGAAAGAGATCGAGTACTCGACCTTCCGCTAGGTCCTGCCCGGCGCAGGCTTACGGGTCGCCCATCCAATCGGCGGCGTGGGGGAGAGGGTGGGCGCCGCGGCTGGGACGCAGGTGCAGCGCTCGCAGCAGGTCGGCCCGTCGGTATAGGCGCTCCCGCTTGATGCCCTGCCGGTAGCTCTTCAGCACCCCGCGGCTGACGTAGGCGTAGAGGGTCGCCGGCTTGACGCCCAGCGCCTCACAGGCCTCCGCGGCGCTCAGGTAGGACTCGCCCTGGATCTCGATCATGCTTCCATCAAGCCTACGCGACCGAGGCATCCCAGTCAATATATTGCAATGCAAATCAATATATGCATAAAATGGGATCCATGGAGGACCCTGCCGAGCCGAACCTGCTCCGCGACGACTTTCCGTACACGCGGATCCCGCCGATCCGTTTCGAGCCAACCGGCGTCGCCCAGGCGAGGCCGGCTGAGATCTGGATCACCGACACGACCTTCAGGGACGGCCAGCAGGCGCGAGCGCCGTACACGGTCGACCAGATCGTCCACCTCTACGACCTGCTCGCCAAACTGGGCGGGCCGGTGATCCGGCAGACCGAGCTCTTCGCCTACACACCCCTCGACCGGGAGGCGATCACTGCATGCCAGCAGCGCCCAGGCCCTGAGGTCACCACCTGGATGCGGGCCTCGCTCGACGACTTGAAGGGAGTGATCTCCACAGGCGTGAAGGAGACGGGGATCCTGGTGTCGGCCTCCGACTACCACATCTACTTGAAAATGCATCGCACCCGTCGCGAGGCGGCCGATGACTACGCCAGGGTCGTCCGAGCGGTGATCGACGCCGGCCTCCGGCCACGCTGCCATCTCGAGGACCTGACCCGTGCCGACCTGGACGGGTTTGTGGCGCCACTGGTCTTAACGCTGCAGGAATTGGGACGTCAGGCCGGGATGCCGGTGAAATTCCGGCTCTGCGACACGATGGGGTTCGGCCTGCCGTGGCCGGAGGCGTCGCTGCCACGCGGCGTACCGCGGTTGGTGCAATTCTTCGCGCGCACGCTCGGGGTTGACCCCGCGAACCTGGAATGGCATGGTCACAACGACTTCCACCGCGGCGAGGTCAATACCATGGCCGCCTGGCTCTACGGCTGCGCCGCGGCGAACGGCTCGCTTTTCGGCTTCGGTGAGCGGACCGGGAATCCCCCGCTCGAAGCGCTCGTCATCGACTACCTCGGATTGACCGGTGATATGGCCGGGGTCGACACCACCGCGATCACGAGGGCGGCGGCCTATTTCCGTGAACACCTCGGGACGCCGCTTCCCGCCAACTACCCGTTCGCCGGTGCCGGCTTCAATGTCACGAGCGCCGGGATCCACGCCGACGGTCTGCTCAAGAACGAAGAGATCTACAACATTTTCGACACCGCGGCGATCCTCGGCCGGCCGCTCGGGATCACGGTCAACGACCGCTCCGGGCTGGCCGGGGTTGCCTACTGGGTCAACACGACCCTGGGCCTGAAGGGCGCCAGCCAGGTGCGCAAGGACGACCCGCGTGTGCTGGCCATCCACCGCGAGGTCGATCGGCAATATGCGGCCGGTCGGACCACGGGGTTCTCGCCCGACGAGATGCTGGCTCTGGCCCGGTTGCATTTCGGCAACGCCCTGGCAACGAGCACGCGCAGCTGACAAGTTGACCTGATTGCCGGAGTTGATGCTGTGAGGCATCCCGGCGATGAACCACGAGATCGATCCAACACCGGGGCAACTCCCCGAACCCCCCATCAATCCGGAAGGTGGCGCGCCCGGCCCGATCAGCGACAGCCTGCCACCCGCCCCTGCCACGCGGTCATGGTTTGCCCGGTATCGGCGCCTGCTGATTCCGGCCGCCGGGCTTGCCGTGGTTGGCGCGGCGGCGGCCGCCGCCTTGGTGATCGTCCTCACACCGAGGACGTCCGTCGAGAAGCTGGTTCCCGCCACGGTCGACGTCTACGCGGTGGCGAACCTCGACCCCTCGGCGTCTCAGAAGCTGAACCTGCTGCGCGCGGTGCACCGTTTCCCCGACGCCAGCACGGACCAGAAGCTGGCCGAGCAGCTCGACAAGGCGTTGAAAGACAGCGGCATCACCTTCACCGGCGACATTCAGCCCTGGCTTGGTGCCCAGGTCGCTCTGGCGGTCCGGATTCCGCAGGGCAATGCCGATCCGCCGCTGGCGTTCTTGGCCGTCTCCAGGGACGACGCAAAGGCAGCAGCGGCGCTGGCCAAGCTCCGCACCGGGTCGCAGGGCAAGAATTACATTTGGCACGACACCGCCTACGGTGGCGTCACGATCTCGGTCGGCTCGCCGTCGACATCGACGAAGCCGAGCTCCGCTGGCCTCAAGGCCGGGGCGTACGCGATCGTCGACCATGTCGTCGTCATCGCGAGCTCGGATGCCTTGATCCGCGAGATCATCGACGCCGACCAGGGCCGATCGGCGCGCCTGGTTGATTCGGCTGACTACAAGGCGACGCTCACCAAGGTGCCGTCGGACCGGCTGGCTCTCGTTTATGTCAACGGCCAGTCCGTCCTCTCCCACCTCAAGACCCAGCTGACCACCCCGCTGGCGGCCAGTCTGGCCGGGATCAAGGGCCTTGGCGACGCGGAAGCCTTCCAGGGCGCTGCGCTGGCGCTCTCTGCCCGGCAGGACGGGATCGTCGCCGACGTGGCCGTTCGGCTCGACTCCGGCAAGCTCAGCGCGTCCACTCGCGGTGCATTGACGCATGCAGGTCACGCGGCCGGCGTCATCGGATGGATTCCCAGTTCCAGCGATGCCTTCTTCGCCTTTGCCAGCCTCAACCGCACCATCCAGTCGGCGTTGGAGCAGGCGGGTAGCGATCGGTCGGTCCAGCAGGCCACCGATAGCGTGGGATTGACCGGGCCGCAGGGCATCCTGCCGCACCTCACCGGCGATTTCGCGGTCGAAGCCGAGCTGGATCGTTCGTTCTTCCCGGCCGGCGCCGTCATCTTGGGCACCGACGACGCCAACCGCATGCGGAGCTTTTTCACCGGCATCCTCGGGATGGCGGGGCAAGGCCAGGCCGGGCGGCCCGCGACGACGACCTACCGGGGCGTCACGATCACATCGATGCCGATTTCCGGCATTGGTCCGCAGGATAAGGTCCTGCCCTCCTTCGCCGTTCTCGATGGGATGGGAGTCCTGGCATCGAATCCCGCGGAGCTCAAGGCGATCATCGACGCCCACAAGGACCGCACGGCCATCACCCGGGACACGACCTACGCCACCGCTGCAGGGGCGTCGCTGGCCAGTCCGGCGTCCGTGTTCTACGTCGATCTCGCGAAGATCGTCAAGGCCATCCAGTCGGCGCCCGCCGGGAGCGTCGTGCAGGGCCTGCATCTCAAGGCGGACAAGAACCTGACCCCGCTGCGGGCCTTCATCCTGACCTCGGACAGCAGCGCGGATGGGATGGTCGAGCGGTTCGTCGTGATCATCGAGTAGACCGGCGATCCGGATGTCTGCTACGCTAGTGACTGACGTGTCAGTCACCAGCCGCCCGATAACGGAATCGCCCCTCACCGAGCGCCGGTGGGTGCGGCGCGGCGAGTTGCTCGAGGCGGCCCGCCGGGTGTTCGAGCGTGACGGCTACCACGCCGCCACCGTTAGCTCGATCGTGCAGCTGGCTGGCCTCTCCCAGGGTGCGTTCTACCTGTATTTCGTCGACAAGAAGGCGGTCTTCGCCGCGCTCCAGGAGGAGATGGCGACGCTGCTGCGGCGCCGCATCTACTGGGCGACTCGGGATGAGTCCGACCCGGCCAGGCGACTCACGGCTGGGCTCACCGCCTATTTCGAGTTCTACGATGAATACCGAAACTGGATGCGGCGGCTAACCTTCGAGGGCCTTGGCATCGATGAGACCTTCGAGGCGCGCCAGGTGCAGCTCTACGAGACCCTCGCCGGCGGGTTTGCGCCGACTCTTGGTGAGCTCGGCGTTCGGGCCCCGGCCGTCTCCGCCGCGGCTCTGATCGGCATGGCCTCCCAGGTCGCTTACTGGAAGCACTACCAGAGCCAGGGCGGCCCGCCAATGACCGCCACCACCCTCGCGCAGGCGTGCGCCAGCCTGTTTCTTCATGGCGCGGCATCGATCCCAATCTCATCACCACCAGAAGGAGACACCAATGCCTGAAGCCAAGGAAGTTTTTTCGGAAATCGAGAACCGGATCAAGTCCAAGCCCGAGAAGGCCGCCGGGCTCAACGCCACCTATCAGTTCGACCTGACCGGGGAGTCCTGGACGCTCAAGATCGCGGATGGCGCGGCGACCGTGTCCCCGGGCGCCGCCCAGAGCCCGAACACCACGCTGATCGCGTCGACCGACGACTGGATGAACATCGCCACCGGCAAGCTCAACCCGGTGCAAGCCTTCACGCAGCAGAGACTCAAGGTCAAGGGCGACATGGGGCTGGCGATGAAGCTCCAGAGATTGCTGCAGTAGTGACCGATGCACGCTGGGTGGGGCGCAGCTACGAGACAAAGCCGTTTCTGGTGACGGAGCAATCGATCCGCGACTACATGGCTGCGGTCGGCGATCTCGCCGGGGATGGCGACCTGCTCGCGCCGCCCACCTACGCGATGGTCTACGGCTTCGACGCCTACTGGCAGCTCTGGACCGACCAGGAAGTGGCGCTTGACGTCGCCCACCTGGTCCACGGGGAGCAGCGGTTCACCTTCGAGCGGCCGGTCCGGGCTGGTGATCGCCTCCGGACGACGGGGCGCCTGACCGCCATCAACACCCGCGGCGACATGGAACTGGTCACCTTTGAGCTGAGCGCGAGGGATGAGAAGGACCGTCCGGTCTCGGATGCGACGGCCCTGTTCATCATTCGGAAGGCGTGAAAACCATGACCGCCCAGGATTTCGAGAGCATCAACACCGGTCAAGCCCTGCCACCGTTGACCAAGCACGTCACCGTCGAACAGATCCGGCAGTATGCGGAGGCCTCCGGTGATCGCAATCCGATCCACCTGGACGAGACCTTCGCCCGCTCAGCCGGCCTGCCCGGGGTGATCGCGCACGGCATGCTGACCATGGCGTTCGCCAACCAGATGGTGACGGACTGGTTGGGCGACCGTTCGCTGCTGAAACGACTGCAGGGACGATTCGCCGGCATGGTACTGCCCGGTGATGAGGTCACCTGTTCCGGGAGCGTGGCTTCCAAAGACGAGCAAACGCGACGCGTCGTCATCAACCTGGTCGTGACCAACCAGCGCGGCGAGAAAGTACTGAACAAAGGCGTCGCCGAGGCCGAATTCTCGACACAAAGGAGCGCTATCCATGCCACTTGACTTCACCCTGACCCCTGAGCAAGAGGACATCAAGGGGCTGGCCCACGAGTTCGCCGAGAAAGAGATCCGCCCGGTGGCCGCCCACTACGACGAGACCGAAGAATTTCCCTGGCCGGTCCTCAAGAAAGCCCACGAGGTGGGCCTGACCCCGGTATCGGTGATGCCCGAGGCCTACGGCGGCGGCGGCCTCGACATCATCTCCAACATGCTGATCGCGGAGGAGCTGCACTGGGGGTGCGCCGGGATCGCGGTCGCCATCACCGGGACCGGGCTGGCGGCGATGGCGGTGCTGGCGATGGGCAACGAGGCGCAGAAGCGGCGCTGGATTGGCGACTTCTGCAATGCCAAGACGCCGGTCGTCGGTGCGATGGGACTGACAGAGCCGGGGACCGGCTCGGACGCGATGGCGATCGCGACCACCGCTAAGAAAGTCGACGGCGGCTACTTGATCAACGGCGCCAAGCAGTTCATCACGAATGGGGGAATCGCCGACCTGCACGTGATCTTTGCCAACACCGACCCCAGCGCCGGCGCGGCGGGGATCGCGGCGTTCGTGGTCGAGAAGGGCAACCCGGGCCTCACCATGGGCCGCAAGGAAAAGAAGCTTGGGGTGCGGGCCTCGCACACGGCGCAGGTGATCCTGCAGGATTGTTTCGTTCCCACCGAGAATCGGCTCGGTGGTGAGCCCGGTGATCCCGACGCCGGACCGGGCGCGTTGGGCGCCCTGCTGATGCTCGAGCATTCAAGGCCCGCGGTCGCCGCCGGCTCGATCGGCATCGCGCGCGCCGCGTACGAATTCGCGCTCGATTACGCCCAGCAGCGAGTCGCCTTCGGCAAACCGATCATCAAGCACGAGGGCATCGGCTTCAAGCTGGCCGAAATGGCGATCAACATCGATGCCGCTCGGCTGCTCACCTGGCGCGCCGGTTGGATGGCACAGAATGACATGCTCTTTACCCGGGCCGAGGGCAGCATGGCCAAAGCCTTTGCTGCCGACATGGCGATGCAGGTCACGCTCGACGCGGTGCAGGTGCTGGGCGGTTACGGCTACATCCGCGAGTACCCGGTCGAGAAATGGATGCGCGACGCCAAGATCTACCAGATCTGGGAAGGCACCTCCGAGATCCAGCGGCTCGTCATTTCGCGGGCGATCTCCGGCGATCGGCGTCCGCTCACCCGGGAGCAGCCCAAGCCGCAGATTCGGAAGGCAAGCTGAGCCATGATCGATCTGAAGGGGAAGGTTGCCCTGGTGACGGGCGGATCCCGCGGCCTGGGCCGCGCCGATTGCCTGGCGCTGGCGCGCGCCGGCGCCGACGTGGTGGTTACCGACATCCTGATCGAGAGCGATCCCGAGCTGGAGAAGGCGGCTGAGGCCTCGGAAAGCCCACTGTCGCAGCTGATGGCGTCGCAAAAAAGCGTCTACTCCGAAAAGACGTCGAGCGATATCCGCGAAATGGGCCGCCGCTCGGTGGCGCTCAAGATGGATGTGACGAATCGAGATCAGGTCAAGACCGTGGTCGACCAGGTCGTCAAAGAATTCGGCAGCCTGGACATTCTCATCAACAATGCCGGGACGCTCGACCACATGGCGTCCGTCGAGAACCAGGTGGATAACCTGTGGGATCGCGACCTGAAGGTCAACCTGACCGGCGCGTATAACTGCTCGAAGGCGGTCTGGCCGCACATGAAAGCCCGCGATTGGGGGCGGATCATCATGATGTCATCGATTGCCGGTTCGCTCGGTGGCTTTGGCCAGGCGAGCTACGCGACCACCAAGGCCGGCCTCGTCGGCCTGGCCCGGACGCTGGCGCTGGAAGGCGCCCGCTACAACATCACCTGCAACGCGATCGTGCCCGGCGTGATCGCCACTGAGGCCTTCAAGATGGGACGTCCGGACATGAACGAGCGGATGGTCAAGCGGATCGCCATGCGCCGGCCCGGCGAGCCCGACGACATTGCCAACGCGATCACCTTCCTGTGTTCGCCGGCCGCCGGCTATATCACCGGCGTTGCCCTGCCGGTGACCGGCGGCATGGACCTCTTCACTTTCTGATGGCCGGCCTGCTCGAGGTCGCGACCAGCGATTTCGTAACCACTGTTCGGATGAACCGGCCGCCCGTCAATGCGCTGGTACCGGAGCTTCAGGAAGAGCTGCTCGAGACGCTGAAGCGCTTGAAGGATGACAACGCCACGCGCGTCGTGGTTCTGACCAGCGCCATCGACCGCTACTTCATGGCCGGAGCTGACATCAAAGCCATGGGCGGAGAGGGCGGCTTCGACCGCGAGAACCCGGCAACGCTGGAGCGGGTGGCGCAGATGTCGCGCCGCAGCCAGGCCGCCTTCACGGAGGTCGAACATTTCTCGAAGCCGCTGATCGCGGCCATCAATGGCCACGCTCTGGGCGGCGGATGCGAGCTGGCGCTTGCCTGCGACTACCGGCTGATGATCGACGACGGGCGCTCCACGATCGGCCAGACCGAGACCAGCCTTGGGTTGATCCCAGGTGCCGGGGGTACCCAGCGGCTGCCTCGCCTGGTCGGACGGGCCCGTGCGACCGAGATGATCTTCGAATCCACCCGGCTCAAGGCGCCCGAGGCGGCCGGAATCGGGCTCATCAATGCCGCCCTGCCCGCCGAGGGATTTCAGGCAGCCGTTCTCGAGCGGGCTCGGCGGCTTGCCCACGCGGCGCCGATCGCGTTGCGGCTGGCTAAGGAAGCGCTTCTAACCGGCCTCGAGCGGCCTCCCGGCAAGGGTTATGAAGTCGAAGCCGAGAACTTTGGCCGGGCGGCGATGACGGAGGACGCCATGGTGGGCATCATGTCCTTTGTCAGCAAGCAGCAACCGGACTTCAAAGGAAAGTAAAGAAGGGCAATACAGGGCTTTGCCAGGTGGGTTCCTTGCCTAAAAAGCTCGGCCTCGACAGTACGCGGACCGGGATCCTTGCGTTCTAACTAGCAGGAATCTCGAACCCAGGAGGATTGCTTCATGTTTCGATCGATCTTGATTGCGGCGGCCGCGGCCGGACTGCTGGCGGTCGGCGCCCTGACCGCCGCGGCGGCCAACTCACACGGCAAAGCCGTCAGCGACCTTGCTAGGAGCACAACGCTCACTGGCGAAGCAAAGGGTGACGCGGTCAGCACGCTGGCCAGCACGAAGTCCGAGGCGGCGAAGGCGGATGCCGTGGCTGACGCTGCTGCGAGAGCGGCCGACGAGACGGCGGACGACGCGACGGCCTCGAGTGAGGACAAGGACAACCACGGCGATGCCGTGAGCAAGGTGGCCCGGAGCGACGCGACGGCGGCCCAGCCCAATGGCAACCAGGCGGTCAACCACGGTGGTGCGGTGAGCGCGGTAGCGCGAAGCGGCCACTAGCGGTTTCCCTTCCACAGAAGGCGGCGGCCCGAGCGGGCCGCCGTCTTTCGTTTATGCGACCGGTTGGTACTGCTTGACCCGGTCACGGATGGCCGCGATGACCGCCTCGACCCGCTCGACACTCAGACCACTCGCCCGCAGGATCAGCTCGCGGGTCTCGGTCTGCGGATAAGACCCCAGCGACACGTCCGGATATTCCTCCCCAAGAGCTTTCATCACGTCGTGAAACATGCTCTCCGGGGCGAGACGGTAATGAAGCTCCCGCACGATATCGGCCTGGCCGCCGGAGAGATACCGGATCTCGATGTCCTCGTAGATCGACCGAAGCTCATGGGGCACGCCCGGTAGCGCCAAGAGAAAGCGGCCCTGATCCAGCTCGAACGCGAGCCCGGGCGCCATGCCCGCACCGTTTCGGATCAGGTTCGCCCCCGCAGGCAGCGTCGCCATCTTTCGGTTCCCCGCGTTCAGCTCGGCGGTACCCCGACGGGCGGCCATGTTGCGGACAAACATCAGGTTCTGCATCTCGGCACCCACGTCCCGCCGGTACACCAGCTCTTGATTCAGGGCGCGTGCCAGCGCGACATAGGTGCGGTCATCGGGCGTTGGGCCAAGCCCTCCGCAGACGAAGATGCGCGAGAGCTCTCGCCGGGCCGCGTGGTCGCGGATCGCAGCGACGATGTCAGCATCGACATCTCCCACGGTGGTCATCAGCCGCACCGGGTATCCGACGCGAAACAGGCGGCCGGCAAGCCAGTTGGAGTTGGTGTCAACCGTAAAGCCTGCGAGGATCTCGTTTCCGACGACGATGATGCTTGACTGCGGCACGCGCCCCATAATGACAGGGGCATGCCCAGATCCGCTTATGAACGCAGCAAGGGCGTCGAGACCGTTACGTGGCGCGAGTTTCCTCTTGGCAAGGGCATCGCGCTTGCCATCCTCGATGAGCCCACGGCAGCCGGGCGCCAGCTGAAGGGCCAGCGATTGCTCGACGTGCTGGATGAGGCCGCCGGACTTCCGCCTTGCAAATTGACGGTGGCGGATCGGCCCCAGCGACACCGCACCCGCGGCGGCCGGCTCGAGTTGAAAACCTACGGCTACTACCGGATCGCGTGGGAGTCGGCGCCGCAGCGCGGCACCATCCGGATCTACAACCTGACGGCCATCCGCCAGCAGGTGCTTGCACCCAAGGTGTTTCTCGAGACGCTGCTCCACGAATGGGTACACCACTACGACTTCACCGGTCTTCAGCTCGACCGCTCGCTTCATACTTCGGGGTTCTTCGCGCGCATCCGCGATCTGGCGGAGACGCTGGGAGTTGGCTTCGTGGCTCCGCCCAAGCGGGAGGTGGCGCCGGTCGCCATGCCGGCTGACGATGTCGAAATCGCCGGGACCGACGCGCTTCGACCGGGGGGCGTACCACCGCCACAGTGGATCCGCGACCAGGTACTGGCGCTGTTCGGCCATCGAAGGACCTGACCGGTTCCGAAACTCGACCAGTACAATACGGCGGGCGCGCACGCGCCACACTAAAGGAAGGGAGACAAGCCAACCCTGTTCGCCGCGGCCGCGCTCAGCATCGATGAGTCTTCGGCGACGGCTGTCCTGGCACTGGTCAGCGTCGCGGCGTTGATCGCATTGGCCTACGGCGGGCTGCTCACCCGCTGGGTGCTGGCCGCCAACCCGGGCAACGAGACGATGGCCCGGATCGCTCGCGCAATTCAGGAAGGAGCGGCGGCGTACCTCAATCGTCAGTACACGACCATCGCCGCGATCGGTGTCATCCTGGCCCTGGTCATCACGTTCGCAGTCAACTGGGAGACCGGCGTTCTGTACGTCGTGGGCGCGGGCTGCTCAGCCCTGGCCGGCTACGTCGGCATGAACGTCTCGGTTCGCGCCAACGTCCGGACGGCCCAGGCCGCCACCGGTGGGCTCGACCGAGCGCTCCGGCTCGCCTTTCGCGGCGGCGCGGTCACCGGCCTGTTTGTCGTCGGGCTGGGCCTGCTCGGCGTCACGATTTCGTACTGGGTCTTTCGGAAACCGGAGTCTCTCGTCGGGTTAGCGTTCGGCGCCAGCTTGATCAGCGTCTTCGCGCGACTCGGTGGAGGCATCTATACCAAGGCCGCCGACGTGGGCGCCGACCTGGTGGGCAAGGTCGAAGCCGGTATTCCCGAGGATGACCCGCGTAATCCGGCGGTCATCGCCGACAACGTCGGCGACAACGTGGGTGACTGCGCCGGCATGGCCGCGGACCTGTTCGAGACTTACGCGGTCACCGCGATCGCCGCCATGCTGCTCGGCAGCCTGCTCTTCCCCGGCGAGGTGCGCTTCGTGATCTACCCGCTGATTCTGGGCGCGATCTCCATCATCGCGACCATCATCGGCACGTTCTTCGTCCGGCTCGGCAACAGCACCTGGATCATGGGCGCCCTTTACCGCGGCCTTGTGGTCAGCGCGGTGCTGGCGCTGGCCGGCTTCCTCGCGGCCACGCTCCTGATCGGCCTGAATATCAATCTCTTCTGGGCGGCGGTGACGGGCGTCGTCGTCACCATCGCGCTCGTGGCGATCACCGAGTTCTTCACCAGCGCCGACTATCCGCCGGTCCGCTTGATCGCGCGCGCTTCGACCACCGGCGCCGCGACGAACATCATCGCCGGTCAGGCGATTGGCATGATCAGCACCGCGTTGCCGGTGCTGGTCATCGGCGCGGGCATTCTGGTCTCGTATTTTCTTAACCAGCAGCCGTCGGCTGGCGACTTCGGTCTGTACGGCGTGGCCATTGCCGCCATGTCGATGCTCTCGATGACCGGCATCATCGTCGCCATCGACGCCTACGGTCCCATCACCGACAATGCGGGCGGCATCGCCGAGATGGCCAACCTGCCCGAGTCCGTCCGTAACATCACCGATCCCCTGGATGCCGTGGGCAATACGACCAAGGCCGTCACCAAGGGCTACGCCATCGGCTCGGCCGGCCTGGCCGCGCTGGTGCTCTTCTCGTCGTATACCCAGGAAGTGAGCAAGGGTCTATCCGCGCCCCTGGCCTTCAATTTGACCGACCCACTCGTCATCGTTGGCCTCTTCTTCGGCGGCATCCTGCCCTTCCTGTTCGGCTCGCTCAGCATGCTCGCGGTGGGTCGCGCCGCCGGCCAGGTCGTCATGGAGGTTCGACGCCAGTTCCGCGAGATCGCGGGCCTGATGGAGGGTACGGCCCAACCCGAGTACGGGCGGGCCGTGGACCTGGTGACTCGTTCGGCGCAGCGCGAGATGATCATCCCCGGTCTGATCCCGGTGGCCGCGCCGCTGCTGGTCGGCTTCGTTCTCGGGCCGAGAGCGCTGGGCGGCATGCTGATCGGCAGCATCGTGACCGGCATCTTTCTGGCGATTCAGATGACCTCGGGCGGCGGCGCGTGGGACAACGCGAAGAAGTACATTGAGGACGGCCACTATGGCGGGAAGGGCACCGAGACACACGCCGCGGCCGTCACCGGCGACACGGTGGGGGACCCGAACAAGGACACGGCCGGGCCGGCCATCAACCCCATGATCAAGGTGGTCAACATCATCGCCATCCTGATCGCCCCCATGATCGCCCTTCACTCACTCATTCGCTAAACGCGCGTGCGCGTGGCTAGACTTATTTCATGGACGAGTACGTGCTCGAGATCAACGATCTGCGCCGACGGATCGCGACGCTGAAGTTCGAGCGGGCGTCGCTCACCATCATCGAGGAGCTGGAAGCCCAGCTCAGGATTCTCAAGGCGATCTACGACTCCGCTGGAGCACTGTTTGCGGCCGGCGAGAACGACCGGCGGCTTCGCGCCAGTTTTGCCGAGCAGGAGCTCGGCGACTGGAGTTTTGTCAATGTCTATGCCTACGTCTATGACCAGGCGGTGGCCCTCGAGCCCGA
Organism: Chloroflexota bacterium; assembly: GCA_005889225.1. Classification (GTDB taxonomy): domain Bacteria; phylum Chloroflexota; class Dormibacteria; order CF-121; family CF-121; genus CF-13. The sequence goes on along the minus strand of VBEW01000087.1, from coordinate 3,528 downwards.
AGGCCACGATCTGGCCACGCTGATCTGGCATCACGATTACGTAGCGCCGCTGCTCAGCGCGGTTAGATAAAAAAAGGGCTCCCAGTCGGGAGCCCTTGTTGCGTTCTGGCGCTTAGCTAGCGCTGTGCTTGCTGCGGCCGTATGCGTGGCCGTGGCCGTGCGATGCGCCCGAAATCGAGTCGGCCGCGTCCGGAGTCTCCGCGTCCGGGGTCTCCGTCTTGGTGCTGTCAGACTTCGTGGCCGCTGCCGCCTGGGCCTTGCACCAGTCGTGCAGCCCGCTGACCAGCTTGCCGTGAAAGTTCTTCGACAGCTTCACAGAGCTTGGCAGCGTGCCTTGCGGTGCAAGCGCGAAGTCACGATTCTTCGCAAAGAACGAGATGCACTCGCCCTGGTTGGCGAAGCTGCTCGGAAGCGTCAGCGTCTTGTTGTCGACCGAGATCAACGTCGGCCCACCATTCGGCAGAGAGATTGGAGCCGGGTTCTCCACCGTGATGGTATTGTGCGCGTTCGCCGCGGCATACGCGCCGGCGCCGCCCAACGTGAGGGCGCCAGCCGCCAGGCCGGCCGCGATCTTAATCTTCGCCGTAACACGAATCATTTCTTATCAGGTCCTCCTTGGATGAGATCAAAGACCTGCTTAGTACAACGCCGGGTGCGTTCAGCCGCATATGGACAGCGGGCCCGTTGTTACAAGCCGAACTGGCGGCGATCCCCGATTCGTAACGGGCCGGTCACGGCGTCGCGGGTATTCTGAGGCGGACCGTGCGCTCCGAGATCGAAGAAACTCGCACGCCGCCGGTGGCGGCCAACGTCTGGCCGCGGCAGCTGCTGCTACCGCTGGCCTTCACGGGCGGCCTCGCCAGCCTGGGCATCGAGTTTGCCGCGGCCCGCCTGCTCGCCCCCTTCTTCGGGCAGTCGCTCTTCATCTGGGGGACCTTGATTGGGCTGATTCTGATTTACCTCACGATCGGCTACTACGCCGGCGGCCGGCTGGCCGATCGCCGCCCCGACGCGCGCCTGCTGTACAAGATCGCCGCCGCCGCCGCCCTTCTCACCGCCGCGATCCCGATCGTCTCCCGGCCGATCCTCACCCTGGCCCAGACCGGTTTCGCCCAGGTCTCGGTGGGCCTTGTGCTGGGCTCGCTGATCGCGGTCATCGTCCTGTTTGCGGCGCCGGTGATCCTGCTCGGGATGGTCTCGCCCTTCGTGATCCGGCTTCGCATCCGGCAGCTCGAAACGGCCGGCAATGCGGCGGGCGCGGTCTACGCCCTGTCGACGCTGGGCAGCATCCTGGGGACGTTCATCCCGGTGTTCTGGCTCATTCCCACGTTTGGGACCCGACCGACCATCTTCATCCTCGCGTTTGCGCTCGGCACGATCTCAGCTGCGGGTCTGTTAGGCGGCGGCCGCCGGCGGCTCTACCTGCTGGTGCCGGTCGCGATCGCGGTGCTGGCGTTCTTTGGCGGCGGATCGATCCGCGCGGCGGCGTATGGGGTCCGGCTGTACGAAACCGAGTCGGCATACAACTACATCCAGGTCGTCAAAGTCGGGAACGAGACGCAGCTCGTGCTCAATGAGGGCCAGGCCGTTCACTCCGTCTACGACCCGACGTCCGTGTACACCCATGCCTACTGGGACGAGGTGCTGCTGGCTCGGTATTTCGGCTCGGGCCGGTCGCCCAGGCGGGTGGCAGTCGTCGGCCTCGCCGGTGGGACCATTGCCCGCGAGCTGACGGCGATCGAGGGTCCGGTCAGCATCGACGGCGTCGAGCTGGATCCCAAGATCGTCGACGTCGGCCGAAAGTACTTCGCCATGACCGAGCCGAACCTACGGGTGACGGTGGCCGACGGGCGCTACTGGATGGCAACCCAGGCCGGCCAATACGATCTGATCCTGGTCGACGCCTACCGCCAGCCGTACATTCCGTTCTACCTGACCACGAAAGAATTCTTCGAGCAAGCTAAAAAACACCTGGCACCCGACGGCGTGCTGGCCGTGAATGTGGGCCGCACGCGGACCGACTACCGGCTGGTCGACGCCCTATCTGGCACCCTGAGCGTGGTCTTTTCGAAGACGTTCATCATCGACACCGCCGGCCGCTTCAACAACAGCGTGGTGTTCGCCACCGACGCCCCCGCCTCACTGGAGCTGTTCCGTGCCCGTGCTGAAGCAGAGACGAACCCGAAGCTGCAGCCAGTCATCCGCGATGCCCTCGCTCTGGGAAACGTCCGGCGGGCCGGTCCAAACGGGATCGTCTTTACTGATGACCTGGCGCCCGTTGAACGCCTGATCGACGACATCATCGTGAGCTACATCCGCACCACGAGGTAAAATCTATTCGATGGCCGTCACGCAGCTAAACGAAGATGCTGTCCTCACGGCGCTCAGCACGGTGAAAGATCCGGAGCTTCACCGCGGCATGATCGAGCTCAATATGATCCAGGACGTCACGCTCGTCGATCCGCGGACCGTGGCGATGCGCGTGGTGTTGACCACACCCGCCTGCCCGCTCAAGAACCGGATCCACGACGATATCGACGCCGCCCTCGCGACCCTGCCCGGGGCGCCGAAGGCGGAGATCAAGTGGGATGCTCAGGTCTCGCGCACCGGCTCGATCCCGCAGATGCAGCAGATCGAGGGCGTCAAGAACATCGTGTCCGTGGGCGCTGGGAAAGGCGGCGTCGGTAAATCCACGTCGGCCGTGAACCTTGCCCTCGCGCTGGCGCAGCTGGGGGCCAGGACCGGCGTCCTCGACGCCGACGTCTACGGGCCGAACGTGCCAATCCTGCTCGGCGCCGAGCGGGAAAAGCCGTATGCGCAAAACGACAAGATCATTCCCATCCAGCGCTACGGCATGAAGGTGATATCAATTGCCTTCTTTATCGAGGCCGACAAGCCGGCCATCTGGCGCGGGCCGATGCTCTCCGGCGCCGTCAGGCAATTTCTCTTTGACGTCAACTGGGGCGAGCTGGATTACCTGGTGGTCGATCTTCCGCCGGGAACCGGGGACGTGCAGCTGACGATGTCGCAGAGCATCCCGATGACGGGCGCCGTGGTGGTCTCGACCCCGCAGGATGTGTCCACTGCCGATGTCGGCCGCGCCATCCAGATGTTCCATACGCTGAAGGTGCCAAACCTCGGGCTGATCGAGAACATGAGCTACTTCGCCTGCCCACACTGTGGCGAACGTGAAGATATTTTTGGCCATGGCGGAGCGAAGACCCTTGCCGAACGGATGAAGATCCCTTTCCTGGGCGAGATCCCACTGGACCGGAAGATTCGTGAAGGTGGGGGCCCCGGGGTCCCGCTCATGGTCAGCGAGCCGGACTCGCCCCTGGCGGCGGTCTATCGCGACGTCGCGTCGCAGCTCGCCGCCCAGGTCAGCATCCGCAACTTCAAGCAAGCGAGCGTTATCCCCTTACGGACGATATAGTTCGTACTCGTTGAGATCACGACGGCGTCTGGTCGCGGTCTGTGGTGAGTCAGACCCGCGGACGTCACTCGGCGACCTGGCCTTCGAGCTGGGCC
>VBEW01000086.1 GCA_005889225.1 Chloroflexota bacterium | reverse complement strand
GAGCTCGCCACCGTGGGCGAGGCCGAAGTCCTGGAGATGGCCCGCCGGTTGCACGACCTCGCCTATCCGTTGTCCATGAAGGAGTCCGCATGAAAGCCGCCGACTTTTACGCACGTTTTCGATCGGAGGCCTCGAAGGCCATCGTCGGCCAGGACGATGCCGTGCGCCTCTGCGCCCTCGCCCTCATCGCGCAGGGCCACGTCCTGCTCGAGGGGGTTCCCGGGGTGGGCAAGACGCTGCTGGCGAAGACGATCGCCCGCTTGCTCTCGCTGCAATATGGCCGGGTCCAGTTCACCCCCGACCTGATGCCCGCCGACATCGTGGGCACGTCAGTTTACGACCTGCAGTCCCGCTCGTTCCGGGTTCGGCAGGGGCCGGTGTTCACCAACATCCTGCTGGCGGACGAGATCAACCGCGCCCCGGCAAAAGTCCAGGCCGCGTTGCTCGAGTCGATGGAGGAGCGGGGCGTGAGCCTCGAAGGTCAGCAGCTGCGCCTGCCCGATCCGTTCATGGTGCTGGCGACCCAGAACCCGATCGAGTACGAAGGGACCTATCCGCTGCCGGAGGCGCAGCAGGACCGTTTCCTATTCAAGGCGTTCATGAACTACCCGACCCCCGAGCAAGAGCTGGAGATGCTCCGGCGCTGGGATGCGGGGATCGAGCTTCGTGACCCGGCGCGGGCCGGCGTGGAGCCAATCTTCGACGCGGCCGCGGTCGCGGAATGCCAGGCCGAGGCGCGCAAGGTCACCGTCGATGAGCGCCTTCGACGCTACATCATCGAGCTGGCCGTCGCCACGCGCCAGGCAGCCGAACTGGTGCTGGGGGCAAGCCCGCGAGCCGAGGTGCTCCTGCTGCTGGCGGCCAAAGCCGCGGCGGCATTCGAGGGCCGCGACTACGTCACACCTGACGACGTGAAGGGGCTCCTCCGCCCAACATTCCGGCACCGGCTGTTGCTGCGACCCGAGGCCGAGGTCGGCGGGCAGACCGCCGATAGCCTGCTCGACGCTGTCATCGCCCGCGTGACGCCGCCGCGCTGATGCGCCGGCTGGGCGCTTGACGCTCCTCCCGCAGCCGCGACTGCTGGCGGCATTGGTCGGCGGATCCATCCTGTTTTTGCTCCTGCTGCTGAGCCCGGTGTTCATCATCGTGCCGCTCCTCTATTACGCGGCGATGGGAGTCCTCATCCTGGCGGATGCACGCCGGCTCCCGCGCAAGTCGGGCTTCATGGCGAGCCGCGTCTTGCCCCAGCCGTTCTCGCTGGGCGAAGTCCAGGCGGTGCAGGTGCTGGTCGCACACGGCGACGCCGCCGGGCTCCCTGCCGAGCTGGCGGACCACGTGCCCACGGACCTCCGGCCGGACCGGCGCGTGCTCTCCGGGCGGTTCGACGGTGAAGGCCTGCTGGCGGTTGAGTATTCGGTCCAGCCGCCACATCGCGGGGCCTACCGCTTTGGTCCGGTCGACCTTCGCTGCTGGCGGCCTGGCGGCTGGCTGACCCGCCAGGTCCGAATCAAGGCCGATGAGGCGGCCGCCGTCTACCCTGACGTACTTGCCATCAAGCGCTACGAGCTGATGCTGCGCCGCGGCATGCGAATCATGGCCGGACTGCGCCGGGCCCGGCCGCCTGGAGCCACCACCGCGTTCGCCGGCCTGCGCGATTACCTGCCCGGTGACGAGGTACGACGCATCAGCTGGAAGGCGACGGCGCGGCGCGACCGTCCGGTGGTGATGGAGGTCGAAGCCGAGCGCGGCCAGCAGGCGATCATCGCGCTCGACTGCGGCCGTTTGATGACCGCGCCGGCGGGGCTGCTTACCAAGCTCGACCATGCGGTGAACGCCGCCCTGCTGCTGGCCTGGGTGGCGCAGAGCCAGGGGGACCGGGTCGGCATGCTGACCTTCAGCGACGGGGTTCGGCGTTTCGTCGCGCCCCAACGCGGACCGGCCCAGGTGTCGCACCTCAACCGGGTGCTGTACGACGTCAAGCCGGAGTACACCGAGCCCGACTTTGCCGAGGCCTTCTCGCACCTGGCCCTGCGCGTGAGCCGCCGCTCCCTGGTCGTGGTGTTGACTGACGTGCTGGATCCGGAGGCTTCGCGCGAGCTGGTGGGCCACGCCATCCGGTTGAGTCATCGGCACCTGGTGATGGTGGTCGCCATGGCCGACCCGGAGGTACTGGCGGCGCGCAGCGCGCCGATCGACCGCGTCTCGCGCGCCTACGAATGGGCGGCCGCCGAAGAGTTGCTCTCCGCCCGGCGAGCCAGCTTCGAGCAGTTGCGGCAGGGTGGCGTCCTTGGCCTCGATGTCGAGGCCGGCCAGCTCAGCCCGTCGCTGGTCGAGCGCTATCTGGAATTGAAGGAGCGGGCCCTGCTCTAAGCTGGGCGCGGCGTGCGGCCGGCGAAGAGCAAGTAGGCGTAGAGCAGGACGCCCGTGCTCAGCCCGACCAGGACCTTGACGGCGGTCGGCGCAGCGGAGGGGCTGAGGTTGCCCTCGATGATGCCGGCGACGATCAACAGCGGGGCCATGCCGGCGAGGATGATCACGGCCCTGCGGGCGGCCAGCACGAGCGCGTCGCGGCGGCGATACCCGCCGGGGAGCAGGATCGCCCAACCCATCATCAGACCGCAGGCGCCGGCCGCCACCACGACCGACAGCTCGAGCACGCCATGACCGACGACGAAATCGAGTAGGCCGGGGGCGATGCCGTAGGCATTGGTCAGTCCGAGCAAGCCGCCGAGCTGGATGCCGTTCGTCATCAGAAGGTAGATGGTCGGCAGGCCGAGCAGCACACCAAACGCGAAGGCCAGGATCGAGACGTTGATGTTGTTCGTCATGATCACGCCGGACATCAGCGGTCGTTTGTCCGCCGGGATCTGCGTCCAGAGTTGATGGTTGTGCACGAGTTGCACCAGTTCCGCCGGCACCAGCGCGTAGGCCAGCTGTGGATCGATAGTGATCGCGATGAAGGCCACCAGCGCCGGGCCGAAGAGGAGAACGGCCGCCGCGATCAGGTAGGGCGCCGCCTCCCGGTATGTTTGCGGGAGGGTGCGCCCATAGAAGCGGGCGATCCGCCCGCCCAGGTTGCCGCCCTGGCGGTACACGGCGGCGTGGCCTCGGGCAACCAGCCCGTTGAGATAACCAGCCACCGGCTCGGTCGGCCAGTCTCGCTTGGCCCGGGCGAAGTCTGCCGTCGCCCGCCGATAGAGCGCCGCGAGTGCCAGGACCTCAGTAGCTCGTAAGCCCCCGACGCGGCTGGTTCCGGCTCGCGTCAGGAGTTTTTCCAGCCGATCCCACTCAGGTCGCCGCCGGGTGACGAATTCGTCGGCGCGCACGTCATCCATGATGACGGACGTGGGCGGCTCCGCCCTGGCTGTCGCAGAACCGCGACGCACTATCGCGAAATCGGCGCGTAGAGTGAAACCGTGCAGCCGCCCGATACTTCCGATGACCTTGTCATTTCGACTCCGGAGCGGGTGGCGTTCCAGTATGAGATCGCCGGCATCGGGAGCCGCTTCCTCGCGCAAGTCGTCGACACCCTGGTCATCATGGTGATCCTGATCGGGATCACCATCCTCGCCGCCTCGCTGGGCGGAATCTCCGGCTCGGGCGAGCTCGCCATCCTGGTCGAAGTCATCCTCGGATTCGTCCTGCTGGCGGGCTACTTTCTGATCAGCGAGGCCGCCTGGAACGGGCAGACCCTGGGCAAGCGCGCCGCCCGGCTGCGGGTGGTTGGGGATCACGGGGAGCCGCTGACCATTGGGCAGGCCGCCATCCGCAACCTGGTGCGGATCGTCGACTTTCTCCCGATTTTCTACGCCATCGGGATGCTGACGCTGTTCATCAACGGCCGCGGCAAGCGGCTGGGGGATTTCGCCGCGGGGACGCTGGTGGTGCGCGACCGGCAACGCATCAGTCTGTACGACCTTTCCGGGACAGCGGCAAGCGCGCCGCCGGCTCCCGCCATGCCCTCCTCGATCTGGGCGGCGCCGTCAACCACGTCCAGTCCGGCGCCCATGGCGGCCGCCGAGTCGCAAGCCCTCGAACCTGGATTGCGCCGGCTGGTCGTCGCCTATGCCGCGCGTCGGGAAGAACTTCCCCTGGTCCGGCGCCAGGCCCTCGCTCAGAGTGCGGAAGCCGCCTTGCGGCAGGCCCTCCCTGGCATCGTCGCGACCGCCGGCCCCCTCGCCGCCCTCGACCAGCTTGCCGAGCGCGAAGGCGTCTCGCCCCACCGTCCAGTGCACCGCCAGGCCTCGAGCGCGATGACCTGGGGCATCGCCACCCTGATCTTCTTCTGGATGCCCCTGATCGCGATTCCCACCGGGATTCTGTCGATCGTCTTCGGCAGTGGCGCCGTCAAAGAGATTCGCGAGCAGCCGAACCGCTATAAGGGGGAGGATCGGGCGAAGACCGGCCGTCTGCTTGGCATCATCGGGCTGGCGATCTCATCGATCATCCTGCTTCTCTTCATCGCCGGGATCGTCTTCCGGACCGGCTAGAGGTGCTTCCGTCCGGCGATCCCGGTGTCAACCGGGTGCCACCACTCGATATTGGTCTCGCCGAGCTTCCAGCACAGAAATACGGTCTCTCCCTCACGCTGGTGAAAGAAGTCGATCAACCCGATGCTGGGATCTCGCAGCACGATGCCCCATTCCTGGAGCTGACGCAGATCGCGATCCAGCGTCCGGGTCAGCTCGGAGAGGTGGCGACCCGGCAACCCGCCCCCGTTGTGGGCGGCCTTTTCTCGGACGGCCGCCAGGGTCTTGTCTTTAGCCACCGCCTCCTGCGTATCGCGGATGCGCTGTAACAGGGGGTTGAGCTTGGGCAGCAGCGCGTTTGCCTCCTCGATGCTGTAGAACTTCTCGGGCACCCGGCGACCTCAGGCGGCGGAGATCGGCGCCATGGCTCGCAACCGGGCTACCATATCCGGCAGGCGCTCGAGAACGAGTTCGACGTCGGCCTGCGTGTTGTCCTTCCCAACCGACAGCCGCAGGCTGCCCAGCGCCCGTTCTCGCGGATAACCAAGCGCGAGGATGACGTGACTCGGCTCCAGCGACCCCGAGGTGCAGGCCGACCCGGACGACGCCGCGATACCCTCCATATCGAGCTGGAGCAGCAACGACTCGCCCTCGACCGCCTGGAAGAGAAAACTGGCGTGGTGGGGAAGCCGCTTGGCCGGGTGCCCGGTGATTTCGGCAGCAGGGATCCGGTCAAGCACGCCCTCCAGCAGGCGATCGCGAAGTGAGGTCAGCTGGGCGACGTTCTTCTCCATATCGCGCTGGGCGATGCTGACGGCCTTGGCCAGCCCGGCGATGCCCGCCACGTTTTCGGTGCCCGCCCGGCGGTTGCGCTCGTGGCCCCCGCCGAGGATGAAGGGCTCGAGTCTGACGCCGGATCGCACCACCAGGCAGCCGACGCCCTTTGGACCATGAAGCTTGTGCGCCGACATCGACAGCAGATCGACACCGAGCTCATCGACGCGCGTCCCGATCTTCCCGGTCGACTGCACCGCGTCGGTGTGGAAGTACGCATCGCTGTGCTCCCGAGTCACGGCCACCAGGTCAGCGATTGGCTCGATGGTGCCGATCTCGTTGTTCGCGTGCATGATGCTCACCAGGATGGTGTCGGGCCGCAGCGCCCGGCGCAGGTCGTCCGGATCCACGAGCCCGAGGCGGTCAACCCGCAGCCGGGTCACCTCGAAGCCGTCCCGCTCGAGTGCGTCGACAGTACGAAGCACGGCATCGTGCTCGATGGTTGAGGTGATCACATGCCGGCCACGGTCCGCATTTCGGTAGGCGATTCCTCGCAGGGCAAAGTTGTCACCCTCAGTGCCCCCGGACGTAAAGATGACCTCCCGGGCCTCGACGCCGTAGAAGGCCGCGACCTCGTCGCGAGCCTGGTCGATCGCCTGCCTGGCGCGCTGGCCCAGACTGTAGACGCTCGAGGCGTTGCCGAACTCCTCAGTCAGGTACGGCATCATTGCCTGGAGAACCTCGGGATCGAGCGGCGTGGTAGCCGAATGGTCGAGGTACACCATCGGCATCATTCTATGGCGAGCCGCGCGCGACGCTCGCTGAGCGAAACGCCCCGTTAGCTGGACGCCGGGCGCGGGGGACGCCCGCGCGCGAGTTCCTTCATGGAGCCGCTGAAGGCCCTCATGTACTCATGGACATCGAGCATCTCGTCGCCACTGATGGGGCCCTCGCTCGCTGCTTTCGGCAGGCCGTCCGGGTGCTTGGCTTTCTTGAGCAACAGGACCGCGACGAAGCTGACGCCGCAGTTCGCGCAGGTCACTTCAACCGTGCAATGTCCGTCCGCCTCATTCAGCAGCTTGACCTGGCAGTCCGCCAGCGCCTGCGAGCAGGCGAGGCACTTGTAGTATTTGGCCCGCTCCTTAATCAACGCGATCAAGTTCACTGCTTTCCACTATAAACGGCACCTTGGCGCCCCGCCAAGCGCTCGAATCGAGAGCCATCTCAATCGCGCAGCTGATAGATGCGGATGGGTGGGCCCGGGCGGATCCAGCCGCCATAGCCGGCCAGTGGAACGTAATAGGCATCGATCGGATCAAAGACGCTGACGGGACAGCCCGCCGTTGGGGAAAAGCTGGCGACCGGAGGACCCTCCGCCAGGAGCGCACGTTCGAGCGGGCTATCCGGTCGGCATCCGGTGCCGGGCGTTTCGTATCCAACCACGATGTAGCGAATGCCGTATGCGCGAAAACTGTCGAGCGACGTCAACTGGAGATCGTTAAGGGTGAGCTCGCGAATCATGTATTGGGTTTCGAGCCGGTTGTCGAGGAAGGCCGCGACAGATGGGTCGGTCGCGCCGTGACTGTGTTTGCCGCTCGCCACCATCGCCTGGTCGTGCGCCGGTCCGGCCAGATACGGCACGGCCGTGCGGGCGCCGGGCGGGATGTGCTGCGCCAGCCAGTCGTAGGCTAGCGTCCGCGTATCGGTCTGCTGGATCAACAGGTCATAGCGCACGTCGTGGACGAGCGGTGGTGTGAGGACCAGGATGATGACGGCCGCGAGGACGGCGCGTCGGAATGCCGGGTTCACGCCATGGCGCACGAGGTCGGCGAGCGCCCGCCCTCCAAGGAGCAGCAAGGCCGGGATCAGCGGGTCGGCATAGCGGAAGAAAACCGAACCGCCCGCGCCGATGACGAGGAAATAGATCAGCATGAAAGTGAGGAGGATCCAATCGGCGGGTTGCCGGCGAAATGCGGCGTAGCCGATGCCGATCATGCCCATCAGCACCAGCACCGGATCGATCCCAAACCACAGTCCGATCGCCAATTCCACGTAGCCGATGGCAGGCGCCGACGTGGTGGCCAGGTGCTGAAAGATGTAGCCGAGGCTATGCGTGGTCACGGCCGGATCGAGCACGAGGAAGGGCGAGGTGACGGCCAGCGTCCCGACCCCAACCGCGGCGATCAGCACCAATCGAACGGCCAGCGGCAGCCAGGCCGACCGTTCGGCGCGCGACCGCAACACCTGCGCGGCCGCGATGCCGGCGAAGACGAAAGCGCCGTTGTACTTCAGGCTTGTCGCAATCCCGAGGCTCACACCATTCAGTAGGAGCGGCCGCACCCCGCTCATGGTCATGGTCCGATAGGCAACGTAGAGCCCGACGGTGATCGCCAGCCCCAGCGGAATGTCGAGCATCGCGAAGTGGCTGTCGCGGACATGGAGAAACGCCACGGTCAGTGCCGCCGCCGCAAGAAAACCCGCCAGCCGGCCGTAGGCGTGCCGGCCGAACTCAAAAACGACCAGGACGGTAAGGCTGCCTAAGATCGCATCCAGGACGCGAACCCCGAGATACGCTGAGGCCTGATCGGACACCAATCCAAGCAGATGAAACGGCGCCAGCCAGGCCGCCGCGAGGTAGAAGTAGAGATGCGGCCAATCCGCGAAGTGCGGATCGACGATGCCATGAAGGATTCCCATCGCGCGTCCCACGGTGACGTCTTCGTCAGGCCGGTAGAGCGCCGGCAGCCCGAAGTTGATACCCCAAAGACGGAGGCCAAGGCCGACCACGAACAATCCAGAGATGGCCGCGCGACCGAACCGCGGCCCGCGCGCGGGGCTAGCCGCCGACGAGGTCTGGCCGGGTCGGCCCGTAGAGGTCGACCGGAACCGGGGTGGGCTCGTGCTTCTTGGCCTCGAGCTTCTTGACCGCGTCGATGACCGCCGTGGTGGCATCGCCAACGGCGGTCGTGATCTGCCGGGTCAGCTGCGAGCGGACGTCGCCGGCCGCGTAGATGCCGGGCAGGCTGGTTTGCATCGTCGAGTCGGTCACGAGGAAGCCGAGTGGATCGTGTTCCACGTGGTCTCGATGATCGAAAAACTGCACGTTCGGCTGGAAGCCGATGAAGACGAAGACCCCGGTGACCGCCAGCGGCCGGGTCAGCCCCGACACCACGTCTTTCAGGGTGATCTCCTTCACCTGGCCCTCTTCACCTTTGATTTCGGACACGACGGTATTGGTGATCAGCTCGACCTTCGGATTCTTGCGCGCCGCTTCCACCAGAATGGCCTGGGCGCGAAACTGCTCGCGCCGGTGGATGATGTAGACCTTGCTCGCGTAGCGCGTCAAGAAGACGCCCTCCTCCAGGGCGGCGTCACCGCCACCGATCACCGCGACCACCTCTTCCTTGAAGAAGGCGCCGTCACAGACAGCGCACTGGGACACGCCGCGGCCCTGGAACTCACCCTCGCCGGGGATGCCCAGTTTCTTCGGCTCGCCGCCAGCCGTCAGGATTACGAAGTCGGCCATATACTCGCCGTCCTCCGTCTCGACGACTTTCTTATCGCCGTGCTGCCGGATGGCGGTGACCCGGGCCGTCTCCAGGTCGACCCCGAATTTGACCGCCTGGTCAGCCATGCGCTGCGCCAGCTCGGGACCCGTGATGTGATCGAAACCGGGGTAGTCTTCGATCGCCTCGGTATTGAGCAACTGACCACCCGGAGCGCCCCGCTCGAGAAGCACGGTCTTGACCCGTGCCCGGCCGGCGTAGAGCGCCGCGGTGAGGCCGGCAGGCCCACCGCCGATGATCACGACGTCGTATCGCCGGTCCTTGTCCATCGGTTGCGAAACTCCCATGTTATCTAAGCCCTTTCTGTACTCCAGTATTCCCAAATCGGCGGCGGCTTGAACGGAGACGGCCGGCGGGTTCGCGCAGCGTAACCTCCGCCGGTATATAACTGCGGAAGCGGATGCGTGAGCACGAGACAAGCAGCGCCGCCCCGATCGCTTCCCGGGAAAAGGTTGTGTCCCTGCCTCACGCGCACCTTCCGCAGGGCCAGGACCACCTAACCTGGGCCTACCAGACACACGTCACGGCGATCTACCAGTACATCTACAGCCGCGTTGGGAACCGTCCCGACGCTGAGGATCTCACGGCCCAGGTGTTCATGAAGGCGATCAGCGGCATGCGCAACGATGTGTCAGTCCCGGAGCTGCGAAGCTGGCTCTACCGGGTGGCGCAGACCACCCTGGCCGATCACTGGCGCGAGTACTACGCCGAGGGTGCGGAAGAGCTGGAGGAGGATGTCACCCGGCCGCCGGCTCCCCGCGAAAACCCGGAGGCGGTGCACCGGGTCGACGCGCTGCTGGCGACGCTGCCCGAGAGCTACCGGCGTGTCCTGGAGCTCCGCTTCCTGCGGGGTTATTCAGTGCGCGAGACCGCCCAGGAGCTGAGCCTGAGTGAGGCGAACGTCAAGGTCCTGCAGTTTCGAGCCCTGAACCGCGCCGGTCGGGAGCGGGGGAGGATGTCGTGAACGACGATCCCGAACAGCTCGACCGGCACGTCGACGATCTGCTCCATGACCGCAAACCGGAGCGGACTCCGTTGCCAGACGAAGACGCGCTGCGCGCGCGGCAGACCGCTGCCATGTTGCGCGCGGCCAAACCGGGTGCCGGTTTGCCATCGAAGGAATTCCTGGCGCGGATGCAGGGATCGATCGGCGAATGGGTCGGCGAGCAGTCGGCCCGGCCGCAGCCCGCGGCCCGACCGAGCCGCCGGTCGTTGTTGCTGACCGGCGCCGCAGGGATCGCCGCCGGGGTGGCGGCCGCGGTTGGGCTCCAGCGGTTCGTGCCGAAGCCCGTCGCACCCGGGCCCGCCCAGGCGCTGGTCGAGAAGGGCGCGTGGAAGCCGGTGAAAGCCCTGGCCGAGCTGCCCCAGAGCACCCCGGTTGCTTTTCGCTCCGGGGCGATCGAGGGATTTCTCATCCGCCACGGCGATGAGGTCAAGGGCCTCTCCGCCGTCTGCACGCACATGGGATGCATCCTCAACTACAGCAAATTCCGCAACCAGTTCGAGTGCCCCTGCCACGGAGCGACCTTCGAAACCACGGGCAGGCCGACGGACCAGTACGACACGCCGCTGCCGACGCTGCCCTCGTTGCAGGTGCGCATCGAGCGCGGACAGGTGGAGGTCTACTCCGTCTGAGCGTCGCCGCGTAACGGCCTACCGTATAAGCCTCCATCGATCTCTGCGCGAGGAGGGGTTCGGATGACCACTAGGAAACCGAGTGCACGCGCTCTGCTGGTCGCGGCAATGTTGGCCCTGACGCTCGCGGCATGTGGCGGTCAGTCGACCGGTGCCGGCCCGACGGCGTCGCCGTCGCCGTCACCATCCGCCACGCCGACAGCCACGCCGGCCCCCGTGGCGTCGCCAGTCGTCCTCGCCCAGGTGGTCGGCAGCATGGGCACCCTCCTGGTGGCTGCGTCGAACGGCCACACCCTGTACACATTCAACAGCGATACGCCGGGGGTCAGCAACTGCAAGGGTGGGTGCACCTCGACATGGCCGCCCCTATCCGTACCTGCTGGAACCACCCCCGTGGGTGGCGCCGGTGTGACGGGGCAGCTCGGAACGATCAGCCGCGACGACGGCTCGTTGCAGGTCACGTATAAGGGCTTGCCACTCTACTTCTTCCATAGCGACAGCAAGCCCGGTGACACCAACGGCAACTACACCGGCTGGCGCCTGGTCAAGCCTTAGCGCGAGTCGCCTGGTGGCCCCGGGTCAGCAGATAGGCTGCGATGAGGTAGGGATATCGCCGCGGCCAGATGCCAAGCAGGGCAAACACGGCCGCGAACATGGTGAAGCTGACCATCCGCCACGGCTATTGCCGAGCGATCGCTGGGACTTGTCCACGCAGGACGAATTTCTGGATCTTCCCGGTGGCCGTCTTGGGCAGCTCGTCCACGAACGTAATCCATTGGGGCACCTTGAAGTGGGCGAGCTTCGACCGCGCGAACTCTCGAAGCTCCTGATCGGTCGCCGTCTGGCCTGCCTTGAGCACGACGAAGGCGCAAGGCGCCTCGCCCCAGCGCTCGTGTGGAAGGCCAACGACCGCCACCTCCTGGACCGCCGGATGACGAAGCAGGCATCCTTCGACCTCGACAGATGAGATATTTTCGCCGCCGCTGATGATGACGTCCTTGATCCGGTCGCGGATATCGACGTAGCCATCGGGGTGGACGACGGCAGCGTCCCCTGTGTGAAACCAGCCGTCGCGAATCGCCCTGTCGGTAGCCTCAGGGTCGCGGTAGTAACCCTCGAGCACGACGTTGCCGCGGACGACGATTTCGCCGATCGTGCCACCATCGTGCGGGACTTCTTCACCGGTGTTGGTATCCACCACCCGCAGCTCGCCGGAGGTGATGAGCTCGACACCCTGCCGAGCTTTGATGACCGCCCGTTCGGCCGGAGGCAACGCGGCATGTTCCGGCAGTGGGTCGCAAACAGTGATGAAGGGCGAGGTTTCGGTCAAGCCGTAGACCTGGGTGACCTCCCAGCCCAGCTCGCCCTCGAGCCGCTCGATGGTGGTGGCGGCGGGTGGCGCGCCCGCGGTCACGACATGCACGCCGCGGGGAGCGTCACGGCGAACGTCAACGGGGGCGTTGGCCAGGCTGATCAGCACCGTGGGTGCGGCGCAGAGCCAGCTGATGTGTTCCTCGCGGATCAGGCGGAAGACCGCGGCCGGCTCGGGCTTCGACAGGCACACATGCGTCCCGCCCGCGGCGGTCACCACCCACACGAAGGTCCAGCCGTTGGCATGAAACATCGGCAAGGTCCACAGATAGCGATCACCGATCCCCAGCCGAAGATGAATCAGCGTTCCCACGGCGTTGAGGTAGGCATTGCGGTGGGTGATCATGACGCCCTTGGGGCGCGCCGTCGTGCCGCTTGTGTAGTTGATGGTGAGGAGATCGCCTTCGGCGATGTCCGGCCGAGCGACATCGGGTGGCTGTGCCGCGAGCGTCGTCTCGTAATCCAGCCATCCCTCGCGCTTTCCCGTCAGGGCGACGAGATGCTTGACCCCGGGGATCTGGTCGCGAATGCCGTCGACCGCTTCCAGGTACTCGTCGCACGCGCAGACGACCGTGGCGCCCGAGTGCTCGATGATATACGCGAAGTCGTCGGCCGACAGTCGGTAGTTGATGGGGACGAGGACCGCGCCGATCTGGGGCACGGCATAGAACGACTCGAGCTGCTGCTGCACGTTCGGGGCGATGTAGGCGACCCGATCGCCCTGCCGGACGCCGAGCTGCTGGAGGGCTGACGACCAGCGGTCGCACCGGTCGAAGAATTGCTCGTAGGTCAGCCGCAGGCCGCCGTCGACGACGGCCTCCCGCTGGGGATGCAACCGTCGGGTCCGCCGCATGAACTCCAGTGGCGTGAGCGGCGTCTCCATCGACTTTCCTCCTCCCGCTGCCCGGCTTTGCTGCCGAGTCTAGTCCGAGGTGAAGGCCACTGGCAAGGCGGCGGCGGGGCTGGTGGTCAGCCACCAGCCCCATGAGAAACCGGCCGCGCGTCAGTTCCGATCAGGCAGAAACCAAAGCTGGTTGATCCGCGTTGCATCCTCCCGGGGGGCCCGCCGGCTCTTCGCTAGACTCGAACAGCGGAACATGGACCAGGCCTTAAGTACCCCGGTGCTTGACCGGATCACGAGCCCAGCGGATCTTCGCTCGCTCAGCGAGCCGGAGCTGCGCGCCCTGGCCGAAGAGATCCGCCAGTTCCTGGTCGCGACCGTATCCAAGACCGGAGGCCATCTAGGCCCCAACCTCGGGGTGGTCGAGTTAACCCTGGCGCTGCACCGCGTCTTTCGCAGCCCGCAGGACCGGATTCTCTGGGACACCGGTCATCAGGCCTACGTCCACAAACTGCTGACGCGACCGCGGGAAGGGTTTGCCCGGCTGCGAAAACTCGGCGGCATGAGCGGCTACCCGAACCGTTCGGAAAGCGAGCACGACTTCATCGAGAACAGCCACGCCTCGACCGGGCTCAGCTACGCGGCGGGCATGGCCGAGGCATTGCGCCGGCAGGGCCACGACGGCCGGGTGGTCGTGGTGGTGGGCGACGGCGCGCTGACCGGCGGCATGGCCTACGAAGCGCTGAACAATATCAGCCACAAAAAGACCCCGGTGATCATCGTCGTCAACGACAACGGCCGCTCGTACGCGCCGACCATTGGCGGCCTGGCGCAGCACCTGGCGCAGCAGCTCACGGTGCTCAACCCCACCTATCACGCCACCAAGAGCCGAGTCGACCGCGTGTTACGCGCTCTTCCGGCCGGGGACAAGGCGATCGAAGCCGGCCGGCGAATGAAGGAGGGTCTGAAGGAGCTGGTCTCACCGCGGACGTTTTTCGAGTATCTCGGCATCAAATACTCGGGACCGATCAACGGCCACGACATTGAGGCCGTCGAGCGAACGCTCCGCCAGGTCAGCCGGATCAACGGCCCCGCGGTGGTGCACGTCATCACCACGAAAGGACGCGGCTACGGCCCGGCGGAAGAGGACGAGATCGACCACCTGCATGGCGTCAGTGCTTTCGACGTGCTGACGGCCAAGCCGTTGAGCCGGAAGGTTACCTACACGGACGTTTTCGGTGAGGCGCTGGTCAGGGAGGCCGAACGCGAGCCGCGCGTGATCGCGATCACGGCCGCGATGGGCAGCAGTGCCGGGCTGGGGCCGTTCGCGCAGCGCTTTCCCGAGCGCTTCTTCGACGTTGGCATTGCCGAGCAGCACGCCGTCACCTTCGCGGCCGGCCTCGCGATGGCTGGAATGCGACCGGTCCTCGCCATCTACTCGACCTTCCTTCAGCGCGCAATGGACCAGGTGATGATGGACGTTTGCCTGCACCGGCTGCCGGTGACGCTCGTTCTCGACCGCGCCGGGATCACGGGTGACGACGGCCCCTCGCATCACGGCATCTTCGACCTGACCTTCCTGCGGGCGATGCCCGGGCTGACGCTCGCTGCCGCGAGTGACCCGCAGGAGTTGCGCGACCTGATCCACACTGCAATCGCGGGCGACGTTCCATTCGCGATCCGCTTCCCGAAGGGGGCGGTGGTATCCGCCGAGGCCGAGGCTCAGCCACCGCGGATTCTGCCGATCGGTGAGTGGGAAGTGCTGCGCCAGGGCAGTGCCGCCCTGCTGCTTGCGACCGGCAAGCTGGTGTCAGTCGCGATGGATGCCGCCGAGTTGCTCGACAAAGACGGTGTGCCGCTGACGGTCGTGAATGCTCGCTACGTCAAGCCGCTCGATCCCAGGCTTCCGAGCTGGGCGCGCCGCCATCCCGCGGTGCTGACCCTCGAGGACAACGTCGCGACCGGCGGGTTTGGATCGGCCGTCGCCGAAGCGCTCGCGCCGCATGGAATCCCCGTCACGATCATGGCGGTTCCCGACGCCTTCATCGAACAGGGTGGGCAGACCGAGTTGCTCAAGCAGCTGGGGCTTGACGCGCCAAGCGTTGCTGCGCGGATCCGGCAGACGCTGGCGGAGGCCGAGACCGAGAGGATGCCCGAGCAAGCCACGCAACCCGGCAGCTAGGGTTCTCTAGATGGCAACGAGGTCGCCGGATCCCGTCATGCAGGCCGCCGCCTACCAGCAGCACCTGCTCGGCCTGCTCGGCGAGGATGACCCCGCGGAGGTTCAAGCCTCGACGCGCGCGCGACTCCTGGCGGTTCTCAAGGAGGCGGGATCGGACCTCCGCAGAACGCCGGCGCCCGGCGAGTGGTCAGTGCTGGAGCTGTTGGGCCATTTCGTCGATGCCGAGATCGTGCTGGCTGGGCGATACCGGTTGGTCCTCAGCCACGACCGTCCCTCGTTGCTCGGCTACGACCAGGATCGCTGGGTCGAGCGCCTGCGCCACAATGATGAGCCGCCCGACGAACTGCTGGAGCTCTTCTCGGCCTTGCGAACCGCCAATCTTCGGCTGTGGAATCGGTCGTCAGCCGAGGAGCGGCGGCGGGTCGCGCTGCACGCCGAGCGCGGCGAGGAAAGTTATGAGCTGATGTTCCGCATGCTGGCCGGCCACGACCGCTTCCATTTGGACCAGATGGGCCGGACGCTCGAGCTGATTCGGACCGCCCGCTAACTTCCCCCAACGGCTGGGGATCAGCCGACCGCTATGATCGAGGCGGCCCCGGGGAGGTTTGGAGGAGGTGAGCGCCGCGCTGGACGCCCTTCGGATCGCGATCGTCGCGCCGCCCTGGTACCCAATACCCCCGAAGGGATACGGCGGCACGGAGCTGGTCGTCCATCTCCTGCATCGGGAACTTCGCCGGCTGGGACACGATGTCACCGTGTTCGGGGCCGAGGACTCCGAGCCCGGCGTGACGATGCTGGCCGACGCTAGCTGGAGCCACGACCTCGGCGGGCCGGACCACAGCGCTCGCCTGGCGACCTACCTGGCCAGGGTCTACGCCGCCATGGGCGGTCAGCGGTTCGACGTCATCCACGACCATACCGGCTTCGAGGGATTGCTCCTGGCGCTCTACAGTGGCGCGGCGCCGGCCGTGGTGCACACCATCCACGGCGAGCTGGTCGAGCCCATGAGCACCTTCTATAAGGAGGTTCACACCCGCGCCCGGCTGTGCGCGATCAGTGTCAGCCAGGCGGCCGCCGCCCCCGCGCTCCGGATGGCCGGCATCGTGCACAACGCCGTCGAACTTCCGGCGGCGCCGCCCAGCAGCAGCCACGAGCGCTACTTGATCGAAGTCGCCCGGATCACGCCTGACAAGGGCCAGCATCTTGCAATCCAGGTGGCGCAGCGGTCCGGTCGCAAATTGATCCTGGCCGGCAAGGTGGAGCGCACGAAAGAGGGCAAGCGATACTTCGAAGAACGGATCGAGCCCTTCCTGAGCCCGATGATCGAGTATTACCCCAACGTAGCCGGCCAGCTAAAAACCCGGCTGATCTCCCGCGCTGCCGGCGGCATTTTTCCACTGCAGTGGTCCGAGCCCTTCGGGCTGGCCATGGTCGAGTGCATGGTGGCCGGCACCCCGGTGCTGGCGCTTCGTACCGGCTCGACCCCCGAGCTGATCGAACCCGGCGTCACCGGGTTTTTGGCCGAGGACGTCGAGGACCTCATCCGGGCCGCCGCTCGCCTCGATCAAATCGATCGCGTCCGCTGCGCCGAAGTGGCCCGCGAGCGGTTCGGACCGCACCACATGACCGAGCGATACATCTCGGTCTACCGGCGCGGGTCAGTGGAGGTCGAGCCGTTGGCCGCCCCCAGCGCCGAGGTCGTTGAGGTGCTCAGCCGGCAGCCAGCCGCTCCGACGCCCCAGCCATCCGGTCGATGATGGTCTTCCCCTCGCCGGTGGTCTCGTCCAGCCAGCGCGGCTGGGCGTAGTTGTCGATCACCAGCGGACGGTAGTCGACTCGAACCAGCCGCGTGCCGTAGAAGGTGTAGCTGCCGACCACGCCTTCCCGGGTCTCCTGCGACCACATCTGATCGAAGATGAAATTGCCGTGAGCATAGGTGATCAGCTTCCCGTTGTAGATCTCGACCGGCTGCACCCAGTGCGGGTGGTTACCGATCACCAGGTCGGCGCCGTCGTCGATCGCCAGGTGACCGATTTCGCGCGGATTGTCGGGCGCGATACCGGCCCCAGCCACCGGCATTAATTCGTACTCCTTGCCCCAATGGAACGACACCACGACGACGTCGGCCTGCGGACGGACCAGATTGATCTCACGCTTCAGCTCCGCCCGGTCGATCCGGGTGCCGACGCCGTTGAAGCCGAGGAAGGCGAACTTGATGCCGCGGATGTCCCGGATCTCGTAGAGGCCGAGGCCGGACAT
>VBEW01000167.1 GCA_005889225.1 Chloroflexota bacterium | reverse complement strand
CGTACCGGATCGTGTTGTTCGACCAGCGGGGATGCGGCCGAAGTATTCCGCATGCGAGCGACTATGCGGTGGATCTTGCGACCAACACGACTCACCATCTGATTCGAGATATCGAGCGGCTCCGCGAACACCTCACGATCGACCGCTGGCTGGTCTTCGGCGGTTCGTGGGGTTCGACGCTCGCCCTTGCGTATGGGGAGCGTTTTCCCGAGCGGGTGTCGGAGATGGTCCTGGTCAGCGTCGTCACCACCACTCATCGAGAGGTCCATTATTTCCCGCAGGCCTGGATGCGGTTTCGCGAAGGCCTAGCTGAGGCGGATCGGGACGGTGATCTCATCGCCGGCTACGTCCGCCTACTCAACGACCCCGACCCGACAGTCCGGGAGAAGGCTGCCGAAGATTGGTGTCGTTGGGAGGACGTACACGTCGCGGTCCATCCCGACTCCAAACCCAACGCACGTTACGAGGTCACGAGATTTCGGATGGCAGTTGCACGGCTCGTCACCCACTATTGGCATCATGCGGCCTGGCTCGAGGATGGAAGTCTGCTGCGTGACGTCGGCCGCCTCGCCGCCTTACCCGCGGTACTGATCTACGGCCGGATCGACTTGAGTTCGCCGATCGACATCCCCTGGCAGCTCGCTCAGCGCTGGCCGGGTAGCGAGCTGGTCATCGTTGATAACGCTGGTCACGGCATTGCCGAACCAGGCCTGGCCACCGCCGTCGTGGCGGCCACAGATCGCTTCGCCCAATGGAGCGAGCGGATGCCTAGTCGATCGCGTTCTTGATGTGATCGACCCGAACCAGGCGCCCGTCCCTGACCGTGAGGCCGACCACGTCGAACCGTACCGCGCCCCGATGCGGCCGCATCTTTAAGTAGTACAGGGCGAGCTGGCGGAGCTTTCGGATTTTGCGGGCGTCGACCGCCTCCTGCGGGAGGCCGAAGCCATGGCCCGCCCGGGTCTTGACCTCGACGAAGACCAGGGTGGCGCCATCCGCCGCGACCAAGTCCAGCTGGCCGAGCGGCGTCCGGATATCCCGGCCAACGATCTCGTAACCCAGACCACGGAGGTGGTCCTCGGCCAGCGCCTCGCCACTAATCCCTAAAGGATTGGCTGGCAAAGGCGGCGGCTTCCAGTTCGGCGCGCGTGCGGATCGAGATGAACGAGCGCCGGTGCAGTGGGCTCAGGCCGTGGCGATCCATGGCAGCCAGGTGCTCCGGCGTGGGATAGCCCTTGTGGGCTTCGAAGCCGTACCCGGGGAACTTTTCCGCCATCCGCATCATCAGTCGATCCCGGGTGACCTTCGCAAGAATCCCGCCGCACATGATGGAGATCGAGCGCCGGTCGCCCTTAACGATCGGCAATTGCGGAGTCAGGGCCTCAGGCAGCAAGAATCCATCGATCAGCAAGTAGTCGATCTGCCGGCCAAGTTGCTGGAGCGCGATCCCCATGGCCCGCGACCGGCTTCATCGACGCCCGCAACCGTCGCGTAGCCCAGGCCGAACGCCTGCCGCTCGAAGACCCATCCTCCGCGGTCAGCAGCTTGGAGTCGTCGATCCCCTCGCAATGAAAGTATGGCCGCATGATCGCCGCACCGGCCACCACCGGGCCGGCCCATGGCCCGCGACCGGCTTCATCGACGCCCGCAACCGTCGCGTAGCCCAGGCCGAACGCCTGCCGCTCGAAGACCCAGAGGTCCCGGTCAGCTTTCGGCGGTTTCGGTCGCTTCTTCGGTCGCTTCTCGGTCGGCGGGGACGCTGCTGGCAACGACTTGACGCTTCTCTCGGATGCGGGCACTCTTCCCAACTTTCCCTCGAAGGTAATACAGCTTGGCTCGGCGCACCTTGCCGTGGCGGATCAGGTCGATCCGGTCGATCCGCGGCGAGTGCAACAGGAAGCTACGCTCGACCCCAACGCCGTGCGCGATGCGGCGGACAGTGAAGGCCTCTTTGGTGCCGCTGCCCCGGCACCCGATCACGATGCCTTCGAAGATCTGCACCCGCTCGCGATTGCCTTCCACGACCTTGGCGTGCACCTTCACGGTGTCACCAGGCGCCAGGGTCGGCACCTTATCCCGCCGGGCTTCGGCTTGCAGGAGATCGATGACGTTAGACACGGCGTACAAGGATACCATTCGCCGTCCGCGCTGACCCGATTTTCTCGGGACGTGCCGCTATCGGTTGTTCTTCAGCAGGTCCGGACGGCGGCGGCGGGTTCGTTCCACCGCCTGCGCCTGCCGCCAGCGCGCGATCTCCGCGTGGTGACCCGAGAGCAAGACCTCGGGAACCGCGTGCCCTTCAAAGAGAGGCGGCCGGGTGAAATGGGGGTACTCGACCAGGTCGTCGGCGAATGATTCGTCTTTGGGTGAGTCCTCGGAACCGAGCACGCCGGTGAGAAGCCGGCTGACGGCGTCGATCAGGACCATGGCGGGCAGCTCCCCGCCGCTGAGGATGTAATCACCGATCGAGATCTCTCGGTCAGCCAGGTGGGCGGCGACCCGCTCGTCGACGCCCTCGTAGCGGCCACAGATCAGGTAGAGGTCCTCGTGGCGGGCGAGCTCCCGTACCAACCCCTGGTTCAGCAGCTCACCCTGAGGACTCAACAGAATCACCGGCCCTTTTCCCGTCCGCGCCCGTACCGCCTCGAAGATCGGTTCTGGCTTCAGCACCATGCCGGGGCCGCCGCCGTAGGGGACGTCGTCGACCTGCCGATGACGATCGTGAGTGTAGTCGCGAAGGTTGTGCACCCGGAGCGAAACCAATCCGGCGTTGAGCCCGCGACCGGTCACGCCTGAACTCAGGGGGCCAGGGAACAGCTCCGGAAACAGGGTCAGGACTTCGATGATCATGCCTCGGTCTCCTCGGGAAGCTCGACGCTGATGGTTCCCTCCTCGGGCGTGATGGCGCGCACGACGCTGCGGACCATCGGGATCAGGACTTCCCGGTCACCATCGGTCACGCGCAGCACGTCATTCGCGTCGTATTCCAGGACCTCGGCTACCCGGCCGATCGTTCGAGCGCTCCGGCGATCGACCACCGTCAGGCCAACTAGCTGAAAGTGGTAGTAGCGGTCGGCGGGCAATGGCCGCGCCTCGGCGAGGGGCAAGGTGCAGTAGAGGCCGACCAGCCGCTCGGCCGTACTGCGGTCGTCGATGCCGTCGAACGTGACGAGGAGGCTGCCGTCCTGCTCTTCGGACTGGGCAACCGTCAACCGCCGATCGGCGATGTCGATCTGGCGTCCTGGCGCGAACCGATCGGGAAAGTCGGTGAGAAGTGCGACCCGCAGCGCCCCCTTAACGCCGTGTGCTTTGAGAACCCGGCCAATCCGAAGATCCGGCTGGGATTGGGGCGTCACACGATCTCGACCATCACCCGATCGTGGTTCTTCAAGGCGGCTGCCCGCACGACGGCCCGGATGGCGTCGATGTTGCGTCCGCCGCGGCCGATGACCTTGCCGACATCCTCGGTTGCCAGGGTCACCTCAACCCGGTTGGTGCGCTCCCCTTCGACCATGGCGACCCGCACGTCCTCCGGCTTCGACACCATCGCCTTGATGATGTAGGTCACCAGGTCGGTGTAATCGTGCACGGCTAAGCCTCCTGCGTGACGGGCGTGGCCGGCTCGGCAGCCGGAGCGGGGGTGGCGGTGGCGGCGGCGGCCGCTTTCGGCGGCTTGGTGGGCCGCTTCTTCGCTGATTCCTTGGGCAGCAAGCCCTGGTTGATCAGGAGCGCGCGAGCGGTATCCGAGGGGCGCGCGCCCTTCTGCAACCAGGCCTTGATCTTTTCCTGGTCGATGTTGAGCTTGACCGGATCCGTCATCGGGTCGAAGGTGCCAAGGATCTCGATGAACTTGCCGTCGCGGGGCGAGCGCGTGTCGGCCACCACCAGTCGGTAGAACGGGTGCTTTTTCGCCCCGATGCGTCGCAGTCGAATTTTTACGGACAACCAGAAACCTCCTTCAACTTCTCAAGAGCTGCGCGGGATCGATGGGCAATCCCCTGACGTGCTTCCCCTTCCCCATCTGCTTCATCATCTGCTGCATCTGCTGGAATCCCTTCAGCAACCGGTTGACGGCCGCGATATCGGTCCCGGCGCCGCGGGCAATCCGGCGTCGCCGGCTGCCGTCGATCGATTCTGGCCGCTCCCGCTCGGCCGGCGTCATCGACGAGATGATCGCCTCCATCTCATTCAATTGATCGTCGGTCGGCATGGCGCCGGCCAGATTCTTGATCTTCCCGGCACCCGGCAGCATGCCGATGATTTCCTCGAGCGGGCCCATCTTCTTCACCTGCTTGAGCTGTCCCATGAAGTCGCTCAGAGTCAGGCGGCCGGCCCGCAGCTTCTTCTCCATGTCTTTGGCCTGCGAGGCATCGACGTGCTCTTGCGCCTTTTCGATCAGGGTCAAGACGTCGCCCATGCCGAGGATGCGGGAGGCCATCCGGTCTGGATGGAAAACCTCGAGGTCGGTGAGCTTTTCACCAACGCCCACGAACTGGATCGGACACTGCGTGACGGAACGCAGGGACAGCGCGGCTCCGCCTCGCGCATCGCCGTCTAGTTTGGTCAGGATGGCCCCGGTCAGGGCGACCGTCCGCTGGAAGACGCTGGTGACATTGACCGCTTGCTGGCCGGTCATCGCGTCGAGGACCAGCAGCCGATGCTGAGCCGGGACGGCCTCGGTGATGCGCTTGAGCTCATCGAGCAGCTCCTGGTCGACCTGCAGCCGGCCCGCCGTATCGATGATGATCACGTCGGCGTTGACGCGCCGCGCCTCCGCCACCGAGTCCTTCGCGATCGTCACCGGGTCAGTGTTGCGGGGCGCAAACGCCGGGGCATTGATGCCGCTGGCAAGCACCTCCAGCTGCTCCATCGCCGCCGGCCGCCGGACATCCGTGGAGACGAGAAGAGGCCGGTGCCCTTCGCGACGGACGAAGAGTGCCAGCTTTCCGGCGGTCGTCGTCTTGCCCGACCCCTGCAGGCCGGCCAGCACGATGACGGTGGGCGGCGACGGCGCGTAGCTCATCGGTTGGCGCTCGCCGAGCAATCGCACGAGCTCCTCGTCGACGATCTTCACCAGCTGCTGGCCGGGATTCAGGCTTTCCATTACCTCGGCACCCACGGCGCGCGCCCGGATGCTGGCGATGAAGTCTTTGACGACCTTGTAGTTGACGTCGGCCTCCAGCAGGGCCAGCCGCACCTCTCGCAGGCCGGCATCGACGTCGGCTTCGCTGAGCTTGCCCCGGCCGGTGAGCTTCTTCAGCGCCTGGTCGAGACGCTCTGTTAAGGAATCAAACACGCTGGGCGCGCTCCAGGCCGAGCTTGTGCTCGTAGTCGTCGAGGTTTGTCGTCGTCCGCCGGACCACGTCGTAGATGGCGGTCCGAGTCACGCCTTCTTGATGCGCGATCTCGCCGTAGGACCAGTCCAGCTCCCAGGCCAGGTGCAGAATGCGACGCTGGTGCTCGGTCAGTAGGGGGCCGTACAGGTCGAGCAGGCGAAGCTGGCGCTGCCGGTGGCGGGTTCTGTCAAGCATTTAACCTTGACAGTATCATTTCCCTCCCCTTCTGGGCGAGGGCAGGGTGGGGGCGTCAGCGCTCCCGGGCTCCCCTCTCCTCGTTCCTGACGATGAACTGAATCAGCCAGAGGATGCCGACCACCACGGCGGCCAGGGCGAGCAGTCCAAGGGTGCCGACGACCACGGCGAGGATGAGAAGGCTCAGGTGTGCTCGTCCTCGTCGGTCGGCTCGACGCGCTCGTCCTGCAAGATCTCCATGGCCTCGGCCGCCTGGTCGCGGGGGACCCAGAGGTCCACTGCAGCGATCTCACCGACGGTTTCGGGGACGACCGTGGCCAGTGCCTCGTGCCGGAGGTGGACCGGGATGCCCGCCGACTCGAGGACCGCCTTCCAGAGGTCGGCTTCGGGTAAGCCACTGGCCGTGACCAGCTTGACAAACGCGTCGGAATCCTGCTTTTGGGTCACCGGCTTTTGCGTCATCGGCTCTCCTCCATCCGCAACAGCGCATCAAGGTACTGTCCCGGGTCGAATCGATCGAGGTCATCGACGCCCTCGCCGATGCCGACCAGCTTCACTGGCACCGCAAGATCCTCCTCGATACTAAGCACAACACCGGCTTTGGCGCTGCCATCCATTTTCGTCACCGCCAGACCGGTCAGCCCGATCGCCTCCTGGAACACCTTAACCTGCTGGGCGGAGTTTTGCCCGACGTGGGCGTCGAGCACCGCGAGCACTTCTTGCGGCGATCGCTCATCCAGCCGAACCAGCACGCGGCGAACTTTTCTTAGCTCCTCCATCAAGTCCGCCCGCGTATGCAGCCGCCCGGCGGTATCGATGATCACCGTGTCGGCGCCGCGGGCGCGCGCGGCCTGGACTGCATCGAACGCGACCGCGCCGGGATCGGAGCCGGGTCGATGTGCGACGACCTCGACCTGTGCCCGCTGCCCCCAGAGCTGCAGCTGCTCGATCGCGGCGGCGCGATAGGTGTCGGCGGCCGCCAGCAGCGGGCGCCGGCCTTCCCGCTGCAGCAAGGACGCCAGCTTTCCAATGGTGGTCGTCTTCCCCGAGCCGTTGACGCCCACGACGAGCAGCACCGCCGGCGATCCGTCCAGGTTGAGGGCACGCAGCCTCGAGTCCATCTGCTTCTGCAGCGCGGCCTTCAGATAGATCAGCGCCTGGTCGGGTGAGCGCAGGTGCGCACCCGCCGCCTCGCGACGCAGCCCCTGGATCACTCGCTCGGTTAGGGGAACGCCCACGTCGGCGGCGATCAAGGCGGCTTCGAGGTCATCCCAGAACGCGGCATCGAGCGCGGGCCGGCCGAAGACTTCCTTGAGGTCGGCGACGTAGGCCTGCCGGCCGGATTCGAGACTCTTCGAGAAGCGTTTCCAGAAGCCCTGTTTTTCGGTCGTCTCC
>VBEW01000166.1 GCA_005889225.1 Chloroflexota bacterium | reverse complement strand
TAGTTGTTGGGCGCGTCGCCGACGAAGTCAACGACCTGCGGCCCGGGGCAGGTCGTCCCCTGGGGTGGCGGCGGTGGCGTGGGCGGCGCGACGCAATCGTTCACCAGGGCCGCCCCGGTCGTCGCGCTGGTGCCGGTGCATTGCCGGGTGAAGTAGACGACTGCCGTGCCGGGCGCTGCGTGATCGTCGGCGAAGGTGACATCGGCCGCACCGTTGGTTGGATCGATCGACACCTGGAAGAAATCGAGCAGCGTCCGGTCGCGTGGCGGATTGCTCAGGTTGCAGTTGAGCCCGTCGATGCACAGCGGGCCGTGGTGAATCACGTGGTCGCTGGCTTTCGAGACGGTGAAGCTGCCGCCCGCGTTGGTTGACTGGGCGAAGTAGGCATTCCAGAGGTTGTTCGGATCGTCCTGTGGATTCGGGCGAGCGCCTGCACCACCCGACGCGCCGAAGAACACGACATCGACGATGCCGGCGGCGCCCGCTTGCGCCCACGGCATGATGGCCGTGTTGACACCGGCGGGATTGGCGATCTTGGAGGGCGCTTTGCTCGGCCGCCAGCCGGTCCCGGTGGCATCGGTCTTGTAGAAGATCTGGTTGCCGTCGGTCCAGAATGCGTAGACGCGGCCGCCGTTGTCCACCGCCGTCACCGGAAAGATCCGGTCGTATCGGGCGCCGAGCGGCCCATGGTAGATCTCGTAGTTGCGCCAGGAGATCACGGGCGGCGCCGTATCGCTGATCACGGTGCCGACCGCCTCATAGACGCGGTTATAGTTGGCGGTTCCGGCCAGCGCCTGGTTGGTGTTATCCGCCGGACTGTCCGGCGTCTCGAAGATCGAGTAGAGCGTCAGCCCACCGGCCGTCCGCCGGGCCACGATGTTGCCGAGCTCGTTGCCGGCACCCGTGACGTTCAAGCCGGTGCCCTGCCACTGCCCGGGCGGCACGTCGCTGTTGTTGATGATGGGCGCGTTCTGGACGTAGCTGAAGCCGCCGTCGATCGAGACCCCGAGCTGGATGTCCTCGGGACCCGAGACGTCGTGGTAGGTCATGAAGATGTTGGCGAAGCCGAGGCTGTTGAGCCGGGGATCGGCTGCCATCCACATGCGATCGTCTCCGCCGACCTGCTGCGAGTAGACGTTCGGCGGCCCGAAGCTGTTGCCTCCGTCGTCCGACTTGCCGGTCGTGATGTTGGCGAGCGTGAGGCTCGAGTAGGCGAGGAGGTCGTCGGTGGGCGGCGGCGTGATCGTCGCTGAGGTCTCCTGCGGCCCGATGGCCCAGTCACAATCGCCGCCACCCGCGGTGTGGTCCGGCTGGCCGATGTAGACGCCGCTCGATCCGTCATGGGTCACGCGCCACGCTTTGCAACCGGCCGGGACGCCGGTTGGTCCAATGACGAATGAGCGCCCGAAACGATCGGTCCGGATGCTCGGCTCTGCCGTGTTGCTGCTCCCCTGGAGCAGCAGGTTGGGGTTAAAGATCGTGCCGCTTGGCTTCGCGGCCGCGGCCGGGCCTATCGTCGTGAGCGGCAGCACGCCGAGCATGCTCACCACGACGATCCCGACCAGCCGCCGGTAAACGTTGCGCGTCATTTCTCCCTCCTACTTGGCGCGGAAGTTGTAGCAGCAGACACCGTCGATCTCGAGCGGCACGTTATCGGCCTCCGCCTGGGCATTGGTGAGCGCACCCTGCTCGTGGGCTGAGGCGAAGGCGTAGCCGCCCACCTCTTCCAGCAGATTCGACCCGGTCGGACCGCCAACGTCGGCAACCTGGACCGTGATCGTCAGCGTGCATGGATTCGACGCCGACGGCGATGCCGGGCAACTCACGCTCCCCGTCTCGGACGTCCCGCCAAACGCGGGCTCCGGATAGGTGATGATGTGCGGGAAGCAAGCGGATACCGAACAGAGGTCGACGCTCTGCGCCTTGCCGGCGAAGAAGCTCGGCTGGTTGAGGGCCGTATTCTCCATCTCGGCGTAATAGATGATGTCGCCCATCTGCCAGCGAATCACGTACTGGACAAAAGCCGCACCGGGAACCCGGGCGATGGTCGCGGCCGGATTGGTCAGGTCGGCCACCTTCGCGGTAACCGTCAGTGTCCGGCTCGACAGGCTCAGCTGACTGGAGAGAATGTCCATCCCGGGAACATTCAGGCCGCCGATCACTGGGTACAGCGCATCGCCGCTGACATCGCTCAGCCCCGTTACCGGCGAATTCGATGGACCCGAGATGTTGGTGCCGAACAGGCCCGGACCCGCGGATTGCCGCGCGATCGTGATCACGCCGGCGCCGGCGTGATCGACCAGCTGCTGATCCCCGGGTGTGAATCCCGGCTGAACCAGCCCGTTCGAGGTGTCGTCATAGACGATCTGTGCGGCCCCGCGCGCATCGATGGTGATGGCGAAGAAGTCCGCCAGGTTGCGGTTTCCCTGGGAGCTGATGCACCCGGTTCCCTGGAGGCAAATGTCGTCGTAGTGCATCGGATGCGGAGTCACCTTGACCAGGCGGGTGGAGGGCGCGGCCCCGGTCAGCCCACCGGTCGCGTTGGTCGGGTAGACCAGCTGGGACATGAAGACGTTCCATTTTTGGCCCGACTGGCTGCTGGGATCGACACTCTTGTCCGATCCATACCAGACCGCATCGGCGCGCCCCGGCCCGCCGGCCTTGATCCAGGGGAAGACGTTGACCGCATCGCCGGTTCCCGTCGACGCGTCACTGACCTGTCGCGGTGGGGTCCAGGTCGACCACCCGCTGGCAGCGCTCGCGGCGCTGACAAAGACCTGCCGTTTTGTCCAATCGTTGGCGCTGATGCACCAGACGACATACAGGTTTCGGGCGGAGTCCATGGAGAGAACTGAGAAGAGCGTGTCCGGCGACCCGGTAGGCGTGTCGGCAATCTTGATCAGCCGCGTCAGGTCCTGCCCGCTCCCTGTCGCATCCAGGAAGTGGAGCGTGCCGGTCGCGTCGGGTGTGCCGATGTTGAGGTAGATGCCGTTGGAGGTGCACCCATTGCTGGTTCGGCAACCCGCGGCTTGAAACACTTTGCCGGTGACCTGGTCGATCACCGGATAGCCGTCCGCGCCGAACGGTGAGTAGACCGCGCCGGCGCCGGGCGGCACTTCGTCGCCGGTGGCATTGACGTAGTTGAGACCGTCGAGGCTCATGATCCACTGCGTACCGCCGTTCGGACCGGGACCGACGAGGTTGTTGTAGGCGGCGTAGATCAGCGGCGTCGGGCCGCCGGCCGCTCTATAGGCGGACTGGTTGGGCGTGCCGGGAGCCGGGTCATAGACCGCCAGCCACGGACGGTCGGCACCCGGAACACCCGCACAGCCGGCCGGGTAAATGCTCTGGCTGACGGTGGCCCCCCCATCCGTTGTGGTGGCGGTGCGATTGCAGGTGAGCGCGTAGAGGTCGATGAAGTATTGCTTGCCGCTGCGGTCAAAGTTGATATCGGTATCCCCGCCGCCCGGTGGGTCGATCAAGCCGACGATCGCGCTGGGCGGCGGCCCAGGCGAGATCACCCGGAAGGTCTGACCCTTATCGACCGATCCGAACCAGGTGCTCCGCTGGGTCCCGGTGCCGGTCGGCCCGCTGACGAAGACGCGGCCCTGGGGATCGATGCCGATGTCCGGCTCGCCGTTGGTATGAATCGGGTCGACGACGACCGGCGGCGAAAACGCGATGCCTGGTGCGGCCACGGCCGGCAGGCCGGATACGGATGCACCGGTTGCCAGGACCACCGCGGAACCAAGGGCCAGCGCGAACTTCGGACGGACCATCCCGTTGCCTCCTTGCTTCCCCCTACAAAGAGCGTGCTGACTTAGTGACATCGAGCGTAGCACACAAGATGGAGCCCTGAAATGGGCGTAATCCACCGATCTGTAGTCACCCTCCCCCGCTTCCGGGAGAGGTCAGGGTGAGGGCCGCCGCGCCGACCGCCCCGCTCAGTCAGAATGGTGCCAAGACGCGATAGCGAGGAGAGTGGGGACAATGCCGCGGTCACAGGGGTTCGCGCGATCGTGCCTCGGACTCGTCGTGGTCCTGCTGACCGCCGGGTGCAGCTTGCCGAATACCGGCGCCGAGCCGACCGCGGCAGTGGCCGCCGCAGCCACACCGCCACCGGCACCCGCGGTGCTCGACGTTCAGGGCGCGATCCAGACCGCCTCGGCGGCCTTTGCCCAGGTGCCAGGCGGCACCTCGTACTACGACTGCAGCTTCGGCGGCACGCTCTTCGACTGCCCGTTGACCGACCGGCTTCGCGCCCGCCTGATCGCCGCCCAAATCAGGTTGTGCAACTGCCCAGAAGGGTCGCCCGATCGCACGGTCACGGCGACCATCGACAACGCTGGCCGCGGCACTGCCCACGTGCGCCTCTATGGCGGCCGTCTGAAGCTCGACCTGACCGTCGTTCCGGTTGGCCGCGAGCTCCTCATCGACGATGAACGGCTGACTGGAGGAGGACCGGAGACGTCCATCTACGCGCAACCGGTTGAGTTGCCGGCGCCGAGGTTGCCGGATGACGCGCCGCCCGTCAAACATATCCCTCCTCCACCCCAGATCTTCACGGTAGACGTGCCCATCTACCAGCAAGTCATGAACCTCGACTGCGAGACCGCAGCGCTCCAGATGGCGCTCGCGACGTTCGGTCGACATTACACGCAGGCGCAGCTCTTCGCCCTGCAGGCGCTCGACACTCGTCCGGCTGTCGTCGGGGCGAACAACGTTGTGCTTCGCTGGGGCAACCCCTATACGAACTTCGTCGGCCTGGTCGACGGCCTCGAGAGCAACATCACCGGCTACGGTGTCTACTGGCCGGTCATCCTCCAGATCGCGAAGACCCACGGCGTCCCCGCCGCGAGGGGCGGCAACGGGCTATCAGCGAAGACGATCTACCAGGCGCTCCAGGCCGGTCACCCGGTCGAGGTTTGGGTCGAGACCGGCTTTGTGCGACCGCCCACCGGCACCTGGATCTCGTGGGATGGACGGACGATCCCCTACTCGCTCCATGAACACGCGGTCACGCTCTCCGGGGTGACTGTCGATTCGGTGCGGGTCAACGACCCGCTGCATGGGACGCAGTACTGGGTCACGAAGTCAACGTTCGAGGCCAGTTGGAGCGATTTCGGTAATCAGGCGGTTATTTTCCAGTGACGATCAAGCCTTCCTAAACGCCCGCCACCCGGAACACCCGCCACTCACCAGGAACGCCCTTGAGCTCGTGGAGTCCTCGATCGTCGAAGACGATCCCTGAACCTGAGACCAGGTCTTTGACCGTGCTCGAGGCGAGGACTTCACCAGCGCCGGCCAAACTCGCGACCCGGGAACCGATGTTAACGGCAAGGCCGCCGATGTTGTCACCCATCCGCTCGCACTCCCCTGTGTGGAGGCCGGCTCGGACCTCGATGCCGTAGGCGCGGAGCTGATCGCGAATGGCTACGGCACATCGAACGGCCCGCGCCGGGCCGTCGAAGGTCGCAAAAAACCCATCGCCGCTGGTGCTGATCTCCTGACCGCGAAAGCGGGCTAGTTCGCGGCGTACCACCGCATGATGCTGATCCAGCAGGTCGCGCCACCCCTCGTCGCCGAGTCTCGCGTTCCGCTCCGTCGAGCCGGCAATGTCGGTGAAGAGCACGGTGGCCAGAAGCCGGTCCGCATGCGGTGCCGGCCGGATACCGGTGAGAAACTCCTCGATCTCATCGATAATTGCGTCCTGGTCGCCGACCCAGGGGAGGTGGTCCTCACCGGGAAGCTCGACGAACTTTGCGCCCGGGATCCGGGTGGCGATGTAGCGACCCTCCTCGATGTTCGCGTCCAAATCGCCGGTCCGATGCAGAACAAGGGTCGGGACCCGGATGGCCGGCAGGATGTGCCGCACATCGATTTCGGTATTCATGCGGGCCAGGGCGAGGGCCGCGCCAGGGCTGGCGGACATGCGCAGGTACGTCGAAAGCCGGCGCCGGAATCCTTCGTCGCCGGCGATGCTTGGAGCGAGGTCCGTCAGATCCATGTCGCCGCCCCAGTCCCGCTCCATCAGGTCGTAGAACTTTTGCCGTCGCTCGGGGGTCGGCGCCCATGGGTAATCGGGATTCCAGACCCGGCACGCGAAGGTAGCGAGTGGGATCAGCGCAGTGGTCCGCTCGGGATAGGTGGCGGCGAACAGCATGGCCATGCTGCCGCCTTCGGACTGGCCGAGGATCGCGGCACGCTCTGATCCGGCCGCATCCATCACGGCACGCACGTCATCCATCCGCTCCTCGAGCGTGGGCAGGTTGGCGTCAGGCACTCGGTCCGACATGCCGGTCCCGCGTTTATCGAAAAGGATCAGCCGGCTAAACGACGCCAGGCGGCGACGAAAACGGGCCAGCAGCGGCTCGTCCCAGCCGGCCTCGACATGGGATACCCAGCCCGGGACGAAGACCAGGTCCCGCGGACTGTCACCGACGACCTGGTAGGCAATATTGACGGTGCCGCTGCGCGCGTAGCGGGTCTGCGGCACTCCAGCAATTCGATCGACCTGGGCCATGTTCCCGCCTCGACGGTGGCTGCCATTTTCCCACAGGCGCCGCCGGTCTCCGGCAGGTGGGGTTCCCAGGTAACCAATCCGTATTGCGTTCACAGGGCCTTCACAACTGTTGGGAATGATGAACCTGAGACAACAAAAGGAGGTTCAACAATGAATCGGCGCTTTGCATGGATCTGGGGTTTGGGGACGGTCGCGATCGCCACGATCGTGGGATTTGTCGCCTACCACGCCGGCCAGACGGCCCAGATCGTCACGACGACGGGCGGCGACGGCAGGGTCATCTACCCGGGCTATTACGGCTTTGGCTTCGGATTCTTCCCGCTCTTCGGCCTGTTCTGGCTCTTCCTGATCGGGTTCTTCCTGTTCCGCTTCATCTTCTGGCGCCCGTGGCGCGGCGGATACGGTGGCGGCTACTGGCATCAGCACCCGCACGAGCACGGAACTCCGACCACGCCCGCCTCGCCCGAAGGCGGACGGCCGGATCAAACAGCCACGGTCTGAGGGCATACTCCCCCAAATCCCCTCCCGCGCTCGGCCAATTTCCCTCCCCCGCCCGCGGGGGAGGGTCAGGGTGGGGGCATGTGGGGCGGATAATGCATTCCACCGATGGGCGCCGATATCTTCTGGTTGGTCGTGCTTGCCGGCGGTATTGGCCTTCTACTCTGGTGGGGCAGCCGGCTGCCGCCTACGCGACCGCGACCGGGTAGCCGGCACCGCGGTGAGACGTTGATGTCGGTGCATCAGCGATTCAAGCGGCGGCGGCGCTAGACGATGTAGTCGTAGAGGAGCTCCTCGCTCCCCAGCGGTCTGAAGTTGAGCGCGATCTGCTCCATCCGCCGCAGCAACGGCTCCAGATCGGCCTTGTCTTTCAGCTCGATGCCGACCAGAGCCGCGCCGCGTTCCTTGTTGGTCTTCTTGATGTACTCGAAGCGCACGATGTCGTCGGTCGGTCCGAGTGCGTCGTCGACGAACTGTCGTAGCTGGCCGGGTTTCTGCGCGAACTCGATGATGAAGTAGTGCTTGCGGCCCTGGTAGACCAGGCTGCGCTCCATGATCTCCGGATAGCGGAGGATGTCGTTGTTGCCGCCGCTCAGGATGCAGACCACCGTCTTGCCCTTGATCTCGCTGGCGGCATCATCCAGGGCGGAGATCGAGAGCGCGCCGGCCGGCTCGCTGATGATGCCCTCGTTCTGGTAGAGCTCGATCATCGTGGTGCATACCTTCCCCTCAGGGATGACCACCACGCGGTCGACGTACCGCCGGCAGAGATCGAAGGTGAGGCGGCCAACCGTCCGCACGGCGGCACCGTCGACAAAGGTATGGATCTCGGGAAGGCTGACGACGTGGCCCTGCTTGAGCGATTCGTACATCGACGGCGACCCGGCCGGCTCGGCCCCGATCACCGCCGCCGACGGATTCCGCTCCTTTATATAGGATGCGACGCCCGACGCCAGACCGCCACCCCCGATCGGCAGGATGACGACACCCACCTCTCCCCCGGTCGCCTCATAGATCTCCTTGCCGACAGTTCCCTGTCCGGCGATGGTCTGAATGTCGTCGAAGGGGTGGACGAATATCCCGTGTGTTTGCTCGCAATACTCCTCGGCCGTCTGGCTGGCGTCGTCGTAGGATTCGCCCGCCAGCCGGATCTCCACGAACTCGCCGCCGAAGTGCGCCACTCGTTCGATTTTCTGGGTCGGAGTGATCCGGGGCATGACGATCGTGCCGCCGATCCCCAGGTGGGCGCAGGCGAAGGCGACACCCTGGGCGTGGTTCCCGGCGCTGGCGCAGACGATCGGGCGCTTGCGGTCCCCCGGCGGCAGCGACGCGATCTTGTTGTAGGCGCCGCGGATTTTGAACGATCGAACCGCCTGCATGTCCTCGCGCTTGATCAGGATGTTCGCCTCGTAGCGCTCGGATAGCCGGTTCGACGGCTGCAGCGGC
>VBEW01000085.1 GCA_005889225.1 Chloroflexota bacterium | reverse complement strand
AAGAGCTCGTGGTGCATGGTATTGAAGTGACCCTGCTCCCGGGCAAACTCGGCGGCCTGCAGAGCCGGCCGGGAGTTGATCAGCCGGTCGTGCAGACTCAGCTGCAGCCCGACCTGAGCGGCGAGCCGATTGACGCCTTCCTGCGCCCGGGCCCGGTACATCGGCGGCAGCACCTCGTCGCGCGGCCTGCCTTCCGGTGGGATCTCGGGATGCAGCTCAAAGGGGACCCACTCGGTTACAACGTCGTATTCGCGTTCCAGCCGCTCGACTCCGACCGAGCCGATATAGCAAAACGGTCAAACGTAGTCGGAATAGATCCGCACTGGCGTCGGCACGACCTGAGATTAGCCGCTAGAATCGGGATTAGCACTCCCCGATGGAGACTGCCAATATGCTGGAACCTTCCCCGCTCGACGAGCGTAAGCAGCAGATTCTCAAGGCCGTGGTCTCGGACTACACCGTGACCGGGGTCCCCGTCGGCTCGCAGGTCCTGGCGGCCAAATACTTCATCGCCCTCTCGTCGGCGACGATCCGCAACGAGCTGGCCGACCTGGTCGGCACCGGCTACCTGCAGCAGCCGCATACCTCGGCCGGCCGGATCCCGACCGACCGCGGGTATCGGTACTTCGTTGACTTCCTGATGGAGACGGAGGCGGCCACGCCAGGGGTGCGCCGTACCGTACGGCAGGAGTTCGAAAGCGCCCCGCGGAGCGTCGATGGGATCCTGGAGAAGGCGGCCATGGTGCTGGCCCAGGTAACCGAGAATGTCTCGCTCGTGACCGCCCCCGAGATCAGCGAGCAACGGATCAAGCACATCGACCTGGTCTCCCTCGAGCCGCAGTCGGCGCTCATCATCCTCGTTCTCGAGGGCAACCTGATCAAGCAGCAGGTGGTGCACCTCGATCGCGCCACCTCACAGGACGACCTGAGCCGGATGGCCGCCATGCTGAACCGCAAGGTCAAAGGCCAGACCGCTGAAGAGCTCGCTGATCGGCTGGCCCAGCTCGGGCCTGATCGGGGCGAGCAGCGCCGGATCATCGAGCGGGTGATCGAGTCTATCACCACTCACCAGGCGCAGCGACAGACCGTCGTCCTGCATGATGGCGTGCGCAACCTGCTTCGCCACCCGGAGTTCGTCGAGGTCAGCCGCCTGGAGGAGTTGCTGGAATTGCTCGAGCAGGGCGCCCAGCTGGCCAGCATCCTGCAACAGGTGGCCTTCGAGAAGGACGTGGAGATCATCATCGGCCGCGAGAACACAAGCAGTGGGCTGCGGGAGTGCAGTCTGGTGCTCACTACCTACAAGATGGCCGACCGGGTGCGGGGCACGATTGGGGTAATCGGCCCGACCCGAATGCATTATGGACAGGTGGTGGCGCGAGTGCGCCTCGTCAGCCAGGCCACCTCGGAAGTGCTGGCCCATTTCGGGAACTGATTCGGGCCGAACGCCAATGGGTAAAAAGCCAAACATGTCATCGAAACATCAAGAAGCTCCCGACCCGCCGGTTCCGGGGGGTGAGAAGGGGCGCCAGAGCGTTGTCGATACCAGGGCGAGCTCGGTCGAAGACCCCCAGCCCGGAGCCGTCCCACAAGAGGCTGCGGACCCCGAACTGCAGGCCGCCCGCGATGACGCCCAGGAGGTGTTCGCGCGCTACCAGCGGCTGGCTGCGGACTTCGAGAACTACAAGCGCCGGACGCGCCAGGAGCTGGCGGATCGAACGCAATACGCTAACGAGGAGCTGTTGCGCAAGCTCCTTCCCATCCTCGACAACTTTCGGCGCG
Source organism: Chloroflexota bacterium (assembly GCA_005889225.1). Lineage (GTDB taxonomy): Bacteria > Chloroflexota > Dormibacteria > CF-121 > CF-121 > CF-13. The sequence continues at coordinate 15,779 of VBEW01000085.1, read as the reverse complement.
CGCTCGATCACGCGCCGGAGGGCCTCGACCCGAACTGGTTCGAGGGGATCAAGCTGGTGGCCCGGCAGTTCGAGGAGACCCTTCAGGCTCAGGGGCTGACCACCATCCCGGCCGTCGGCGAGAAGTTCGACCCGAGCCAGCATGAAGCGATCGCCCGAGAGGAGACCGATGAGCACGAGGAGGGTACCGTTGTCGAAGAGATGCAGCCAGGCTATCGGCTCCACCAACGGGTGCTGCGCCCGACCCTGGTGAAGGTTGCCCACCCGCGCGCGTTAAAGTCCTAGAACTACAGCATGGCGATCAAGCGTGACTATTACGAGGTGCTCGGCGTCGGACGTAGTGCCACCTCGGAAGAGCTGAAGCGGGCCTACCGAAAACTCGCGCTGCAATATCATCCCGATCGCAACGACGGGGATCCCCAGGCTGAGGCCCGCTTCAAAGAGATCAACGAGGCCTACGAGGTCCTGAGCGATCAGTCGAAGCGGCAGCGGTACGACACGTTTGGGCACGCCGGAACGCAAGGCATGCCCGGCTTCGACTTCGGCGGCGCCGGCTTCGGCGGCATCAACGACATCTTCGACATGTTCTTCGGATCAGCCGCGGCGGGGCGAACCCGCACCGGGCCGCGCCGTGGCGCTGACCTGCGGCTCGACCTGCGGCTCACTTTCGAAGAAGCTGTCCGCGGTGTCGAGCGCGAGCTGACCATCCCCAGGGCCGAGGCGTGCCAATCGTGCCAGGGTTCCGGCGCGGAGGCGGGCACGTCGCCCCAGACCTGTCCCCAGTGTCGAGGCTCGGGACAGGTGCGCCGTGCCACCCAGTCGATCTTCGGCCAGATCGTCAATGTCGCGAGCTGTCCGCGCTGCAACGGTGAGGGCAAGGTGATCGAGCGGCCCTGCCGGAACTGCGGCGGTAGCGGTCACCGGCCCGGCGAGAAGAAAATTCGGGTCAACATTCCGGCCGGGGTCGATACCGGCTCGCAGATCCGGCTTACGGGCGAGGGTGAGGTCGGTCCACGCAGTGGCGCGGCGGGCGACCTGTACATCGTGATCCAGGTCAAGCCACACCCGGTGCTGAAACGAAATGGCACGGACATCGTCTATGAGCTACCACTCAGCGTCGGGCAGGCCGCGCTGGGCGACACGGTCGAGATTCCCACAGTTGATGGGCCTGAACGGATCGAGATCCCGCCCGGAACCCAGTACGGCAAGTTGCTTCGCATCCACGGGCGCGGGATTCCACACCTGCGTTCGGGTCGGCGCGGCGACCAGATTGTCTACGTGCGAGTCGTCATCCCGACCAACCTGACTGAGGAACAAAAGCAGGCGCTCCGTCAGCTGGGCGGGGTCAGCGGCAAGCCGCAGCACATCGAGAAGGGCTTTTTCGACAGGTTCAAGCAGGTCATCGGTTTCGAGTAGCGGGCGCGCCGAGCTTCCGTAGACTAAGCCCGTGTCGACGGCGTTGCGCATTCTCCTGGCGATCGCCGCGGCAGGAATCGTGCTCGCGCTGCTGCTGGGTCCGGCCTGGCGAGGCAGCTTCTATCGAAGCTGGTTGCGGCCGCGCCTCGTGGCGTTAGGCATCCTGATTGTGGTCATCGCGGCCGGCGATTACGTCTACCGGGTGATCACCGCCGTCAAGAGCCATTAAATGGCGCGATCCTTCCGTGTCACGTTTCTCAACAGCGGGACAACCGTCGAGGTGCCCGAGGATGAGGGGATCCTCGGCGCCGGACTTCGGGCCGGTGTCGCGCTCGCTTTCGATTGCCGCAAGGGCCGATGCAAAACCTGCATGGTCAGGGTCGACGGCATCATCGACCAGTCGGAGGCGTGGTTGATCAGCAACGAAGAGCTTGCTGAAGGCTATGCCCTGATCTGCGTCGGTAAGCCGCGCAGCGACCTGCGGGTGCACGCCTGAATGCCCTTTACCATCATCGACCTGTTCATCGCCATTGCGGTGATCGTTGCCATCAGCAGCGGATTTCGTCGTGGCTTCTGGCTGTCACTGGCCCAGTACGTCGGTCTCGTCGTCGGGGTTGTCGTCGGCGCCGCGCTGGCGCCGGTAGTGATGGACGCGCTCAACCTTGGCAATCCGACGGCCCGCTCGCTGGTCGCGGTCATGATCCTGATCGTGCTGGGGACGATCGGCAGCAGCGTCGGCTACTGGGTGGGAGAGCCGATCCGGCTTCGCCTGATCGCGCATCCTCAGTCGGGCCGGATCGACAGCCTGGGAGGTGCAATCTTCTCCACCGTCGCCGTTCTGTCGGTCTCCTGGTTCCTCGGCCTCAGCCTGGCGCGGGTGCCCAGCCCGCAGGTCTCGAGTGCCATCCAGCGGTCGGCAGTCCTGCGGACCCTCGACGCCATCGCTCCGCGACCACCGGGTTTCCTCGCCCGGGTGGCGGCGATCATCGCCGGGGTAAACTTTCCGGCCGCTTTCTCCGGGCTTGAGCCGGCTGCTCCTTCTCCGCAGCCGTTGCCCAATTCGATCAACACCCCCGGCGTGCAGGCGGCCGAAGCCGCAACCCTCAAGATCCAGGGGTTTGGCTGTGGTGGAATCGTCTTCGGCAGCGGCTTCCCGGTCGGTCCGACCATGGTGCTGACCAACGCCCACGTCGTGGCCGGCACGCAGGGGACCACGGTGCGCAACAACGCGGGCCGGAGCTTGAGTGCGCGGGTAGTGCTATTCGACCCCGGACGCGATGTGGCCATCCTCTACGTACCCCGGCTGGCGGTGGCCCCGCTCAACGAGGCGGGGGCCGGGCCCGGGACGCAGGGGGCCGCGATCGGGTATCCGGGTGGCGGCAGTGAGACGGCCCAGCCCGCGGTCGTAAACTACGAGGTTCAGGCCAAGGGTCGTGACATCTACGGAGAGAACCTCGTGGTTCGAAGCATCTGGGTCACGCAGGCCAAGGTGCAGCCGGGCAATTCCGGGGGCCCGCTGGTCGACCTCAATGGCAACGTCCTTGGAGTGATTTTCGCCGCATCGACGAGCCAGTCAGGGCAAGCCTACGCGCTGACCGATGACGAGGTGCAGCCCGACATCGACCAGGCGCAGGGCCGAACCCAGCCGGTTCCGGTCGGCCCCTGCGCCATGTAATCCGACGACGTCGCTCGGTCTTTAGCCGCCGGTCTGCGAGACTGGCTCCATGGCGGACGACGAACGGGTCGTGATCAGAGTCTGGCGCCACCTCGAGCGCCCGGTCCAGCTCCTCGTGTATCTGCTCATCGCGCTCACGTTGGTGATGCTCTTTCACCAGAGCGAGTATCTGGTCGTCCACCTCTTCGATGTTCTCCTGCTGTTCATCTTCGCCGCGATCATCGCCTTGCTGCTCACGCCGGTCATCGACCGGATGGAAACGCTGGCCGTCTTCAAGGGCCGGCGGGCGATCGCCGTGCTTCTCGTATACGTCGTCATCATCGGTGTGATCGCCGGGGTGATCGCGCTGGTGACGCCGGCGCTGATCGGCCAGGCCAAGCAATTGCCGGCGCTGGAAACGCGAGCCATCGCCTTCGTGCGAGCCCTGCAGGACGCGATCGACAATGCGGGCATTCCGCTCAAGCTGAGTCTGCCAAGCGGGACTGCTGGGATCAGTACGGCCGTCCTCGGATCGGTCCTCGGCATCCTGAGCGGGACGCTGGGGACACTGATCAATGTCCTACTGGTGGTCGTGATCTCGATCTACCTGCTAGTAGAAGGCCGCCAGCTGATCGCCAGTATGCGCAAACTCTTCCCCGGGCGCGAAGATGTCTACGACTTCACGCTGCTCGCCGTCGGCACGACGTTCGGTCAATATGCCCGGGGTCAGCTGACTATGTCGCTGGTCATGGGGACGTATACCGGCCTGGCGATGACGGTGATCGGTGTCCCCTACGCGGTGGTGCTCGGCATTTTGACATTCTTCCTCGAGTTCATCCCGCTGATCGGCGCGCCGATCGGAATGGGTCTTGCGGTGCTCATTGCTCTCGTTTTCAAAGGACCGCTGGTCGCGCTCCTCGCCCTGGTTGCCGCGCTCGGCGGCCACGCGATCGAGGCGTACATCCTTGGGCCGCGCGTCACCGGCTCCGCCACCCGCATTCATCCCCTTGTCGCTATGGCGGCGCTGTTGATCGGCGCCGAGCTGGCCGGCATTCTGGGCGCCTTGTTCGGCGTGCCGGTCGCCGCGCTGCTCAACGTTTTTCTTGGTGCGCTCTACCGGGCGCGACGCGGCGAGGAGGCGCTCTCCGCCAGCCCGTCAGGGGAAGTCCACGCCGAAGCCCTCCCGCGCCTATCCGAGGAGATCAGCGAAGCGGCTGAGGAAGGGCCGATCGAGGACAATCCCGTGCCCCATACTGCCGGCGAGCGCTAATTCGTCGTCGGCGTCCAGCTCAGGTGTTGATCACATCACCGTCGACATCGATCCGCGCCTCCGGTGTGATGGCAAAGGCTTCCAGGTCCGGATCGGCAATGACCCGCTTGACGCTCCCGCCCCGATGTCCACAGGCGTTGCTGAAGCCACATGCCGGCGGTCACGTCACGCAATGGCGTACCGGGATCCCATCGCCGCTCCAGTCGACTCATCTTCGCGCGGGCAGGACTTGGTCGGGTTACGGTGTCGGCGTCGGTTGCGGATTCTGCGTATTCTGCTGGCCCTCGATCGTCATCTGACCGGAGATCAAGAAGGGGCCGCGGCTGTTCTCCCGAATGAAGCCCATCGTAACGATCATCAGCATGGTGAGGACTGCCATCAGCATCAGGATGCGTTGTTCACCCCGTCGGGCGCCACCCCAGACCACGCCCGGCAGACCGCGCAGGTACCAGACCACGGCGGCGATCGCGATCAGCGTGTAGAACATCAGCGCCAGCACCTTCCACGGGATCATCGAGCCCAGGGGGTTGATCAAGCCGCCTTCCCAGAACGGACGGTCGAGGCCGGCCGCCGCGACATCGGCATAGGTAAAGCCGAGGTGGTAGGGCATCGCCGCCAGCAGGGTGGTCAGCACCAGGCCGACCGACATGGCTCTGAGCAAGCCCGAACCGCGCGCTCCATCGGTCCGCAGCCGCCGGCCAAAGTAGAGCGTGGCGGTGATGAACATGATCCCCAGCAGCGTGATCTGCCAGAGGAAGACCGGGCTCAGGGTCCCGAACATCATCTTGTACCAGCTGCCATAGCTGTGCAGCTGGATCTCTTTGGCGTACGAGTAGCCGACGATCGGCTGCAGCAGGGTCATCGCCACTCCCCAGAGGAGACCGAAGCTCCCGGCCCAGTCGTAGAAGGCTTTATCCTCGGGGTTGCGAGCACGGAGAAAGCGAATCGCGCAGAAGGCGCCGAAGGCAAATCCGATGTAGGCGAGGTTTCCGACTGTGCGGTGGACGGTCAGCGGGTAGGAGGTTGGGTTCAGGGCGAGACGGAGGGGGTTCTGCGGATTGGTGGGCGTCAGCATGTAGCTGGCGATGATGTCGATCATGTACACCTGCAGGAAGGAGGCGATCGCCAGCAAACCACCGATCGCCATGTGCAGGCCTTTGAACGCGCGGAGCGGCTCCCACGTGTAGTACCAGATGTAGGCCAGCGAGACCTGCAGCACGAAGGTCCAGGCTTCGATAAACAAGGGCCACCAGCCGATCGTCACGATCGTCGTCCAGAAACGCCCCCAGTAACCGACCAGCAGCACCGTGATCAGCAGGATGGCGATGGCGGAGCTGAAGCTGAAATACAGGGTGACGAAGCGGCCGAGGCCGTGCGCCAGCCGGTCGTAGCGGCGGCGCTGGCGGACGAAGCCCAGGAACTCGATGGCCGGTCCGAGCTCGCCCGCCCCACTGACCAGGCCGGCGATCAGGATGTGAAGCGAGAAGAGGCTGCCGATCGCCGCCTGGGCGGCGATGCGGTTATGCCCCTGAGGCGCCTGCGAGGGCAGCTCGGCGGCCAGCATGTGCAGGGCCGGTCCAACGAGGGCGATGAGCTCGCTCACAGGTTGAACAGCCGGCCCGAGCCAAGCAACGTCAGGATGACGACGAAGAGCACGGCGAACGCGCCGGGGACCATCACCGCCGGTCGTTCGAATGGGTTGCGCTCCGGGTCGCGATCGATAAAGGGCAGGGCGAGCAGCAGCAGGACCCCGCCCGTCGGCAGAACGAGGACCAGCGGGATCAGCTGCTGCGGAACCAGCAAGAGCAACTCATCCAGCGGAAGGAAGAACCACTCGGGGACGGGAGTGTAGCTCGTCGTCGCTGGGTCGGCGATCGCCTCGAGCGGGGCGCCGATCGCCACGGCGAGGATGAAGACGAGGATCACCAGGGCGGCCGAGACGACACCGTCTTTGAATGTTTGGTGCGGATAGAAATCCTCGGTCTCGAGGGGGGCCGCCCACAGCTCATCGGTGGGCACTGCTGGATAGGGCGGTTCGATCGGCCGCTGCTTCGGTGCCGGCGGGACGTCGACGCCCTCGCGGCTGCGATAGGCGCCTCGATAGTTGACATAGGAGCCGAATTCGCCGTGCTTGCGCAGCAGCGCGAGGTGGGCGCCGATCAGGGGGAACAGGATGGCCGGGATGAGCCAGACATGGATGCCGAAGGTCCGGCTCAAGGTGGTCGGCCCGACCGTGTCGGCGCCTCGCCAGAGCGCACGGAGGAAGGAGCCGATGAAGGGCGTGTAGACGGCAATGTTGGTCACCACCACGGCCGTCCAGTAGGCGGCCTGGTCCCACGGAAGAAAGGCGCCGGTAATCGCCATGGCCAGCACCAGCACGAACAGGCCCACCCCGGTCACCCAGTTCAGCTCGCGGGGACGCTTGTATGACCCGGAGAAAAAGGTCCGCACCATGTGCAGACCGATGACGAACAGCAGGATATAGGCGGACCAGAGGTGGATGCCGCGGACGATGGAGCCGAACGCGTCGTGCTGGCTGAGGTAGTGCAGGCTGGCCCAGGCCTCAGTGACGGACGGGACGTAGAGAAGCGTGAGAAAGATGCCGGTGATCAGCTGAAGCAGGATCAGGACCAGCGTGGCGCTGCCGAGCGTGTAGAACCACGCGCCACGAACCGGCACCGCCTCGTAGAGGCCCTTCCGAATCAGGCTGCGGATCGCGGTTCGCTCGTCGAACCAGTTGTAGGCGGCGGCGATCCGGCCCATCAGATGGACTCGGTGAAGCGGTTCTGGATGAACAGCGTGGTGCCGTCGATCCGGTGGACGTACTGGGGAAGCGGCTTTGGTGGGGGGCCACCGACATTGTTCCCGGTCATGTCGTAGAGCCCACCGTGGCAGGGGCAGAGGAACTGCCGCAGGCCGTCCTCCCATCGCACCGGGCACTGCATGTGGGTGCAGACGTTCGAGAAGACCCGATAATCCGCATTGATCTTCACCACGTAGACGGCCAGGTTGACGTTGGCGTTGGTCCATTCGCCGAGCGGGAAGGCGACCTCGAACTTGGTCGGTTGCCGGTCAGGGACACCGGCGATGTCGCCCACCTGGCGCCAGACCGCCTGCTCGCGGCGAAACAGCGGAGAGATCAGAAAGCCGACGATCGGAATGCCGAGCAAGACGGTGACCACGGCGGCCGCCACTTGCGTGCCAAGGAGCGCGAACTGGCGGCGACTCAGCCGCCGCGGATCACGACGCGCCATAACGCACGAACCCGTAGATCACGCCGGCGGTACCGAAAACGATGAACAAGAGGGCGAGCGTAATCGCGCCGCCCACCAGCCAGAACGCGAGCGGCGTCTGGCCATGAGCTCGCTTAAACCAGCGCCGCAGGCCGGCGGCCGCAATGCCGACGAATGTGAGCGTGAGGCCGATCATGACCACGCTGATCAGGGCCAGGTAGAAGTACGTCTGGAGGTCGCCCATCAGTGACTCACGGGTAATAGCCCTTGGATGGAGCCTGGAAGATACCGTAACTGTCCGACTCCTTCATGACGCCATAGATCGTGTAGTCGCTTCGCGCCGTCGTCCGGATGACGCCCATGAGCAGGAACAGAAGTAGCGCGGTGGCCCCGGTGACAGCCAGGGTGACCTGGCTGCTGCGCCGTAGGTCCTGGGTCGCCGCCCGAACCCGCGGCCGGGAGATCAACCAGTGCAGCAGGCTCAGCAATACGGCGATGCCCAGCGCCAGGTAGCGCACCCAGAAGAGGCCTTTGGGAAAGAGCGCCGCTGGCATCACGGTCACCAGCGACGCCAGGACCACGAGACCGGTCAGCACCGGCGCGGGGACGGTCGGCCGGGACTGCCAGAAATAGATGTTGCTACCCACCAGGAGGATCGCGATGAACGTGGCCTGAAGCAGCCAGAGCCAGGCGAACGGGCCCTGCATTGAATACTGGAAGGCACCCGGGGAGCCCTGCTTGATGCTCTCGACGAAGATCGCCCCCAGCGCGATCTGAAGCACCAGCGTCGTAAAGCCAACCACCAGGCTGGTGCGCGCGGCCCAGTGGAAGTAGAGCCGGTTGGCCGGCAGCCGGCTGGCCGCCGCGTAAATGGCGGCGACCGCCGCAATGAAGAAGGATGCCCAGGAGATGTTGCCAACGAATCGGTGGCCGAGCTCCGGCCAGTACGAAGGATTGAAGAAGGCCGCGCTGCCCTGGCCCTGACCCGGCGTCAACAGGTAGCTATCCAGCGCCACGATGATGAAGAGGAAGATGTGCTCGGTCGCCGCCGTCGCGTAGCCGACCAGGATGTGCAGGCCTTTGTGCAGCCGAAATTGGTCCCAGCGCAGGTTGTAGAGCAGGATGCCGCCGAGCGTGAAGAACCAGATGCTGAAGGCCACCACGGCCGGCCAGAAGAAGAGCGTGATCAGGGAGACAAAGAACTTCCCGTACAGGGCGACGACCACGATGACGGCGAAGCCGCCCAGGGTTGCCCCCAGGCTGAAGATCTTGAGGTTGACATTGCCGAGAGCGCGGGCGTAGCGCTCGAATCGGGGATCCTCGCGCCGCAATCCAATCCATTCGTACGTCGGCCCCAGCACGAGCGCGCCCATGGTGAAGGAACCGAAGATGATGTGGGCCAGGAAGAAGACGCCGACCGCCCACCGGTTGGTGATGAACGGCAGCTGGACGCCGGGTTGGTCGATGGAGAACGACGCGGCGATGTAGCTGCCCATGGCGGTCGGCGGCTCAGTCCGATTCGAAAACGCGGCGGCCGAGACAGCCGGTCAGCCCGGCGGCACCGACCAGGAAGCCCAATCCGGCGAGCAAGGTTTCCCAGGGCGGTAAGGTCGGCTGACCTGTAAGAGCACCGAGCAATGCCTCGTGCAGGTAGCTGAAGGGCAGAAGCCGCGAGACCACGAGCAGGGCCGGCTGGGATAGCGGGGTGAAGATCCCCGACAGGTAGAGCAAGGGCAGCAGTGGGATCACCACATAGAGCATCACCTCGCCGGGCGATTGCGAGAATGAGCTGGCGACCGCCCCCATCAGGTTGCCGATCAGCAGAACGGCGGCCGTGGTCAGCAGCATGGCGGGCCACCAGGCGAACGCTGAAGGATGCCACAGCGCGATCAAGACCAGGACCGGCGTTATTTGGATGAAGTCGATGACGGCGCTGGTGGAGAGCCGCTCGATGAGCAGCCGTCCCGGCGTGACGGGAAGCGTGCGGTAGCGCAGCGTCAGGCCCGACTGACGCTCGCGGCTGAGAACCGCGCCGGCCCCAATGGCGCCCACGATCGCGATCAGCATGGTCAGCGCCATCGCGGCATAGATCGACGGTGCGTTGCCGAGCACCAGCGGAATTGCCACCAGGAGCGGAAAGGCGAGCTTGATGACCAGCGCCAGGCGGCGCTGCGCAAACTCCACCAACTCCCGCTGCCAGATGGTGCCGGCCAGCATCATCAGCGCGCCCCGGTGTGGAAAGGCGCGCGCGTCATCGGTGCGCCACCGGCAGCGCTACGCCAGTCAGCTTGAGGAATAGGTCGCCGAGGTTCGGCCGGCGAACCCGCATGTTGCTGACCAGGTCCGCGGTACCATTGAGCACCGCCAGCACCTGGGCCGGGTTGGCGCCCCGCGCCAGGATGATGTGCACCGTATCCCCCTCCACGTTGGCCGCCTCAACTGCCGCCAGTGAGCGAAGGCCTTCAAGGGCGACCGGCGAGTTCACCTGCAGTTGCACTTCCTTCGAGCCCGCGAGTTCGGTGAGCAATTCCGGCACGTGCCCCTCGCGAATGATGCGGCCCTGATGGAGGAAAAGGATGGAGTCGCAGAGACGTTCGGCGAGGTGCACGTCGTTAGTTGCCATGACCACGGCGGTGCCGGTCAGGCTGAGGAGCTGGAGACGCTCGATCAGGTCGAGCTCCCCCCGGTAATCGAGAGCCAGGGTCGGTTCGTCGAGCAGCAGGATGGAGGGCCGATGGACCAACGCCTCAACGAGGTTGAGCCTGCGCTTCATCCCCAGCGAGTACTCGCCCACAAGCTGGTCCCGTGCCTCCGATAAGCCCGACCAGGAAAACAGCTCATCGAGCCGCTCACGGGCGAGGCCATCAGACAGCCCGAACTGGTGGGCGAAGAACCAGGCGTTTTGATAGCCCGTCATCTGATCGAAGTGCGCCGCCTGGTCGAGCATGACGCCAAGCCGCCGGCGGACCGATGGATCCCGCACATTGGTCGTGCCGAACCAGCTGACCTGACCGGACGTTGGCGAGGCGGCGGTCGCGAGCAGGCGGAGGAGGGTGCTCTTTCCTGAGCCGTTCGGTCCCATGACGCCGACCACCTCGCCCGCGGCCAGCCTGAGGCGGATGTCGAAGACACCTTTCCCTCCGCGATAGGCGCGGGTCAGGTCCGTCGCGATCAGCAGGCTACGCTCGGAAGCCGTATCGACCTTCATGGAAATCACCGGTCTCGATCCACTTCTGGATGACGGTATCCATCACTTTTGACGTGACCCGCTGCTCACCGAGCTCGTGCGCATTGCCCTCGACCGCCGCCATCACCTGGCCTTTGACAAACGACGGCATATTCTCCAGACGCTTTTCGGCGTCCGGATCCCAAGGCATCTTCGGCCCCTTCTGCTGCAGCGCGTCCGAGACTTCGCCCCACATCTCGAACTTCACGTCCATCGCCGCGGGCGTGATCACCGGACCGAGTCCGTTCTTGGCCGCGGTCCACTCGACGCGCCAGCGGCTCAACTCCCGGCAGTAGGAGGGGAGGTTCGCCAGCCGCGCCTCAGCCTCCGGAGACCAGGTGAAGTAATGCTCGAAGGTCCTGGGGCTGAGCGGATGACCGTATCCGATCTTGATCCCGAGCCGCTCCAAAAAGGCGGCATTGATCGCCTCCGAGGTGCGAGCCGCGCGCGATTCGGCCGCATGCTGAGCGAGCTCGCGCGCCCGGCTTGGCTCGAACTTTTCTTCCGCCCGGATTTCCACCTCGTTGAGGCGGCGGACCCCATCCTCAGTCCACCCGGGCGAGGGCTCGCGCGGTTCGGCCCCGTTCACAGCGTGATGGCCGTGCGCCTGCATGGCCGCCTTGACGACCTCGGGCGAGTGCGCCTTGAGCGCCTGGTCCATCATCATCCGCGCGTCGACCAGACCGCCTTCGACGACGTCGGCCGTGATGGTCTCGGCCCGGATCTTTTTGGCGAATTCCTCGACCTTGGTGCGAGCCATCATCCGCATGAAGCCGCCCGGCACGCGCTCCATACGCTGCACGGCCTCGTCGGTCCAGGTCAGCGGCGTCTCGCCGGCCGGCCTTCCCGCCGGCACCGTATCGCTGACCACCTCGGCAACCGGCCCATAGGCCTCGTCCAGGTTCGCGTCCGCGAAGTCCCGGGTGATACTCGGAAGCCGCCGCACCCGGGCGATCTTTTCGATGCGGGCTTTCACCCGGCGTCGCTCGTATCCTTTCGGAACGCGGTTGAGGACCTCCTTGGCCTCCGCCGTCCACTTGACCTTGAAGCCGTCGAAGGCTTCCTCTTCCTCGACGGGGCCCTCCCTGGTCGCCACCGCCACCATCGCCGCCTTGTCAACCGGCTGAAAGCTGGTGCCCTCGCAGACCGGGCACGCTTGCGGCTTCTCCACCCGGGCTGGCCTTCCGCAGCGCCGGCAGATCCAGGTCGGAGTGCTCTCGTCGTCGCCGATCGTGGCCCTGGCCTGGGCCGGCTCCACGCCCATGGCGCGAGCGGCATGCTCCGGCATCACCTCCGACACCGCGAGGTCGATGATCGAGGAGCTGATGATGGAATTCCCGCGTTCCATCGCGTAGCGGCAGATGGCGGTGCGGGTAATGGCGCGGAAGGCGGCCGGCACCTTCTCCATACGCGCCTCGGCCTCTTCCGTCCAGGCCACACTGGCCTCGGCCTGCACATCGATGGGGGGGACGAAGGTGCGGCTGGAAAGCAGGACGCTCACCGGCGCCAGCCGCAGCAGGTTGTCACTGTTGCTCCCGAGGTCCATCTGGGCGGCGGAGTGCACGCCGATCCGGCCGATCACCAACAGCCAGGGCGGGTCCTGGCGCACGTACTGCAGCACTTTCTTGAAGGCCTTGCCGTCCAGCAGCGTCGTCTTGATCTCGATGCCGTCGTCGCGGGCGACCGATTGCGCCACCCGCAGGTGGGACTCGTAGATCTTGGCGGCCTCTGCGGAAAGCACGTCGACGATGCCGTTGAACATCGCGTAGTGGAGGTAGGGGTCGTAGACCGAGACTGCCTCCACCCGCTTGTCAAACACGCGGGCCAATTCGATCGCCGTCCTCAGCCCCGCGAACGACTGCGGGCTGCCGTCGACCGCGACCACGATCCGGTCCGAGGCGTCGTCGCGAAATGGATGCGTGTCTTTGACCACCAGGGAGTCGACCCGGATGCGGCGAACCACCCGGTCGGTCACGCTCCCAACCATGCTGTCCTTGACGGCGCCCATGCCGAGCGCGCCCATCACCACGACGTCGTAGTCAGACTCGCCGATGTCATCGACCAGACACTCCCAGTTCTTGCCGTCGAACGTCTTGTACTCGAACGGCAGGCCGGCCTTATCGCAGGCCGCCTTCATCACATCCAGGTAGGAGTCGGAGATCAGCTGGAGGCCGCGGGTAATCAGCGAGTCATGGATTTTGCGCTGCCGCTCGAGCTCTTGCTCGTGCTGGTACTCCTCGGGGAGCGTGTACTCCATCTGCTTGAAGCGCACGTCGTGCATGCGGGCGGCATAGACGTGGGTGCCGACAAGCCTGGCATTGGTCGCGCCGGCGAGACGAACGGCTACCTCGATGGCGGCGTTGGAGTGGTCCGAATTATCAAGGGGGACGTAGATCTTTTCGTACACCGGCAGCTTCCCTCCTACAGCGGCGTGATGCCCTGACCTGATATTGGCAGGCCCGCGATAAGCTGCGCAATTGCTGGCAATTCGATGATAACGAGGGGACCGCCTAAGTCACAGCAAAATCCCCCAGGTGGTTTTCGCGGACTCACCGGGCTGAAGCACGATCAGGCCGTCGCCGCTCCGAAAGGCGTTCGGCGCACAGGTCATCGGCTCCAGCGACACGCTGCGCCGGCGGCGATCGGGCTGCGGGATCGCGTCGCCTGTGAAGGCCATGACAAACCGATAAGTCTTGTCCATCCACAGCGTCAGGCTCGGCCGCCCGCTCGGTGCCTGGAGCAGGACCCGGCTGAGTCCATCGGCATCGGAAACCAGGCTCGCGAACGCGGTGTCGAGCTTCACCGACCCGATCCGGCGCAGCTCGAGGAAGTCGACGGCACTGCCCTGCACGGGGATGGCACGGCCGGTCGGAATCTGCCGCTCGTTGACTTCGAGATACATCAGCGCCGGGATGCGCAACCGCGCCTCATCGATCAGCTCGGTTCCCACCGTCAGGTAGGGATGGTGACCGGCGCCGTAGGGTAGTGGCTGCGATCCGGCGTTGGTCGCCGTTGTCTGCACCGCCAGGCCCCGCTGCGAGAGCCGGTACTCGATGGCCAGCGACAGCGTGAAGGGGTAACCGTCCTGGGGGTGCAGGAGCAGTTCCATGACAACACGGTCAGCCTCCGTCACACTGGCGGTCCAGCTCAGCCAGCGGGTCAGGCCGTGTATGGCATTGTGCCGCTCGGGCTCGGTCAATGGCGTCTGGTGCGTCGCACCGTCGAATTCATAGCGACCGTCCGCGAGCCGGTTGGGCCAGGGCAACAGTGGCGCGCCGCGGGCGACCGTGCACATCTCCTCTTCGGGGTAGCCATCGATAACGTCTTCGCCATCGACGGTGTAGAGGCGCAGGCCGCCGCCGACCTCGGTCACCACGGCGCGCTGGGCGCCGTGGTTGATGACGTACTGCCGGCCGGACGGTGGCATGGCGGCCATGGGCGCTCCCGATAATAGGATGGTGGCGCGCCTGGCACTCGGCCTCTTCGGCACCCCCCGGGATGAGCTGGCCAGCACCGTCGACGGCGACGTCCCGGAGTGGATCGATCGGCTCTACGAGAGCTATGACACATCGGCCGACAGCGCCCCCGCCAGCGTGTCGGTCCTGGCCCTGGGTGAGTCGCTCGGGTACCGCTTGCGGAAGCTGTCCGTCTTGCTGTCAAAGATGGAGGGTCTCGGATGGTCGATCACGCCGCGTCGCTGGGACCTGCTCGCCAGCACGGACCTGGATGAGGCGCAAGCCCAGGAACAGCTGGAAGCGGCGGGAGTCTGGGTGATCGCCCGGCAGCACGCTCCGATCGACAAGGCCGGCAACGTTCGCTGGTCGCATGGGTTGATTCCATAGCCGGCACGCTGCCTGTCCTCTCGGAGGACACCGTCGATACGGATCCCCTGAAGCAATTCGCCGCCTGGTTCAAGGATGCCGTGGCGGCGGACGAGATATTGCCCGAGGCCATGACCGTGGCGACCAGCACCCGATCGGGCGAGCCCTCAGCGCGTATGGTGCTGCTGCGCGGATTCGACGAGCGGGGCTTCGGCTTCTTCACCAACTACGACAGCCAGAAAGCCCGAGAGCTTGCCGAGAATCCTCGCGCGTCACTGGTCGTTTACTGGCCGAAGCTGGGACGGCAGGTACGGATCAGCGGCGCGGTGGTCAAGCAGTCGGCCGAGGAGTCCCTGCAGTACTTCCGCAATCGCCCGCTTGCCAGCCAGCTGAGCGCATGGGCGTCACCGCAGAGCAGCGTGATCGCCAATCGCCAGGTGCTCGAGGACGCCGTTGCGGCGCTGGCCGCCAAGTACGAGGGGACTTCCGTTCCGCTGCCACGCCATTGGGGCGGATATCGCGTGATCCCGCAGGCTATCGAATTCTGGTTGCACCGTGACAACCGTCTGCATGACCGGATCCGCTACTCGCGGCAACCCAGGGGCGGCTGGCGCATCGAACGGCTCGCACCGTAAGCCCCCACCCTCCCCCGCTCGCGGGGGAGGGCAGGGTGGAGGTTACTTACTGCGATACGCGACGAGCGCGGCGTCGAAGTTGTGGCTCGAGTCGAAGCTGCCGGCCGCCATCAGCCGCATGCCGGCGTGAATGTCTTTCAGCGAGCCAGCCTTCCGCTCATGCTTGCCGGTGATCTCAAAATACTTCGTGCTGGCGTTCACGGTGAGCTTGACGTCCTTGCCGTCACGGGTGCGGATCGTGATCACGTTGCCGTTGACGCTCGCGACCATGCCGGCGACGTGCGCCCGGCCGATGCGAATGCGCTTCGCGTAGAGCTTGCCATCGCGCGCTTCGTAACGAACGAGCACGTGGCTATTGATCTCGATCTCTGACCAGCTGGACTTCTCGTTGCGACCTTTGACGACGACCGTCGTTGCCTGCCGCGCGAAGGTCTTGCTGCCTTGCTTCGCATTCTTGACCGTCAACTGCGTCTCGTTGATCGCGGTGACGATCCCGCCAAAAGCGTCCTTTGCCGCCGGGCGCTG
>VBEW01000162.1 GCA_005889225.1 Chloroflexota bacterium | reverse complement strand
CATGCCACCGGAGATCGTAGTTCTGGGGAACGTAGGGCCCGTTGTTTGGTCCGCCCATCGGAAACGCGAGCGGCGCATCGAGGACCGGACTGCTCATGGTTGCCTTCCGGTCCGCGATCGCCGCCGTATAGGTGAAGACCTTGAAGGCCGATCCCACCTGGCGCGTGGGAGAGGTCGCCATATCGATGTCGCCGTGGGCCCGATTGCCAGGCGCGCTGCCAACCATGGCTCGGATCTCGCCAGTGTGCGGGTCCAGGCTCACCAGCGCCGCATCGTGGAAGTTGTAGTACCGCCCCGGTCCGGAGACCTGGGCCTGAACCGCCTGCTCCGCCTCGTCCTGCAGGGCCAAGTCCAGGCTGGTGAACACCTGGACCGCGCGGCGGGTCCAGGGCGTCACCTGAAACTTCTGCCGCAGGATGTTGAGAACATATCGGACAAAGTGAGGCGCGCGCACGCTATTGGCCGGGGCGAAGATCCGCAATCGCGTGGCGCCGGCTAACCGGGCTTCCGTCGCACTGACATAGCCTTCTTTGACCATCGCGGCCAGCACCTCACGCTGCCGCTGGTGCGCTGCTTGCGGATGCAGGATTGGGTTGTATGCCGTGGGTGCGCGCGGTAGCCCGGCGAGCAACGACGCTTGGGCCAGCGTCAGACTTGCTGCGCTGGTGTGGAAGTAGGTTTCGGCCGCGGCTTCGACGCCGTACGCCTGGTCGCTGTAGTAGATGGTGTTCAGGTAGGTCTCGAGGATGGCGCTTTTCGAATATCGATTCGTCAACACCATCGCGAGGATGGCCTCTTTAATCTTCCGCGGGAAGGTTGCGGGCGCGTGTGGTCCGATGAACAGTTGCTTGGCCAGTTGCTGCGTGATGGTGCTCCCGCCCTGGACGATGCGGCGACTTTTCAGGTCATCGAAGGCGGCCCGCGCAATCGCCAGGTAGTCCAAACCGTCGTTGTGATAGAAGGTCCGATCCTCGATGGCGATCGTGGCTTTGAGCATCAACGGCGCCACCGAGCCGAGCGGCACGACGATTCGGTGATCGCCCTGCTGCCCGATGTCGGCGAGCAGGGTTCCATGGCGATCGTAAATGAGCAGGTCCTGCGGGAGGCCTGCCGACGAGATATGGGCGATTGGCAATAGCGGAGACACCATCGCATCTGCGACTGGTGCTCCCGCGATCAGCAGCATGGCACCGACGGTGGCAATGACGAGACCGAAGGATTGCAGCTTGCGGATTGCCCGGCGGCGGTGGCGGCGACGAGACGCTCGACACGCTAGCGACAGGCTCGTACGGGTTGTCGGCTGGCGCAATGGCCCCACATTGGCGCGCGTCCGAATGCTGTTGGTGATGATCCGATACACGTCGCCACCTGAGGCGGAAGTGTGGGGCACCTTCGACGCTATTGGAAGTACCGCGCGGCTCATCGCCTTCGGGAACCTGCCTTGAATGAACTAGGCTCTTAGGCACTGGTCTCACACTTCGTGGATTCATTTCATGAGAGCGATCGTCAGAAATGACTTCAGGAAGGTGTCAGATGCGGAAACCCCATACATAAAGATGTATATGCCGGTATGTATGGCATCGCCGACGGTGGCCTCCGATGGGCCCTTTACCTAGGCCGCGGGCTCCCTGGCGCTATCGATGATCTTTCGGTAGACCCGTAGATAGTCGGTCGTCATTCGCTCCACGCTGAAGCGTTGCAAGGCCCAATCACGGCATGCCCGGCGATCGATCGTGTCCAGATTCCGGCATGCATCGACCATCTCATCCTCCGACTCGACGAGAAAGCCGTGCTCGCCGTCGCGGATGAACTCAGGTACGGAACCTCGTGGGCGGGAGATCACCGGCGTCCCACTCGCAAGCGCTTCGATGAAAACCAGCCCGAACGGCTCCTCCCACTTAATCGGGACCATCAAGCCGGCGGCATCGGCCAGCAGGGCGGCTTTTTGCCGGTCAGTCTGCTCTCCCAGCCACTCGATCAGCGGATGCCCGAGCAGAGGGCGTACTTCGTCCTGGAAGAAGCCCTCATCGGCCGGATCGACTCTTGCAGCGATCCTCAGCCCGAAACCTGACCGGATCGCGACCTTGATCGCCGTCACCGGGTCCTTCTGTGGTGAGATGCGACCGAGAAAAAGGAGATAGCCTCCGGCCCCACGGCCAAGGCGGAAGCTGTGGGCCAGATCCAGACCGTGATGAACGGTCGCGGCCCAATTGAGACGCAGGCCCGCCGCTGGGCGGCGCTGGCTGTTGCTGATCGACACCAGGGGGTGATCGGGCTGTGCCCTCAATATCGGCCAGGTCTCCGGCCGATCCAGGCCACCATGCAAGGTCGCGACCAGAGGCGCCGGCATCATCTCTTTCGCCAGGCAAAGGAAATGGTCAGTGTGGGTGTGGACGATGTCGAACTCCCCCGACTGCTTGCTCACACGGTCAGCCTGAGCTCGCTGGTATGGCAGCGAAGCGGACGGATCCAACTCCCAGAGGGGACGTGGCGAGCAAGGGACTAGCCGGGCCGATGTCCGAGAGGTTCCGGCCGCAAAAAGCGTTACGTCATGATCACGTCGGACGAGCTCTTCGGTGAGGGCGAAGATGACTCGCTCCGTCCCGCCATACCGAACGGGCGGGACCGGCAGGACGAGCGGGGCAACTTGTGCAATTTTCACGCTGCGGCCGCCTCTTACCGCAGGTTATGCGCCGCTCGTGGCCTCCGCCGGTACTTCCTTTGCTACCTCCTCGAGGGCGGCGGCTTCTGTATCGTGCGCTTCCGCATCTCCGCCCAGCTCAGTGAGTTTGTCTTTGATCGCTGTGGCCTGCTCCTCCGGCGCAAGGACGCCAACGACCGCGCGTCCCTGTTCCAGTTGCGCGCTGATGCGATCCCGGTCCGACTCGTCGATACCTAGCCCCTTGTGATGCAACCGGCCGAGCAGGGCACCGCCGACAGTTCCTGCGACGAGACCCACGGGCGTCAGCATCACGAGAATCAGACCGATGCCGGCTCCCTTGCCGGTGCTGCGAGCACCCATCTTGTGCGTCTTGATCTTGCCTCGATCGTCCATCACCAGCACGCCGATCGAGCTGAGCTTGATCTCATCGGTTGCCTTGTCCCAGCTCTTTACCTGATTCACTGCAGCATCCGCCGCCGCTTCATCGTCGAACACCGCAAGCACGACTTGCTTGTCACTCATCTATTGACCTCCTTTCTAGTTGGCCAGTGCTCCCTGGCGGCAGTGCCATCAAGCGCCGGCTGCGGCCTTCAGTCTGGAGGAGCCGCCGCATCCGCGCGAGAGCCGGAAGTCCTAGATGCCGCTGGGTACCAGTCGCAGGTGGCTGGAAAGCGCGGAGTCGCTGCCTGCCTGATTTCGTCAACCGCTCTGCCGATGGTCGGCCAGGCGGCGCGCCGGCAGCGGCGGTAGATGCCCAAGCCTGAGCCAGCGTGGGGGAAGCGATGTGGCGGCGGGTGTCCGAGGCGCCAGCAGCACGGCACCGATGCCATAGGTGACCGAAACGAGGGCGACGAACGCCCCAACATACGGAATGAGTGTCAGCAGGCTGATCAGCGCGAGACCGCCGAATAAGGCCCAGAAGATGTTGAGGCTGGTCCAGCCAAGTCGATCGAAGAGTGCGCGGCCTACCACCATCCCCGTGAAGGTGTACCCGACGGCGAGCGCGACGGCGAACAGGCCCAGCATCATCAGGCCCAGCCACCAGACACCGAGGAAGACGCCACCCACCAGTAATGCGATGCTGGCACTCGGCATGGCGATCAAGGCCAACAAGCCGACGCCGAGCCGCTCCCACGGGGGTCGCATCGCGGTTCCGCGAACGCCTCCTCCAAGCGTCGGGAGTAGCAGCATGAGAAGGAGTCCAAGCAGCAGAAAGGGGACCACGGTGCGAACCCAGCGGACAATCTCATCCAGGACCGCGCTGCTAACGGACCCAAGGTTCTCCAGCAGGCCGGCCGAGGGCGGCGCCGCGAATGGGGCACGGGCCGCTAGCAGGTGCTGCTGGCTGTGCCTTTCGGCCAGGGGAAACGGGGAAACGACGCTGAGACCCGCGACATCGACGCGAAGGGGCTGTCCGTCGGTCTTATTCAGCGTCAACGTCGTTGGACCGACGGTGACCAGCGCGTTGCCCGTGACGCCAGCCGCATCCCAGTTGACGGTCGCGTGCAAGCCTTGGCGAACGTTGGTGGTGAACTGTGCCTGGAGTCCGGTGCTCCCGGTCGTCACGTGGAAATCAAGGCTGCTCGTGACCTCTGCCGCCGCTCCGGTGGTGATTAAAGCCGACAGAAAGAGAACTGACAGGTGCATGACCTCAGCATCGTGGGTCGGTGTCGGAGCGCCAAGGGCCGAAAGATGCGACTGGGGGAGGTCACGACAGGCTGGTTGCGGTGTCGAAAGGCCCGCCCTTAGCCGAACGGGTTTCGGTGCTGAGCGACGTAGGCGGCGGCTTCCGTCCGGCGATCCACCTCGAGCTTTCCGAGGATGGTGGAGACATGGTTCTTGACGGTTTTCTCGGAGATGTGGACGTCGCGAGCGATCTGCGCATTGGTCTTGCTCTGGGCCAGCAAGGCGAGGATCTCGGCTTCCCGACTGGTCAGCCTCGAGAGCTTTTCGTCCCGTGCCAGAATCGGGCTCCGTCGGACCCGGGTGAGAACCTGGCCGGTGACGGACGGATCGAGCAGGCTCTCGCCCTGGCCGACACGCCGCACGGCGCGGATCAGCTCGGCAGGCGTCGCCGATTTCAGCATGTATCCGGACGCTCCGGCCATTATCGAGGCGAACAGGGCGTCATCGTCCGGGTAGGACGTGAGCATCAAGACATTGCTGGCGGGGACGCGTGATTGGATCTCCCGGGTCGCCTGGATGCCGCTGCCGCTGGCGAGCCGGACATCCATCACCACCACGTCGGGCTGCGATCGAACGGCGCTGGCAACCGCATCTGGAGCGGTGCGCGCTTCGGCCACGACCCGTAAGTCGCTCTCGGATTCCAGGACGAGTCGAATACCGGCGCGGACCACGTCGTGGTCTTCGGCGATCAGCACCCGCAGCGGACCCGACATTGGCGTAAGCCTCACCCCTCCTCAGGTCCGAGTCGAGAGTAGAACGAATCAACCGTCGGGGACGAGGTCTCTGAACCGCCTGAGTCCGAGGACCTGCCCGTAGCGGTCCCACGTAGCTCCTACGTCATCGGTATTCAGGACGGAAATCCGGAGCGTGTTGGATGCCCTGCGCCTAAAGGACCCCGCGCCCTAGGTCCAGGATCGGCCTTCTAGCACTGGAGCATCCGGAGGTTTTGTGGCAGCGTCGGAGGGACAACCACTTTTCAGCAGGGAGGACAACTCGATGAGCATGCAACCGGGCGCCAGAGCCGCATTCACCGATTCCGAGAGCGCCACCGCAGCTTACACCGAAGCGGACACGGTTTCCGTCGTCTTCATCCAGGACGACCCCTCGCTGGCCGAGATGTACCGGATCAAGCTCGAGGTTGACGGCTACCGTGTGACCGTGGTGGATGCCG
>VBEW01000160.1 GCA_005889225.1 Chloroflexota bacterium | reverse complement strand
CAGCTGGGGCGAGCTGCGGACGATGACGTTTGTCGTGATCGTGACCGTCATCGTGGTATCGATCCTGCTTGGATTGATCGACTACGTGCTGACCCAAACGCTTGTCAAAGTGGAGTTCCCCAAAGTTGGCTGAGACAGAGATGAACCAGACACCGCAGAACGGCAAGTCGCAAGAGGCGGCCGCGTCCGCCCCCGCGAAGGCGCGCGGTCGCCGCCCCGCGCCCAAAGAGGCTGCGGAAGCCGGCCGGATCTGGACCGGCGAGCGAGTCACGGTTGGCGAGGGGCACCCCGCCCCGCCGGAAACGCCGTCCGCCTCGCCCGCGATGGTGCCCGTCGACGCCGGCAGCAAGCCGGTTGCGGCGGAGGGCGAGCCCCACTGGTACGTCGTGCACGCCTACTCCGGTCATGAAGAGAAGGTGCGCAACAACCTGATGAAGCGCGTCGACTCGATGGACATGCACGACCGGATCTTCGAGGTGCTGGTGCCGACTGAGGACGTCATCGAGATCAAGGACGGCCAGCGCCGCCATGTGGCGAAGCGCACCTTTCCCGGCTACATCCTGGTCAACATGATCATGTCCGACGAGTCCTGGTACGTGGTGCGGAACACGCCCGGGGTGACCAGCTTTGTCGGCTCGGGGAACAAGCCGGTGCCCCTTCAAGAGAAGGAGATCAAGTCGATCCAGAAGCAGATCAAGGCTGAGGCCCCCAAGGTCCGGGTCGAGTACCAGGTCGGCGAGAACGTGCGCGTCATCGACGGCCCCTTCTCGGACTTCCACGGGAAGGTTGACGAGATCAATGCCGACAAGGGCAAGCTCAAGGTGCTGGTCAACATGTTCGGCCGGGAGACTCCGGTCGAGCTCGACCTCCTCCAGGTGGAGCGGCTCAAGTAATGGGGAAGAAGAAGGTCAAGGCCAACGTCAAGATCCAGATGGAGGCCGGCAAGGCGACGCCGGCGCCGCCCGTCGGTACCGCGCTAGGCCCCCATGGCGTCAACATCATGGAGTTCGTCAAGGCTTACAACGACCGCACGGCCTCGATGGCCGGCCAGGTGATTCCGGTCGAGATCACGATTTTCGAGGACCGTACCTTCACCTTCATCACCAAGACCCCGCCCGCTGCGGCCCTCCTGAAGAAGGCCGCCGGCGTTGAGAAAGGGTCGGCCAAGCCGAACAAGGAAAAGGTGGGCAAGGTCAGCCGGCAGCAAGTCCGCGAGATCGCGCAGCTGAAGCTTAAGGACCTCAACGCCTACGACGTCGAGTCGGCCATGAAGATGATCGAGGGCACCGCGCGATCACTCGGCATCGAGGTGTTGGCCTGATGCCACAGGCGCGCGGCAAGAAGTACAAAGAGGCGACGAAGGCGATTCAGCGCACCGAGCCATACCCGCCCGATGACGCCGTGCGCCTGGTGCTGAAGAGTTCGACCTCGAAATTCGACGGCTCGATCGAGGCGCACCTGAGGCTGGGTGTCGACCCGCGCCACGCCGACCAGATGGTGCGCGGCTCGGTGGTGCTCCCGCACGGCACCGGCAAGAAGCGCCGGGTGCTCGTGTTCGCTACCGGCGAGAAAACTCGCGAGGCGACCGAAGCCGGCGCCGACTATGTAGGGGGCGAGGACCTGGTGAAACGGATCCAGGAAGGCTGGCTCGACTTTGACGTCGCGCTGGCAACCCCGGACATGATGGGTCAGGTCGGCCGGCTGGGCAAGATCCTCGGGCCGCGCGGCCTGATGCCGAATCCGCGCGCCGGCACCGTCACCTTCGACATCGCCCGCGCGGTCAAGGATATCCAGGGTGGCCGGATCGAGTACCGGGTTGACAAGACGGGCATCATTCACACGAACATCGGCAAGGCCTCCTACAGCGAGACGCAGCTGCGCGATAACTTCGCCGCGCTGATGGACGCTGTGGTCCGGGCCAAGCCGAGCTCCGCCAAAGGGCAGTACCTCCGCTCGGTCTACCTGTCGCCCACGATGGGTCCGAGCGTTCCCGTCGACCCGGTCGCCGCCGGCCGGATGAGTTAGTCCGGCCACTCTGCGAATGGCGAACGCGAAGACCGGCGACCCCGCGGTCGACACATTCCTGAAGGGCTACTCGCCGCAGGTGCGGGTGATCGCCGTCAAAACGCGCGACGTGATCCTCTCGGTGCTGCCCGGCGCGACCGAGAAGGTCTTTCCCGGTTGGAAGGTGATCCAGTATGGTGCCGGAGCCGGCCGGGAGGCTGTCTTCGCCGTGATCTCCCCGCAGAAAGAGCGGGTCAACCTCGGGCTGGCCAACGGCGCCGGCTTGGCGGATCCACAGGGGTTGCTGGAAGGCAGCGGGACGGGAATCCGGCACGTCAAGCTGACGTCGGCGGAGGCAGCCGGCGCTCCGGCCGTTCGTCAGCTGCTTATCGACGCGGTACAGGCGTTGCGCAACGGCGGCTGATATACTCACGATCCGCGACAACTGAATAGCCGAAGACCGCTGGTGCCGTCGATCCGGCTTAATGTCCAGCGCAGGCGAGCAAGGTTTTGAGAGCCTCCTCGCCTGGTGCGAAGGAGGTTTTTTATTGGCCACGGCGCTCAAGAAACAAGAGAAGATCGACAAGAAGGCGGAGAAGGCGGCGACGGTCGCCGATATCACCGCCCGGCTGAAGGCGTCCTCGACCGCGGTGCTCGCGGACTACCGCGGCATGACGGTCGGCCAGATGCGGGAGCTGCGCAGCAAGCTGCGTGGTGGGGGCATCGAGATGGTCGTCGTCAAGAACACCCTGGCGCGCCGTGCCGCGAAGGCCGCCGGCTACGAGCCGCTCAGCGCCGAGCTGGTCGGGCCGGTCGCGATGCTGTTCGCCGTCGATGACGTCTCCGCACCCGCCCGCCTCCTGAGCGAGTACATCAGGGCCAACCGCAAGATGGTGATCAAGGCCGGCCTGCTGGAGGGCCAGGTGATCAAAGCGGACGCCGTCACGGAACTCGCCGACCTGCCGTCCCGCGAGGTGCTGCTCAGCCGGTTGCTGGGCGCGATGCAGGCCCCGCTCGGCAATCTGGCCAGCGTGTTGCAGGCCCCGATCGTGAAACTCGCCCGTACTCTCGATGCCGTTCGCCATCAGAAAGAATCGCAGTCACCGGCCGCAGCGCCGGCCGCAACTTAGGAGGAACCATGGCAAAAGTCAGTGTCGACGATTTCGTTTCCGCGTTGAAAGAGTGGACCGTGGTGGACGTGATGAACGCCATCAAGGCCATCGAGAACGAGTTCGGCGTTACGGCGGCCGCCCCGGTGGCGGTGGCCGCGGCCCCCACCGCGGGCAGTGGCGCAGCCGCGGCAGCGCCGGAAGCCGAGCAGACCGAGTTCCAGGTCGTCCTCACCTCGCCTGGCGACGCCAAGATCGGCGTGATCAAGGTGGTCCGCGAGATCACCGGGCTTGGGCTGAAGGAAGCCAAGGACCTGGTCGACCAGGCGCCGAAGCCGGTCAAGCAGGGAGTCAATCGGGAGGAGGCGGAGAGCGTCCTCAAGAAATTGAAGGATGCCGGCGCTGGCGCGGAAATCAAGTAGCCAGGCGACGAAGCCGGCGCGGTCCAGCACCGCGCCGGCCAACGTGGCCGAGCGCCAGGGCGACCGGGAGCAGGGCTCGATCCGGCACCTGGTTGCCACCGATGGCCCGCAGCTCGAGCCAACCCCCGCCAGTCTGCTGACCTGCCTCAAGGAGGGGAAGCAGGGTTTCTGGCTCGACATCGAGAACCCGGGCGATGCCGACTACCACCTCCTCGAGCAGACCTTCAAGTTTCACCCGCTAACGCTCGAGGACATCCGCAACCGCAACCAGCGACCCAAGGTCGAGGAGTTCCCCGGCTACGCGTTCGTCGTCCTGTTTACGGCTGAGATGGTCAACGAGCGGGCGGAGATCCGCGAACACCATCTTTACGTCTCGACGCAGTACCTCGTCAGCGTCCATCTCGAGCCCTCGAAGCCACTGGCCGATCTCCGGCAGCGCATCAAGGACAACCCGGACCTCACCCGCCGAAGCCTGCCCTTCCTCTTCTACCTGGTGGTCGACCAGCTGGTCGATGCCCTGTTTCCCGTGCTGGAACAGGTCGACGACGCCACGGACAGGCTGGAGGACTCGATCATCGACCAGCCGGACCAGGCGGCCCTGACGAAGCTGTCCGACTTAAAGCGGGTCGTCGTGGACCTGCGAAAGGTGCTGGGCGCGCAGCGCGACGTCTTCCAGCGGCTGACCACCCGGGCGATCGGCGATCCGCAGGACAAAGAGATGTCGATCTACTACCGCGACGTGTACGACCACCTGGTCCGCCAGTACGAGACGGTGGACTCGCTGCGCGACCTCCTGGCCAGCGCCATGGACGTCTACCTGTCGACCGTCTCGAACCGGCTGAACCTGCGGATCACCCGGCTCACCGTGTTCGCGACGCTCTTCCTGCCGCTGACCTTCATCAGCGGCTTCTTCGGGATGAACTTCGGGTGGTTGGTGGGCCACATCGCGCCCGCGTGGACCTTCTGGATCCTGGCCGTCGGGGTCATGGCGCTGTCCACGGGGCTCCAGCTCTGGTACTACCGCCGCCTGGGCTGGATCTGACCCAAGGTTTGGCCGGCCGCCGCCGTTGTGCTACCCGGAGGGTCGATCCATGTTCCGCTGGATGCTCATGTTCGTGCTGGTTCTCGGGTTGATCACCGGATTTGTCCTGTTCGTCCTTGGCGTCCCGATTCCGGGACTGTCCTGGCTCGGTATTCAGCAGCCGTCTTCGCCCTTCTCGCCCTGATCCGGGCCGCCCGGGCTTGATCCCCAGACCCCTTCCCATGGGGCACGGGGAGTGCTAAACTACCTCCCGATTAGGCTGATCGACTTCGAAACGACGACCTGACCAACTTTCCCCAACCCGGGGGACCCGCCCCGGGCCCGCTCGCGAAGCTCCGGTTTCGCGACAACGATGTTTGTCCGCTTGACACCCTGGGTACCCTGATGGTACTATTGCCGTTCGGTGCTTCCTGGGTTGCTTTTCCGCGTCCCTAGCACTACCTGCCCGCCCACCATTTTTTCCTGCTTCGTCTGAAAGGAGAGTCCATGATTCAGCCTTCCTCTAACGGCTCTCGCGTCAGCTACGGCCGCATTCCGGAGATGCTTCCGGTCGCCGATCTGATCGAGACCCAGATCCGGTCCTTCAACTGGTTCAAGCGCGAAGGGCTGCGGGAGCTGTTCGAAGAGATCAACCCGATCACCGACTACACCGGGAAGAACTACGAGCTCAAGTTCCTCGATTACGAGTTCGGCCAGCCCAAGTTCGACAAGGAGGAGTGCCGCAACCGCGACATGACCTTCGCGGCGCCGCTCCGGATCAACACCCGGCTGACCATCCGCACCGGCGAGAACGCCGGCGAGATCAAGGAATCGGAAGTCTTCATGGGCGACTTCCCGATCATGACCGAGGAAGGCACCTTCATCGTCAACGGCACCGAGCGGGTGGTCGTCTCCCAGCTGGTGCGCTCGCCGGGCATCTACTTCACCAGCAGTGAGGACCGGGCCTCCGGCCGGATGCTCTATGCCGCCAAGCTGATCCCCAACCGGGGCGCCTGGCTGGAGATCGAGACCTCGGGGAAGGACATC
>VBEW01000171.1 GCA_005889225.1 Chloroflexota bacterium | reverse complement strand
CGTCGGCCTGATGGCGGTTTGCCAGTGGCGGGCGGGCTCGCCCTTGACCATCGACCGCGAGCAGGTCCTCGGACGCAACCTCGTCACCTTCGATCTGCTCCGCTTTCGTTCATCGTCTCCGTTTCAATCGGATTTCCTCCGCAAGCTGCCGGGTCTGCTCAATGTGCTGCGTGGCCAGCTGAGCCTCGTTGGTCCCCGCCCCATGAGCGAGGAAGAGGCGAAAACGCGGGGCGGCATGCCGCTCACGACGATCCAGCCCGGCCTCACCGGCCCATGGCGCCAGGCAGCCGATCCCGCCGAGCAGGCGACACTCGACCTCTATTACGTGCGCAGCTACAGCGTCTGGCTCGATGTGGCCGTCCTCTACGAGCGGGCGATGTTCCGCCTCCGCCCCCTGGCGAAGCGCTGCCTCGATATCGTCGGCGCCGTCCTCTTACTCGTGCTCAGCGCACCCATCGTCGTGG
This sequence comes from Chloroflexota bacterium, assembly GCA_005889225.1. Taxonomy (GTDB): domain Bacteria; phylum Chloroflexota; class Dormibacteria; order CF-121; family CF-121; genus CF-13. The sequence goes on along the minus strand of VBEW01000171.1, from coordinate 8,259 downwards.
CCTGCTTGACGGCGGTGTTGATCGAGTCGGGTGCCCCACTGATCCACCGCCGCCGGGTGGTCGGCCGCGGCGGGGCCACCTTCGACGCCTTCAAGATCCGCACCATGATGGCGGATGCCGACCGCATCCTGAGCCAGGACGAGTCCTTGCAGCGCCAGTTCCGGGAGTCGAACAAGATCGTCCGGGACCCCCGGGTCACTCGGGTCGGACGCTGGCTTCGAAAGCTCAGCCTCGACGAGCTGCCGCAGCTGGTGAACGTCATCCGCGGCGAGATGAGCCTCGTCGGGCCGCGCATGATCACCGCCGCCGAACTCCCCGATTGGGGCGCGGCCGGCCGGCTGCTCCTCTCCGTGCGCCCCGGCCTGACCGGGCTCTGGCAGGTAAGCGGCCGCCAGCTGCTGAGCAAGGCCGAGCGGATTCGCCTCGACGCCGAGTACGTGCGGCGCATGTCCCTTCGGCTCGATCTGGCGATCCTTGCCCGAACGTTGTTCGCAGTCATGTCGGGACGGGGCGCCTACTGATGCGCGCGCTGGTCACCGGTGGCGCGGGCTTCATCGGGTCGCATCTGGTCGACGCCCTGCTGGCCGACGGTCACCGGGTCTGTGTCGTCGACAACCTCGCGACCGGCTCGCGCGTCAACGTCAACCCGAGCGCCGAATTCGTCGAAGCGGACGTTCGCAACCTTGAGGAGTTGGTGGAGATTGGCCGGCGATTTACGCCGGGCGTCATCTTCCATCTCGCCGCGCAGACGCTGGTCGCGCGCTCGGCGTCCGATCCGCTTCGGGACGCGCAGATCAACGTGCTCGGCACCGTGAACGTGGTGAGGGCGGCGATCGCGGCCGGCAGTCAAAAGGTCGTCTTCGCCTCCTCCGGCGGGACCGTCTACGGCAACGTGGAACGGCAGCCGGTACCGGAAACCCAGCCCTTGAACCCGATCAGTCCGTATGGGGTCTCCAAGGTCGCGGGGGAGCATTACGTCCGCGTGCTCTGCGGCCAGGCCGGCATGGCGAACACGATCCTGCGCTATGGGAATGTCTACGGCCCCAGGGACATCCCCGCCAGCCAGCATGTCATCACCGCCTTCCTGCACGCCCTGCTGAAGGGCGATCGGCCCGTCATCGAGTGGGATGGCGAGCAAGCCAAGGATTACGTCTACGTCGGCGACGTCGCGGCGGCCCACCTGCGGGCCATCGACGCCGGTGATGGCGAGGCCTTCAACGTCGGCAGCGGCGGCGAAATCTCGGTCAACACGATCTTTCGACAGGTCTGCGAGCTGATGGCGGTGAGCGTTGAGCCGCTTCGCGGTGAGCAACGCCCCGGTGATGTCCGCCGCTTCACGCTCGACTGCACGAAGGCCGATCGGATGCTCGCTTGGCGCCCGGCGACCCCATTTGCTGATGGCCTGCGGCAGACCGTCGACTATTACTGCCGGCTGGCGGACCTCAGGAGGCAACGTGAAGCAACACCGACCCCTTCTCATTAGAAGCATCGTCGCGGCCGCGCTGGCCGCGGCCGCGTTATCGGCAGCGGGCGTGGGCGCGAGCGCCGCGGACTGGCCGAAATACCTGCACGACATCGGCAGCAGCGGGTCGACACCAGACCGCGCCATCACGGCCGGCACGGCGGCCTCTCTCAAGCCGGCGGCCGGCTGGCCGGTGCGCCTGGGTGACCGGCCCATCACGACCCAGCCGATCCTGGCGAACGGGCTGATCTACGTCGGCGCCTGGGACGGCTACGAGTACGCACTTCGTCCCGACGGCACGATTGCCTGGCGGCAGTACCTCGGCCGGACCAAGAACTGCTTCATCGCCGATGCGGTGAGCAGTAATCCGCAGCAGGGCACCGTGGCCGGCGTTGTCTCGACCGGTGCCGTCGCCACCGCGTCCGTGAACGGACACAGCCGATCGGTCCTCTATATCGGCGGTGGCGGCAACCGGGACGAGAGCGGCGCGAACATCGACGGCTCCGCGCAGCTGATCGCGCTCGACGCCGTCACGGGCCAGATCCTCTGGCGCAGCCCGCTGGGCGGGGCACCCAACCACTTGATCTGGAGCTCGCCCGCCGTTTACCACGACGGCGTTTACGTGGGCGTGTCGTCGTTCGACGATTGCCCGCTCGTCCAGGGCAAGCTGGTCAAGGTCAGTGCCCTAACCGGCGCGCTCGAGGCCACCTTCAACGCGGTTCCCACCGGCTGCGAGGGCGCCAGCATCTGGGGTTCTCCGACGATCGATGAGTCGGCGGGGAAGGTCTATGTCGCCACCGGCAACAGCCGGCCCTGTTCGATCTTCGGACCGCAACTCGGGCGCTACCCGCACACGAAGCGTGGAGCGATCGTGCTGTTCCTTGCCTTCGTCGCCGTGCTGGTTGCCGTTTTCTGGCCGCGTGGCTGGATCCGGCTCGGGTTCTGGCTGGCGGCCGCCGGGGCACTCGCCACCGGCGTCCTGGGTGCCTACCTGCTGATCGGCCCAACCATTTCCATCAACCGCCCCTATTCAGTCAGTCTGATCCAGCTGGACGCCGGGGACCTGCACGTGACCGACTCGTGGAAAGTCCCGGCAACCGACCAGGGGGATTACGACTTCGGCTCGACCCCGACGCTCTTCTCCGGCACCGTCACGCCAGGCGGGTCGCGCCGGCAATTGGTCGGCCTCCCGAACAAGAACGGCAACTACTACGTCTTCGACCGCGCCCACATTGCATCGGGTCCGGTCGCCACCATCGTCCTGGCGCACGCGACGCGCACGGATCCCACCAAGGGCAATGGCAGCATCGCCCCCAGCGCCTTTGATGGGCACACGCTGTACATCGCCGGCGGCGGCAGCGAAGCGGATGGCGAACCCGTTCCCGGCAGCCTCCTCGCGTACGATCCCAACGACTTCTCCAGACCGCTCTGGAAAATCGGCGCCGCGGGTCCCGTCCTGGGCGCGGTGACGACCTCATCCGGCGTGATCGTGATCGGCAACGGGGCGTTCACCACCGTGGTGTCCAGTTCCGATGGCTCGGTTCTCTTCAAAGGTTCGGTCGCCAATCCGAAGGCGGCCGTGATCTTCGGCGCCGCCACCATCGCCAGCGGCCGCATCTACCAGGGTGACACCGCCGGATACCTCTACGCGTACGGCATCGATGGGCGCTAGGCTCAAAGTGGGGAGCCTCCTCGCCTCCCTCAGCGCTGCCGCGGCGCTGCTGTTGAGCGCCGTACCGAGCTCAGCAGCCGATGGCGCCTGGCCCAGGTATCTGCATGACAACGGTGGCAGCGGCTATGCAGCGGACGGGGGCATGAGCGCGACCGCGGCAAAGAATCTCAAGCCGCTCGCCGGCTTTGCGGTCAAGCTGCCGGCCACGATCTCCACCCAACCGGTGCTCGCCAACGGCCTCATTTATGTGGGCGCCTGGGACGGCAACGAGTACGCGATCACGCCGTCTGGCGCCGTCCAGTGGAAGCGCTTCCTCGGTATCACGACCAAGGGCAAGGCCTGTCAGTTTCCGATTGGGATTGCCGGGACGCCAGTCGTCGCGACCGCGCCGGTTGGCGCGAGGTCCCGTTCCGTCCTCTATGTCGGCGGCGGCGGCAATGCCGATGCGCAAGGCCACCCGATCAGCGGCGGCACGGCGCAGCTCTTCGCGCTCGATGCCCTGACCGGCGAAATCCTCTGGCGCACCTCCCTCGGATCTTCACCAGACCACTTCATCTGGAGCTCGCCTGCCTTCTATCGAGGCAGCGTCTACGTCGGCGTGTCCGCTTTCGCCGACTGCCCGCTGATCCAGGGCCGGCTCGTCCAGCTCGACGCCTCGACCGGGCGGGTGCAGCACGCCGCGGACATGGTGCCCGACGGCTGCACCGGCGCCAGCATCTGGGGCTCGCCGACCGTCGATGAGGCGGAGGGCGCGCTCTATGTCGCCACCGGCAACGCGGATCCATGCTCGCGGTTCGGACCCCAGGTCGGCACCACGCTGCGCCCGAAGCGGGCGGCGGCAACGGCCGGGCTGGCGCTGCTGGGTCTGCTCCTGGCGGGCTTTGCCTGGCCTCGGCCATCGATCCGCGCCATCTTCTGGGCGGGTGTTGGGATCGGGGTGCTCGGGCTGGCCGGCACCAGCCTGCTCGTCGTCGGTCCCCACATCGCGCAACCCCAGCCCTACGCCCAGGCCGTCGTCAAGCTGGACGCGGCCGACCTGCACGTGATGGGTCACTGGCAGGTCCCACCAGCGGAATCGGTCTTCGACAGTGACTTCGGCTCGACGCCAACGCTCTTTACCGGCACCGTCACGCCCGGCGGCGCCCCTCGACGGCTGATCGGCGTGGCGAACAAGAACGGCATCTACTACGTCTTTAGCCGCGCCAGCCTGGATAGCGGACCGGTCGCCCGGCTGCGGATCGCGACCGGCGGCAATCCGCCCACCGCCGGAAACGGGAGCATCTCGCCGAGCGCCTTCGACGGGTCCCGGCTGTACATCGGCGGCGGCCACATTTCGATCGACGGCCAGGTCGTTGCCGGAACCGTTTCCGCGTACGACCCGAACGACCTGCGCGCGCCGATCTGGCGCACCGGCATCAGCAGCGGTCCGGTTCTCGGCGCGGTCAGCACCGCGCCCGGCATCGTCGTGGTGGGCGCCGGCTCGATGATGATCGTTCTCGACGCCGCCCACGGCACGCTCCTCTTACAGGCGCCCGCGGCGACCGCGGGCGCCGCCAATCCAGCCATCTTCTATGGCGCCGCCACCATCGCCCAGGGCGTCATCTATCAGGGCGATACCCGCGGCACCCTCTATGCCTATGCCGCGCACTGACAGGTGGCCGACCCAGGTCGGAGGGTCATCGTGCTGAGCGCCTTCTGGGGTGTCCTGCGCCGGCGCGCCTGGATCCCGCTGCTCTTCGCCACGCTGGCGACCGCGGCAATGGGCGTTCTGACCCTCATATCGAAGCCGGCGTACGTCGCGACCGCGACCGTCATCGCCAAGAACCCCGAGAACGCAACCGATCGGCCGCTCAGCTTTCCCGAGGTCGTGACCTCGAACACCGTCGCGCTGCGTGCCATCAAGGCCGCCCACGTCGTGGAAACGGTGGACGAGCTGGAGGCGGCGCTGAGCGTGGTTTCGGGGAAGAGTGACATCTACCAGATCGCCATCCGTGACACGGACCCGGCCCGGGCCACGGCGCTGGCCAACGCCGTCGCCGGCGAGTCGACCGCCTACTACCAGGACCTGGCCGGCGGTGACACCGTCTCCATCCAGGCCACCATCGACAGGGATCGGGCCGACCTCAACAAGCGATACCTCGATGCCTCACAAGCGCTGCTGAGCTTCGACCAGACGCATGCCCAGGGCGCCGGCGCTCGCACCGATCCCAGCCTTGGAGCCCAGCGGCTGGCCCTACAGCTGGCGCAGCAGGCGACCGCCAACGCGGTCCTGAACTTCGAAGCGGGCATCACCCAGGGCAAGCTGGCCCAGATCACGACCATCCGCAATTTCGAATCTCACGTCCTGGACCAGGCGGCGGCCCTGGCACGCGGCGGATCCAGCCTGACCCGGCTGATCTACGTTGGCGGGTTCGGTCTCCTGCTCGGCATCGTGGCGGTCTTCCTCCTCGAATATTTCGGTCGCTCGATCGATAAGCCGGAGGATGCCGAGGCGTACCTGGGCGCCCCCGTAGTCGGGGTGATCCCGCGGGCGAGCGCGGCGGCCTTGCGGCGGGCGGCGAGGGGCAAGTGATGGCGCGCGAGGCCTCGATCGTGCTGACCTCGGCCACGCTGCAAACGGCGTTCGCCGAGGCCTATCGCTCCCTGCGGGCAAACCTCGGTGTCGACGGCGGGATGCAGGGCGCCCGGGCGCTCCTGGTGGCGAGCGGCGGGCCCGGAGAGGGCAAGAGCACGACGGTCGCGAACCTCGGGATCCTGATGGCTCAGGCGGGGCAACGCGTCGTCCTCGTTGATGCGGACTTCCGCCGGCCCTGCCTGCACCGCCTCCTCGCCGCGAGTGGCAATGGGCATCGGGTCACCGGCGTCGACGGCTTCTGGCAGCGCGACGGCGCGGACCCGGTTCGCCGGGGCCTTAGCGACCTGATCGCCGGGACGGCAAGCTATGTCGAAGTCGCCACGCCCGTGGATGGCACCGAAAACCTCGTCATGGTGCCGACCGGCACGATCCCACCGAACCCCGCGGAGCTGCTCGCCTCTCCTCGAATGCGCAGCGTCATCGCCGACTTCTGCGACCACGCGGACGTGGTCCTGCTCGACAGCCCACCCTGCTCCCTCTACTCGGACGCGCAGGAGTTGACCAGGGTCACGGACGGCATCCTGTACGTCCTGCGGTCGGGGCCGCCGGGTCCGGTCAACCATGTCCGCTCGCTCAAGAAACTGCAGCAGGGGCAGGCCAGGCTGATCGGGATCGTGATGAATCAGGTTGACGTCAGGGCCGCCGGCTACAGCAGACCCTATCGCGGCGGGGCGCCGGCCCGTGGTTAGGGGGGTGATGGCGTTGACCGCCCCGTCGCAGGAGCGGGTCTCCACCCAAAGCCCCGCTCGACTGGGGCGGCCTATCCCATTCCAGGCGGTCGTCGTGCCACTGCTCGTCCTCTCGATGCTGCCCCTTCCCCTGGTCACGATTCGGTCAGCGGGCTTTGGATTCGGCACGCTGGCGGCACCGCTGTTCCTGATGATCGGCCTCGCGCTGGCTCGGCAGCGCCGGCGGCCGATCGAGATCCCCTACCTGTGGCTGTTCGTCGCCCTGATGATCGCGGCGGTCATCTCGGTCATCAACAGCTGGCTGTTCTGGGACCCCAACGTCGGCACATCGATGGAACGGGGATTCGGCCACCGCTGGATCGGCTACCAGGTGACCGCGCTGTATTTCGTGGCGACCCCGTTTCTGGCGTTCGCGGCCGGCGTGGTCTACGCCCAGCTGGAGCGGCTGACCAGCCTCTACGTCGGGGTGCTGATGAGCGTGACGGTGACGACGGTGGTCGGGCTGTGGACCTGGTGGCTCAACCCGGTCAACCCGATCGATGTCTATCTGAAGGGCGCTCGACCGAACATCAACCCGGATGCCACCCTCTTTTTGATCGTGCTGTCCGCCGGCGTCGTGGTCTGGCAGCACCCACGCTCGCGCCTGTGGGCGCCCGCGCTCGCGCTGCTGGGGATGGGCCTGGTCGCCGCCTTTCTCTCCTACGCGCTCAATGCCTGGCTCGGTGCCCTCGGCGCGATGACGGTGCTGGTCTGGTCGCGCTGGAGAGGACGTGGTCTGGTTGCCTGGTTTGCCGGCCTGGGGCTGGTCGCGCTCGCCGTCCAGGAAACGCTCGGAACCATCGTGGCCCAGCGGCTAGGCGGCAACGACGTCGACCGCATCGGCCTCTGGCACAGCGCCCTGATCGTCTGGTCGAAGAGCCCGATCATCGGGGTCGGTGCCGGCAACCTGGTCGGCTACATGGAGCGCTTTAGCGTCTTCAGCATCGCCCTGGTGCTGCAGGGCTACCAGCAAGCCCACAACATCTTCCTCGAGGTGCTGGCCGAGCTTGGCGTGGTCGGTCTGGCGCTTTTCCTGACGTTCATGGCCCTTGTCATCTGGCGACTTCGCCGGCACGTTCCGGGCCGCAGCCTCGCGGCCCAGCATTTCCAGGCGGCCGGCCTGGCGATGGTCGTGGGCAGCGCGCTGATGGCCGTCGTCGGCAGCGGCCTCGTTCCGACGATCGCCTCGGCCGGCTGGGAGGGCATCCCGCCGGTGGTCGTCTGCTGGTTCTTCGCCGGGGCCGGGCTCGCGATGACGCTGCGAACGAGGGCGACGGCGTGAGCATGCCGAAGGTCTGTGTGCTCATCCTCAATCGCGATCGGCGGGACGACACGCTGGCCTGCCTGGCATCGCTGCGGCAGAGCCCCTATCCCAACCTCGATGTCGTCCTGCTCGACAACGCATCCAGTGACGGCAGTGCCGCCGCCGTGCGCGCCGCCTATCCAGCGGTCACCGTGATCGAGACCGGCGGCAACCTCGGCTACGCCGCCGGCAACAACGTTGGCCTCGAGCGGGCACGCCGGAAGGGCGCGGATTACGTCCTGCTCCTTAACGAGGACACGGTTGTCGATCCGGCGTTCATCGGGCACCTGGTCGAGGCCGCCCAGGCGCGGCCGGAGCTGGCTTTTCTCGGACCGCTCGTGTATCACCACGACGAGCCCGATGTCATCCAGTCGGCCGGCGGCCTGATCGCGCCGGACTGGCGGACCTACCACCGCGGCCAGAACGAGCCCGACCGTGGCCAGTTTGCGCTGCCGTTTG
>VBEW01000170.1 GCA_005889225.1 Chloroflexota bacterium | reverse complement strand
TCATGTCGGTGTCTTGTTCATGGCTTACGGCAGCCCGAATCGCCTTGATGAGGTGGAGGCATATATCAGCGATATCCGTGGCGGCCGGCGCCCATCTTCTGAAGAAGTCGCGGGGCTGAGCGCTCGGTACGCGCAAGTTGGCATTCCGACGCCGTTGCTCAAAGTTTCACGCCGCCTGGCAGAGAAAGTGGAGCGTGGCTTGAACCAGTCCGGCAGCGGTCAGTTCACGGCTCGAGTAGGGATGAAGCACTGGACGCCTCGCATCCATACGGCGTTGGAGGAGCTAGAGCAGGCAGGCGTGGACCAGGTGGTTGGCCTCGTCCTCGCACCTCACTACTCGCGCAAGGGCACCGGCGGCTACCAGGCCCGGGTCGAGCAGGCGCTGGCCGAGTCCGGCAGGCGCGTTCCCTTCGATTTCATACAGACCTGGTTCGATGTGCCAGGTTATCTGCAGGCGGTAGCCGAGAACGTTCGGGCGGCTCTGCGCGCCTTTGCTGACCCGGAAACAGCAACCGTGGTCTTTACGGCACATAGTCTTCCCGCTCGGATCCTTGACGAGGGCGATCCTTACCGCGACCAGTTGCTCCGGAGTGCGGAGCTCATCGCCCAGCTCGTCCCTTCCCGCGAATGGCGGTTTTCGTTCCAGAGCGAGAGCCGGACAGGTGAGCCCTGGCTTGGCCCTGACCTGCTCGACACGCTCACGGAGCTCGCGGCCGGCGGCCGGCGGAAGGTGCTGGTAGCTCCGGTGGGCTTCATCGCCGACCACCTCGAGATTCTCTACGACATCGATATCGAGGCGCGCCAAAAAGCTCGCGATCTCGGCATCGAGCTCACGCGAACCCAGATGTTGAATGACGATTCGCGGCTGGCGGACGCTCTAACCGAACTGGTGCGAAGCCGGCTTGCGGGAGTGCGGTCGGCGCCCTTACAGGCCCAGGTTCTTGACAATTTGGATTGAGATAGTCAACAACGCTCGGCAATCTGGCAGCCGACAAACCAGGTACAGAGGTCAAGATTGCCTACCCCCGTAAGACGATGAGTACCACATGGAGCACTACCGCAACGTCGACAACACGATGCGTGCCTACCCAGAGATTGCTGCCAACTGGAAGGAGGCCGGGATCCGCCCCGACAAGTGGGTGGCTTTCTACTGCGGGACGGGCTGGCGAGCAAGCGAGACCTGGTGCTACGCCTACCTGATGGGCTGGCGGCGGATCGCCGTCTACGACGGCGGCTGGTTCGAGTGGAGCCAGGATCCGATCAGCAACCCGATCGAGGTGGGGGTGCCAGTCGAGGTCTAGACGTACGCTGGCTCTACTGCGGCTTGGGAAGGCGGCTGTAGGGCGAGCGGCGCTGCACTTCGCTGTTGAGCCGCGCCAACGCCGCTTCGGCGCCGAGATGCTTGCTCAATCGGCTAACGTGCTCGATTGGGACGAAAACCCGGTGTCCCTCAGCGTAATCGAGCTGGAAGTACTCTGCTGTCGTGCCATCGCTCGCTTGCAGCAGCTTGGTGCCCGCGTATCGGCTGAGTCCGTGGGTCACGTGTACGACCAGTTCGCCGAGATGAAAGGGCGATGCGAACTCTGTGGCCAACCCGATAAGTGTACCCCTCTTCTGCTTATCTCAAACTTCTGCGAAATCGATCACCGCCGGCCACTTCGCAGCGTAGGCCTCAATATGATGGTGCAGGTCACGAGGAACGGAAACTGGCGGTCCGCGTGGAAGCTGCTTTCGCCGCCGCCCGATGCCGTGAAGGTGGCCCAGACCAGCCAGGCCGGGGCCCGCCGTGGCGGCTGATCCGGGTGCCCGGCAGTCCGGCCAATGCTAGACACTCGCCAATTCGAGTGATATACCTGTTGGCGGCAGGCGGATAGGCGGGCTCAGAGGAGGTGCGTATGAGACGCAGGGTCGCGGTCACCATCAATGGCACCAGCTACGAACACGAGGTCGAGCCGCGGACGTTGCTGGTCTATTACATCCGGGAACAGGCCGGGCTGACCGGTACCCACATCGGGTGCGATACCAGTAACTGCGGCGCGTGTACGGTCGAACTCGACGGTCACACCGTCAAGTCGTGCACGATGTTCGCGGTCCAGGCGGATGGCGCGCAGATCACGACCATCGAGGGCCTGGCGAAGGGCTCAACGCTCCATCCGCTGCAGCAGGCGTTCTGGGATGAGCACGGTCTGCAATGCGGCTTCTGCACCCCCGGAATGATCATGGCCGCCAAGCAGCTGCTGGAACGCAACCCCAACCCGAGCGAGCGAGAGATCCGGCTGGGGCTCGAAGGCAACCTCTGTCGTTGCACCGGCTACCACAACATCGTCAAGGCGATCCAGGCGGCGGCCAAGGTGATGGCGCCCGGCGCCGAAGCCAAAGCGCCGGCGTCCGTCTCGTAAGGCGAGGGAGTTCAATCATGGCCATATCCCAAATGGTTGGCGCGTCGATCAAACGTCGCGAAGACCCACGACTTGTGACCGGCACCGGCAGTTATGTCGACGACCTTCCGGAAACCGCCATTGTCCACATGGTGGTGGTCCGCTCCACCGACGCTCACGCCCGCATCCTCGGCATCGATACCACGCGGGCGAAAGAGGCCGATGGGGTGATCGCCGTCTTCACCGGCAAGGAGCTGCTGCCCGAATTCGGAGCCCCACTGCCGGTGACCGACTGCTTCGTCCCGACAAAGAAATATCCCAAGCATTACCCGATCGCCGTCGACAAGGTGCACTACGTCGGTGAGCCGGTGGCGATCGTGCTGGCGTCGAGCCAATCGGCGGCGGAGGATGCCGCCGAACGGGTCGAGGTGCGCTACGAGACCCTTCCGCCCGTTACCGACATCGAGAAGGCGCTGGAGAAAGGTGCCCCGATCATCCACGACGAATTGGGGAGCAACCTCTCTTATGACGTCAAGTTCGCCGCGGGCGACATCGAGGCGGCTTTTAAGGAAGCCGAGGTCAAGATCACGCAGCGCCTCATCCAGCAGCGGCTGATCCCGGTTGCCGTTGAGCCGCGCGGGGTTGTGGCCGACTACAAAACGTGGGCCAGGAAGCTCACGATCTGGTCCTCGACCCAGATCCCGCACTTCGTCAAGGTCTGGGCCGCGGTGATCCTCGGCATCCCGGAGAGTGATGTCCGGGTCATCGCCCCCGAGGTCGGTGGCGGCTTCGGCTCGAAGATCCGCGTCTACCCCGAGGAGATCATGACGGCGCTGGCCTCGCGTCGGCTTGGCCGGCCGGTCAAGTGGATCGAAGACCGGGGCGAGAACACGAAAGCGACGCACCACGGACGGTCGCAAATCTGGGACGTGGAAATTGCGGCCATGCGCGACGGGACCGTCCTCGGCATCCGGCCTACGCAGTGGCTCGACCTCGGGGCCTACTGCAGCCAGTTCGGCACATTCCAGGTGCTGGGTATGCTGGTGGCCCAGGGCGCCTACCGGATGAAGGCCTTCGACGGCCGGGCGGTGGGCATCTATACGAACCGAACGCCGACCGATGCCTATCGCGGCGCCGGGCGACCCGAGGCAACCTTCCTGATCGAACGCGTCATGGACCTGGTAGCCCAGGAGACCGGCGTCGATCCGGTCGAAGTCCGCCGCAAGAATTTCGTTCGCGCCGAGGACCAGCCGTTCACCACACTCCTCGGTCTGACTTACGATTCGGGCGACTACCGCATCACGCTGGATCGGGCGCTGCAGATGGTCGACTACCTGGGACTGCGGCGTGAGCAGGCGGAGAAGCGCAAGCAGGGCAAGTACCTGGGCATCGGCCTGTCCACCTACATCGAGATCTGTGGCCTGGGGCCGGCAGTGCCAACGCAGGCCGCCGTGGGGGTCTCGCTCTGGGGGATGTCGGTCGTCAACGTCCACTTCACCGGCAAAGCCACGGTGATCATCGGCAGCTCGCCGCACGGCCAGGGTCATGAGACGACCTATGCGCAGGTCGCGTCGGACGTGCTGGGCATCCCGGTCGGGGACATCGACGTGCAGCATGGCGATACGGCGATCGGACCGATGGGAATGGACACCTATGGCAGCCGGAGCACCGCCCTCGATGGCAACGCGGTTCACATCAGCGCCATGAAGGTCCAGGAGAAAGCCAAAAAGATTGCGGCGCACCTTTTGGAGGCCGCCGAAGGCGACATCGTGTACGAAGGTGGCAAAGCTTACGTCAAGGGAACGCCATCGAAAGCCGTCACCATCCAGGAGATCGCCGTCGCGGCCTTCCAGACGAGCCGTCTCCCGAAGGGAATGGAGGGCGGCCTGGAGGCTACCACCTTCTTCGATCCGGCGAACTTCGTCTGGCCATTCGGCGCCCACATCGCCGTCGTCGAAGTCGATGGCGAGACCGGCGCGACCCGGATTCTCCGATACGTTGCCGTCGATGACTGTGGCACTCGGATCAACCCGATGGTCGTCGATGGCCAGTTGCATGGCGGGATCGCGCAGGGCATCGGGCAGGCTCTCTTCGAGGAAGCCGTGTACGACGAGGCCGGTCAGCTGCGAACCAGCAGCCTGGTCGATTACCTGGTGCCGACCGCGGCCGACCTGCCGTCGTTCGAGCTCGAGGCGACGATCACACCCAGCCCGGTGAACCCGCTGGGTACCAAGGGCATCGGCGAGGCGGGTACGATCGCGTCCAGCCCGGCGATCATCAATGCGATCGTCGATGCATTGGCGCCATTCGGCGTCAAGGACATCTCGATGCCCGCCACGCCGGAGAAGGTCTGGCACCTGATGCACCGCAACGGAGGGACAAAGCGATGATTCCGGCAGCCTTCGACTACGTGGTTCCCCGCACGCTCCCGGAGGCGGTCGCCGAACTGGTCAAGCGTGGCCAGGAAGCGAAAGTCCTGGCGGGTGGGCACAGCCTGATTCCCCTGATGAAGCTGCGGCTCGCGACGCCCTCCTTCCTGGTGGACATCGGCCGGATCAACAACCTCAATTACATTCGTGAGGAGGATGGCCACGTGGCCATCGGCGCCCTCACGACCCACCACGACATCGAGTTCTCCGACCTGCTCAAGAAAAAACTGCCATTGCTCAGCAGCGCCGCCGCCCAGATTGGCGACC
>VBEW01000169.1 GCA_005889225.1 Chloroflexota bacterium | reverse complement strand
GGGACCTACCTCAAGTTCAGCCGGCGGTCGCAGGACTGGGCGATCGTGGCGGTCGCCGCCCAGGTCACCGTCAGCGGCCACAATGTCGCCAACGTGGCGATCGGCCTGACCGGCATGGGCAGCCGTCCGCTGCGGGCAATCGGTGTAGAGCAGGCACTGCGTGGCAAGGGCGCGCACGACGATGACATCCGCAAGGCTGCCGAGCGAGCGGCGGAAGGCACCGATCCGGTCCAGGACTTGAATGGCTCACCCGACTATCGCCGGCACCTGGCACAGGTCCTCACCCGGCGCGCGCTGGAACAGATCACGGCGCATCACTAGGACGCAAGCGAGGGAGAGCGGCTGCTGCGTCGCAGCGGCTCTCCCTACAATT
>VBEW01000168.1 GCA_005889225.1 Chloroflexota bacterium | reverse complement strand
CAAGCAGGCGTAGTCCGACGCGGCCGCTCAAGATCGGCTTCCAGCTTCCTGAAGTGGAGCGGGATGTTCGCTGGCCCGAGCTCGCGGCGATGGCTCGCCTCGGGGAGCAACTGGGCTTCGACTCGATCTGGGTCGGAGATCATGTCCTTTACCGGGACGACACGTACGGCGCGCGGGGTCCCTGGGAGGCCTGGACGCAGCTGGCCGGGATCGCCGCCGTCACCAGCCGAATCGCGATCGGGCCGCTGGTAGCCTGCACGAGCTTTCACAATCCCGCCATCCTCGCGAAGCTGGCCTCGACCGTGGATGAGATCAGTGGTGGGCGCCTCATCCTTGGCCTCGGCGCCGGATGGAACGAGACGGAGTATCGGGCGTTTGGCTTTCCATTCGATCGGCGCGTATCGCGATTCGCGGAAGCCTTCACCATCATTCGGTCGCTGCTCCGTGAAGGCCGCGTCGACTTTGCCGGGGAGTTTTATACCGCCCGCGACTGTGAGCTCCTCCCCCGGTCGCGTCCCGGCGGACCGCCGCTACTGATCGGGTCGACCGGCCAGCGCATGCTCGAGATCACCGTTCCGCATGTCAGCGCCTGGAATGCCTGGTATCGGCAGACGGGCAACCGGCCCCAGGGCGTTGCCGCGCTGCGTGAGACGGTCGACAACGCCTGCAACGCTGCCGGCCGCAAGCCCAGCGAGATCGAGCGGACGGTCGCCGCTCTGGTCGAGGTGGCCGGTGGGTCCGGCCGGCGGGACGCGTACGACTTGTCGGCGGGGGCATTACCGCTTCGCGGAAGTTCTGAGGTGATCGCCAACGAGCTCCGTGCCTATGCGCGCGAAGGGATCGGGCACGTTCAGCTCATCGTCGAGCCCATGACGGCAGCGTCGCTCGAGGCGCTGGCGCCGGTGCTGGAGATTCTCGACCGCCAGGCCTGAGCGGCCCCCACCCCGACCGTCTCAAACGCTCGCCCGGCACTAAAGGGCCGCTCGCGTGGGCCGACGGGCCCGCCCCCCGCACGCGGGGGAGGGAGAGTTTGACCCCAATACAATGAGCAGATGGGCACTCACAGAGTTGAACGCGTTGCCGCACAGTTGCGCCAGGAGATTAGCGAGATCATCATCCGGGACTTGAAGGATCCTCGGATCGGGATGGCCACGATCACCGAAGTGAAGCTCACCCCGGACTTACGGAATGCCACCGTCAGGGTGAGCGTCGTGGGCGAGAACGACGGCCGCCAGGCGGCGATTGACGGCCTGGAACACGCCAAAGGCTTCATCCGCCGCGAGCTCGGCTTGCGACTGTCGAACCTACGCTTCGCGCCCGATCTGCATTTCCAGCTCGACGAGGGCGTCGCCTACAGCGTCCGGGTCAGCCAGCTCTTGCGTGAGGTCCAGCAAGGGGAGTCAAACGCCGGCAGCTGAGCTCGCTCCGCCGCGCCCCGAGGTGGCCGAGCTGGCGCCCCGGATCTGGCAGGTGATCGAAAACGCTCCGGTGCTGACGGCGGTCACGCATAAGGATGCGGATGGCGATACCCTCGGGTCGGCCCTCGCGCTGGCGCTGGCGCTGGAGCCGATGGGCAAGTCGGTCCCCGTTCTGTCGTCGCCGCCCGTACCTCAGGCCTGGTGGTTCCTTCCCGGCATCGAGCGGGTGAACCGGCAATCCGCTCCCGCGGACGCGCCCGTCTTCATTTTCGACGCGAGCGATGCATCGCGCGCCGGCGACAATGAGGCGCTTGTGACCCGGGCGAAGGTGGTGGTCAACATCGATCATCACGTTTCGAACACCCAGTTCGGGTCCTTCAATCTGGTTCGGACGGATGCCGCCTCGACTGGTGAGCTGGTCTATGACCTGCTCAAGGCGTGGGAGATCCACATTCCGCCGGGCGCCGCGTCGTGCCTCTATGTCACCATCCTGTCCGATACCGGTGGCTTCCGGCACGACAACACCTCCGGCCACGCGCTGCGCTCGGCGGCTGAGCTGGTCGAGCTCGGCGCCGACCCCGTGATGATGGCCAGGGGTCTCTTCAAGAGCCGGCCGGCCTCCACCCTCCGGATGCAGGGCCGCATCCTGCAGGGGCTGCACTTCGAGTTCGGTGACCGGCTCGTCTGGGGATCCATCAGCCAGGCCGGGCTGCGCGACAGCGGGGCGACGACTGATCAAGCGGACAGCGCCATCGATCAGCTCAACACGATCCGCGGCCAGGAGCTGGCCATCCTCTTCAAGGAAGCCGGTCCACGGCTGACGAAGGTCAGCATCCGCAGCCGCGACCAGGTCGATGCCGCCGAGCTGGCCGCAAAATTCGGCGGCGGTGGGCATCGCCGGGCGGCGGGTATCGAGGTGGCGCTGCCGCTCAAGGAAGCCGAGGCCAAAGTGCTGACCGAAGCGCGTCTGCGGATGACCGCCCTCGAGTGACCTCGGGCATCCTGAACGTCAATAAGCCGGCGGGCCCATCCTCGTTCGCCGTCGTGCGTCAGGTGCGCCGCCTCCCCGGCGTGGTCAAGGCCGGCCACGGCGGAACGCTCGACCCGGCCGCTGACGGTGTCCTGCCGGTCCTGGTCAATGCGGCGACGCGACTGGCCGACTTCGTCCACGAATGGCCCAAGACCTACCTCGCGACCGTGACCTTCGGGGTGACCTCCGATACCGGCGATCGGGAGGGATCCCTCACGCCCTCCGGCGATGCAAGCGCGGTAAGCCGCGGGCGGATCGAGACCCTGCTGCCGTCCTTCACCGGCCGCATTTCGCAAGTGCCGCCCCTGTACTCGGCGCTCAAGCAGGGCGGTGAGGCGCTGTATCGGAAGGCGCGACGCGGCGAGGCGTCCGCGCCCGAAGCCCGGCCCGTCGAAATTCATTCCCTCCGTCTGCTCGAGTACGACCCGATTCACGCGCTGGCACGTCTTACGGTCAGTTCCGGTCGTGGGATGTATGTCCGGAGCCTGGCGCATGACCTGGGAACGGCGCTGGGCTGTGGTGGCTACCTCTCCGCTCTCACCCGCACGGCGGTCGGTCCCCTCGCCCTCAGTGATGCGATGACACTGCCGGCTCTGTCGGCGGCGGGGGAGGGGTGGACCGAGTGGCTGCTCCCCATGGACCTTCCGCTGCGCGAGTGGCCGTCGGTGGCGCTGGATGCCGTGGGCGTGGCCGCGATTCGGCGCGGACAGTCGGTCGCGGCGCCCAGCTCGGCGCCAGGCCGGTACCGGCTGATCGATCCGGAGGGCCGCTTACTGGCGTGGGCGGAAGTCGACGCGGCTCATCGCCTGCAGCCTCGCGCTGTATTTTCCTCGTGACCGCAGTCAGTTTTGGGTTCCCAGCGCCAGGCCTGCTTGGGCCAACCCACGCCACCATGGGGACCTTTGATGGCATCCACCGTGGTCACCTGGCGCTGTTGAAGCCACTGATCGCACAGGCAAAGCGGGTGGGCGCCGCCAGTGTCCTCGTGACCTTCGAGCCTCATCCGCGATGTGTGCTCGACCCGGATCATTGCCCCCCGAATCTCACGACCCTCGATGAAAAAGCGTGGCTGCTGGAACAACTTGGGCTGGATCACCTGGTCGTGATTCCCTTCACGCCGCAACTTGCCGCCCTGAGCGCGGCGGCGTTCATGCAGCGGCTGCTGCGCGGGATGCAGCTTCGCCGGCTCGTCATCGGCCAGGACCATCGCTTCGGCCACGGCCGGCGCGGCGACCCATCCTTCCTGCGCCGGTTTGGCGCCCGGCACGGCTTCACCGTCGAGGTGATTCCCACGCTGGCCCGTGGTCGAGCGCCCATCAGCAGCTCCCGGATCCGTCGCCTTGTCCTGCTCGGCCAGATGCGGGCCGCCGCGCAACTGCTGGGGCGGGACTACTTCTTCCGCTCGACGGTCGAGCACGGCGCCCAGCGGGGCCGGCAACTCGGGTTCCCCACCGCCAACCTGCGGATCGCGCCCAACAAGCTGATCCCGGCTACTGCGGTGTATGCGGCGCGCGTAGACCTCGATGGTCAAACGCACGACGGCGCGCTGAGCGTCGGCTTTCGTCCGACCTTTGGTGGGAACACGCTGACCGTCGAGGTGTTCCTGCTCGATTTTGACGGCGACCTGTATGACAGGCTGCTCACCGTGTCGTTTGTCCAGCGGCTGCGCGCGGAGAAGCGGTTTGCGACAGTCCCGGCGTTGCAGCAGCAAATGGCAAAAGACGTGGAGAACGCCAGACGAATTCTGGGAGGCGCATCGTCGGCGACCTGAGGTCGAACCGGCCGCTCATCATCCTCAACCCGGCGGCCGGCGGTGGCCGGGCTCGTGGTTTCTGGGAACGGTGCGCCGCTTCTTGCGCCAGTGCCGGCCTCGATCTCGAGGTGATCGAGACTCGCCGCCGCGGTGATGCCGCTGACTATGCCGCCGCCGCCGGTGAACGGCTGGTCGTCTCCGTGGGCGGCGACGGCACCGCCCATGAAGTCGTCAACGGCCTGCTGCGTCGACCCGGCGGCGGGCCGCCCCGCTTTGCCGCGCTGCTTCGCGGTGGGACTGCCGGGGACCTGGCAAAAAGCGTCCCGAGCCCGTCACGCCCGGAGCAAATTCCGGCGTGGCTCGCGACGAATCGCTGGCGGCGGCTGGATGCCGGCCGGCTGGCGACCTCGACCGGCCGCCGCTACTTCATCAACGTGGCCGATGCCGGTATCGGGGCCGAGGTGGTGCGCCGAGCCGCTCGCGGGCCCGCCTGGGTCGGTGGGACGGGAAACTTTCTCGGGGGTGCCGTGGTGAGCCTGCTGACCCACCGCAATGCCTCGGTGCGGCTGCGGCTCGACGACGGACCCGTGCTGCGCCGTCGAATCCGAACCATCGCCGTAGCCAATGGAGCCTTTCTCGGGGGCGGCATGTGGATCGCGCCCAAGGCCCGGACCGACGATGGAATTTTCGAGGTGGTGACCATCGGGGACGTGGGACGGGTGCTGGGAATTCGCAGCCTGCCGATGCTGTACCGGGGCACACATGGCCAGCTCAAGCAGGTGGAGTTCGCCCAGGCCCGGCGAGTGGAAATCGACAGCGACGAGCCGATTGGTGTGGAAGCCGACGGTGAACTGGCCGGCAGCACGCCTGCCGTCTTCGAGATCATGCCGGGTGCGCTCGAGGTTATCGATTGGCGGCCTTCGGGTATACTCTCCGGGACGCGGGTGACCGACTAGCCAACGGCACCTGGGTAAGTGACCACTTAGGAGGTACACCGACTGGCAACAGCGACCAAGACCGGGGTGATCGACACCAACCGGTTGCACGAAACGGACACCGGGTCACCGGAGGTCCAGATCGCGATCTTCAGCGAACGGATCAATCACCTCACCGATCACCTCAAGACGCACGCCCACGATCACAATTCGCGTCGGGGGCTGCTCCAGCTGGTCGGCAAGCGGCGCCGGCTGCTGAATTACCTGCAGCGCAAGGACATCGAGCGCTACCGGGCGATCATCGCCAAACTCGGGCTCCGGAGGTGATCGCCTAGAGCCAGACCCGATGCCCCGGCGGGGCCGACTCGCGCAGGGTTAGAGATTGGTGTGCGGAGAAAGGGTTCCTTTTCTTCGAACCCCAACCCCTAACCCGCCAAGGACGGAACCGCCTGGGCCGACTGCCAACCATTTCGTGCCGCGACTACGCGGCCCAGGAGGAATCGTGAATCAAACACA
>VBEW01000013.1 GCA_005889225.1 Chloroflexota bacterium | reverse complement strand
AAACAGGTGGGTCTCGTAGCCGCGCTCGGCGAGCGCCCGCGAAAGTTCCTTCACCCTGACCCCCAGCCCGCCGGCCTGGGAGTAGACGTCGGGGCCCTCGAAAGAGAGCAGGATGAATGTGGTCTTTAGCGGCTCGAGCATCAGGCGACTCGTGTTCCAAGCAGCTGCAGGGCCAGGGCGTGAATTCGCGGGGAGAGCGATGCCAGCAAGGTGGTGCGCGAATCCAGCCGAACCGAGGTGGTGTCGATCGGCCGGCCGTCGAAATCCGTTGCCACGCCGCCGGCCTCCCGCAGGATCAGCAGCGGCCCGGCCAGGTCGAAGGCCCGGACGGGGGCGGGGGTCACCTGGAGGGCGACCCCGCCGGCGGCCGTATGGCACAGATTCAGCGCAGCGGAACCGAGCTGCCTGACCTTGACCGCCCTCGTCAGGATTGGTGCCGCCCGCTCCCG
>VBEW01000012.1 GCA_005889225.1 Chloroflexota bacterium | reverse complement strand
TGGACCAGGGGGATGGACTCTCCGTCGAAGGCGGGTTCCGGCGGGTGGAGCCGCTCACCCTGGTAAAAGGCCCCACCGCCCGCGTACGCGTGGAACTCCTCGCCGCTCACCAGGTTCTGCACGTAGACGAGCCGAACGTCCCGAAATTGGTCAGCCTCCGTGACGGCCAGCACGACGGCATAGTATGGCAGCCCCATCTTGGCGTTCACGCTGCCGTCCAGCGGGTCGACCAGGACCAGCGGCGACCCACCGAAGTCGCGCTCGCCGAGCTCCTCCGAGATCAGCCGGAATCGAAAACCGCTGCGATACGCTTGCTCCAGGTGCCGCAGCACGATCTGTTCAGCGAGCTGATCGAGGTAAATCGTCTGATCGCCGCCGGCGCCGAGGCCGACCACCTCGCGGGCCTTCGCCGTGCCGGCCAGCGGCTGAACCGCGGCGCGCACCTCCGCGGCGATGGCGCGGAGGATGGGAAGCCAGGTAAGTGAGGTCACTCAGTGAAGCGGCCGGCAGGCCGAGTCGCTATCCTACCCCAAGCCCGGCCGTCCCACGGCGGCCAGCGGAGCGGTTTGCGCCCTGGCTGAGCCTGCTGGTTCTCGCCCTGCTGGTGAAAATTCTGCTCGTCAGCCTGACGCTGATCGAGTTCGGGGCCAGCCCGGACCCGCTGACCGTCCTCGGCCAGGCCTGGGATCAATGGGACGCCCGGCACTACCTCTATCTCGCCACCCACGGTTACGGCGCCACCGGCGAGGCGCGCAACCTGATCGCCTTCTTCCCCCTCTACCCGGCGCTGATCGGCGCGCTGGCCGCCATCGGGCTGCCGGCCCGCGCGGCGGCGCTCCTGATCAGCAACATCGCCGGGGTGGTGGCAGCGATCCTCCTGTATGAGATCGCCCGCCACGACGGCCATGAGCGGGCGGCCTTTCGAGCCGCCGCGTTCTTCACCGTCTTCCCCACCGCCTATTTTCTCCTGGTCGGTTACACCGAGGCCCTCTTTTGCGCGCTCGCCTTTGGCTGCGTGCTCGCGGCCCGGCGCCGCCGTTGGCTGTCGGCCGGGCTGCTCGGCGGGCTGGCGGCGGCGGCGCGCCTGACCGGGCTGGCGCTGCTGCCCTTCCTGCTGATCGAGCTCTACGCCGGCCGGCGCGTCCTGCCGAGCCTCTGGCGGGCGATCGCCTCACCCCTGCTGGTTGTGCTGGGGTTCTTCGCGTACCTGGTCACAAACCTGATCGTGCTGTCGGACCCATTCGCCTTCGTCACGGTGCAGCGGCAACACTGGTCGCATTCGCTCGCCGCCCCCTGGGTGGGGTTTACGGATGCCGTGCGGAGCCTTACCTGGAGGGTGCCATGGGAACGGCTCACGGTTGGCGGCGGAGAGATCGCCGGGGGGATCGCCGCCTATGCCACCGCCACGCTGAGCTGGCTGCGGCTGCGCCCATCGGATGCCGCCTACGCGACCGCCGTGACCGCCATGGTGACGTTCCTGCCCTTCTGGCTGAGCATTCCCCGCTATCTGCTGAGCATGTACCCGTTGTTCCTGCTCGCCGGGCGCATCCGGAGCGGGTGGGTCTATCTGCCGATGCTCGGGCTCTCCTTCGCCGCGCTCATCATCTTCGGACTGGCCTTCAGCCGGGGCTACTGGGCCTTTTAGCGGATCAGCTGGGTCAGCAGCGTGCTGACGATCACGTAGATCACGTAGCCGATCAGGATCTGGAAAAAGGTCAGGTCGAAGTGCACGCCCATGATGCCTTGCAGGACGGCGAACGATAGGCCGAAGAGCAGCGCGTTGAGGATGATCACGAACAGCCCCAGGGTGAGGATCGTCACCGGTAGCGTCAGGATGAGAAGGACGGGACGGATGATCGCGTTCACCAGCGCCAGGATGACCGCCATGATGATCACCGCACCGAGGATGCTCTGGTGGACATGCCAGATGAAATAGAAGACGAACAGCAGGGCGACAATGTGGATCAGGAACCGCGTCAGCACGCCCGCATTCTAGCCACGCTGTGCGGGGACCGCGTAGATCGCATAGTTCGCCGTGTGCAGCAGCAGCCGGAACTGGGCGTTGAAGTAGTCGACGGCAGGCTGCATGGCGGTGCGCTCCTCCGGGCCGATCACCACATAGTCGGCGTGATAGCGGTGCAGCAGGTCGAGCGCGGGTGCGCCCCCCTGGTAGATCTTTGAAAGGTCGGCCTCGCGCCGGCGGTAGTCGATGCCGTAGCTCCACAGCCATCCCGGGTAGCTCATCAGCACCGAGCGTCCGGCGAGGTCGGCAATCGGGTTGTTCGGCTGCTCGCCGGTGACGAACACCGCCTTCGGCGGCGTCAGCCGGCGAACGTCGGCCGCGAGCTGCACCTGCTCCGCCGTGAACCAGACATAGGACGGCCCCTGCGGCGGCAGGAACTGCATCAGCGACAGCCCTCCTGAGAGGACGAGGCTCAGCCACATACCGGCGGCGCCGATGGCGCCCACCGGATGGCTTCGCCAGAGCCGCACCAGCAGGGCGCCTACCGCCACGGCGCTGGCCAGGTACCAGAAGACGAGCAGCTTGCTGTTGTCCCAATCCCAGGGCTGGAACTTGACCAGGTTGGCGGCCAGAAACACCAGGCTGAAGGGCGCGATCAGCAGTCGCGCCCGACCGCGGAGCGCCAGCGGGCTCAGCAGCGCAACCAGAAGAAGCGGAATAAAGAGCCCGGTGTTCTTGATCCAGAACCACGGCGGCATGTCGGCTCCCGACATCCAGCCGATCAACCAGCGCGGGTACTGGTGGTCGGGCGGCGCGCCGGGATCGCCCGGCACCGCCATCAGCAGGCGGGGCACGGCGAGCAGCAGCATGACCGTGAAGAACCCGAGCCACGCCGGCCGCGGAAAGAGGAGCGCCCAGCAGGCGGTGACGACGCCGACGACCACCAGGCTATGGACGTGAATGAGCGGCAGCAGCCCGGCAAGCGCTCCGGCGATCAGGAACGCCACCCCATCGCTTTTGAGCCTCCACTCCCGCCACGACTGCCGGACCGTCGCCAGGGTCGCACGCCAACCAAAGAACGGCGTGTGCAGTAATGGCGGGGTCAACAGAAGGAGCACCGCCATGACAACCGCGGCCCCGAAGACGAAAGATCGCTGCGGGAGGTAGTAAGAGAGGATCGGGTTGTACCACTGGATGTTGACGGGCGGATCGAACCGGTCATAGGTGCGCGGGATGTGGAGCAACGTCGTGATCAGCCCCAGGCGGGCCGCGTCCCCGAAGAAGAACCAGAATCCAAGTCCGCCGCCAAGCAGCGTCAGCGTCACCGCAATCACGCCCGCGCCGATGCCGCCGGTCAGCCGGCGGGCCCAGAGCATGAGCCCGCTCAGCGCCAGCACGGTCATCGCCCAGCTCGGCCAGATCAGCGCCGCCGGAATGCTCCAGCCGCCGCCGACCAGCATGGCGCTGGCGAAGTCCGGCGCAAACGGATATCGAAACGGTGTCCCGGCGAAGATTGGATTCTGGGGCGGCAGGTTGTGGCCGTAGACGAAGGTGGTCGTGTAGCTGGCATGGAACGACCAGTCTGACCAGGTGTTGTTGTAGTGGGCCAGCCAGGCGTCGGGCGTGACCTCGACGGCGCGGGTGAAGAGGTATCCCATGATCAGCGCCAGTACGACAACCGCCGCCGGCAACGCCCATGCCCGCGGAACCAGCTCGGCTCGCAGCCGCAGCCGCTGCCTCCACAGCAGGTAGCCGCCGGCCAGCAGCCCCAATACCGCGAGCAGCAGCAGGAGCACGATCCCGACACCGATGAGCAGCGCGACTCCATAGCCAACCATCGTCAGCCCCACGATCGCCAGCACTGTCCCGATCACCAGCCGCTCACCGAACGTCAGCCAGGGCGGCCCCCCGGAGGCGAGGCCCAGTCCGAGGACCAGGCAGCCGGCGACGAGCGCTAGCCCGGGGACGTCCAGTAGCAGAGACACCAGTTGGGCCAGGGCTTGACGAACGCGAACCAGACGTGGCTGTTCAACGAGTCCGCGGTGAGCGGCAGCCCGGTCCAGAGCGGATAGAAGTAGAGGAAGAACCCGATCACCATCACCAGATAGGCGTACGCGGGGACCGCGCCACTCAGCCGCAACGCGAGTCCCGGCATGAGCCCGTGGAGCGAGCGCAGGTAGGTCAGCGCCAGCGCCAGCGCCAGGAACATGGCGGGCAGGCCGCCCAGCATGTGATAGAGGAAGAGGCCGCGGGGCACGAGCGAGAGTGGTAGCCAGGCGGCGATGAAGGCGACCAGCACAAAGATGGAGACATAGAGGCGCTGGTCCAGTGGCCCCGCCAGCTCGTTTCGCTGAGCCTCCACGGGGTCGAGGTCACGCCGCGAACGGTATCCCTGGATCAGTGCCGGGAGGCTGGCCGCGATCCCGACCAGCGAGAACGTTGCCGCCCACCAGATCAGCGGATTGCCCAGGTTGAAGATCTCCGCCACCAGCGGGGCGCCGCTCGACTGGTCGAGGCCAAGACCTTTGCCGGTGTAGTAGTAGACGACCGGTCGGAAGTCGAGCGGCCATGACCACCAGGGGCTGTAGAAGATGTGGTCGGCCTTCAGGTTGATGTGGTACAGCCAGGTTTGCCGGTGCCATTCGGCGATCTCGGTCCAGGCAGCTGCGGGACTGAAGTGGAGAGCAGTGAAGGACAGGGCCGGTTGCGGCAGGTTGGTGATGCCGTGGGTGATCATCAGATAGCGAAAGAAGCTCAAGCCGTAGACGAGAGCCGGCAGCAGAGCCAGGCTGAGCAGCGCGATCCCGCCGGTCGCACCGTCGTAGCGGGTCCAGCGCAGGATGAGTCGCAGCGCGAGAATCACGATGATGGTGCCGTAGGCCGCGATTGTCGTCCATTTGGCACTGATCGCAAGACCGACGGCGAGGCCGGTGAGGACGATCATCCACCGCCGCCGCGCCACCGTGTCGGCGTTGAGGTGCAAGTGGAAGAGGAGATAGGCGAGCACGACCAGCGTGATCGGGATGATGTCGATCACGGCGGTCCTTGACTCGACAAACGTCAGCCCATCGAACGCCATCAACACGCCGGCCGCGATCGCGAAAAAGCGCACGCTGAGCAGCTGCCGGGCCAACAGGTACATCAACGGGATCAGCGCGGTGCCGAAGAGCGCGGGCATGAAGCGCCAGCCGAAGGAATTGAAGCCGAACAGCTTGATGCCGATGGCGATGATCAGCTTGGCGAGCGGCGGCTCGGGGTCGAAATAGTCGCGGCCCAGGAGGTCGTCGTGCGCGTCGTTGGCGAAGTACAGCTCGTCGAAGACAAAGGGTGAGTTGGGGGCGATGTCGTTCGGCTTGCCCAGCCCGGGGAGCGACGGGTCCTGGTAGTTATGCCCGAGGCCCCAGGCGCTGATCGGCGCGGCCGAGCCGGGGTGGGCAAAGATATCGAGAAAGAACGGGCTGCCGAACCGCAGCACGCCCGCGACCAGCGTGAGCGCGATCAGCCAGACGACATCGTGGCGGTCGATTCGCCACATGCTCCGGCGAGGCCGATGGACCGCGCGTGAGTCGGGCGCTAGCCCGGCGGTTGGCGCGACGCTCATCAGCTGGCCGGCCCGCGGAGCCGGCCCTTCATCTCGGCCACGAACTCGTCCACGCCGACGATGGGGACGACCACGTCGGCCCCCACCACCAGGCGCGGCCCGAGCTGCCGTTCCGTCTGCTCGACCAGGTCGCGCTGGCGCCGATCGAGGCGGATGTAGGCTGCCGGCTCTTTGGCCAGGCGTCGCACGAAACGATTGACGAAGCGCCGCCGCTCGGCCGGCTGGAATGCCACCTCGAGAGGTTGGCGCCGCACTCGCGAGAGCGCGGTGTAAGGCAGCTCGACATGCCGAAAGAGGTAGCGGACCCGCAGCGCCTCATCGGAGATCTCCACGTACGAAAACGTCCGCATCAGCCAGAAGGTGACGAGAATGCCGGCGTCAAGCAGCAGAACGGGAATGAATGAGGCAATTGGATGCTTCTGGAGCAGGTTGACCCCGACCAGCACCATCAGGATGATGAAGAAGCTGCCGTAGAACCAGATCCCGTCCTTCCATCGCTGGATCGCGTAGCGGATCGGAAAGCGCCGGGACGCCCCCTGGGTCATCGAGCCACGCGGACGGTACCGGTGCGCTCCATCAGGTGGTCGGCGCCTTCGAAGTAGGTATCGAGGTTCGGCTGCGCCTGCAGCCACTGCCAGTACGCGCGCGCCATCGCCTCCAGGCCGGACTGCGCCTCCCATCCGGTGGCCTTGAGTCGGCTGACGTCGGGGACCGCATGCCGGGCGTCACCGACCCGGTAGCGGCCGGGCGTCTCGGGCGTCATGTCGCGCTCGGCCACGCGCAACAGGATGCGGGCGAGGTCCATCACGGTATGGGCCCGGCCGCTGGCCACGTTGTATGCCCCGGGCGGCAACTCGGCGAGTGCGGCAACGTTGGCTCGCGCCACGTCCTCGACATCGATGAAGTCTCGCAACTGGTTGCCGTCCTCGAGCAGCAGCGGCGGCTGGTTGTGGGCCAGGCGAAGGGCGAAAATCCGCAGCGCGCCGTAATACGCATTCTGAAAGGGTTGCTCGCGTCCCTGCACGGCGCCGTAGCGAAGGATCACGCACTCGATGCCATGCCGTTCCCCCAACAGCCGCACCAGCTCTTCCTGGGCCAGCTTGCTGAGACCGTATGCGCTCGTCGGACGCGCGACCGATTCGTCGGTCACCATGGGGGTAATCGCGCCGCCGCAAATCGGGCATGGTGGGTCCCAGATGCCGTGCTCCAGCGCATCGACCCGCCGCGGCTGCGGATAGACGTCGCCGTCCTTGCCGCAGCGGTATTTCCCCTCGCCGTAGACCGCCGTCGTCGAGCCCAGCACCACGCGCCGCACTGAGGTCTTCTCGAGCAGCAGCTCGAAGAGGATGGCCGTGCCCACCGCATTGACGTGGAAGAGCTTGCTGAAGGACGGCAGGTAGTCATGGTGGTCGGCCAGGTGGATCACCACCTCGTTCTCTTTGAGGGCCTTCACCCAGTCCTCACGCCTGCGGACATCGCCTTCGATCAGCTCCATGCCGGCGGGCAGAGCCGGCGGCCCATCGTGAGCGGGCGGCGACAGGTTGTCGAGAATCGCGACCTGATGGCCCTGTTTGAGGAGCAACTGCCCGGTGCGCTGACCAATGAAGCCGGCGCCGCCGGTGATCAGCACCTTCATTTCTGCGGACTATAGCTGACGCCCGATCGCGGTTCGATCGTGACCCGTGACAGCGCCGTTACCGCCTCTTCACGGGTCCTTAACAGCGCCGCGGATATCGTGATCCCGCTTCCCCTTCCTTGAAGGCCGAGACCCCAATCTCGGCCTTTCTTTTTTATAGCCGAGCCCCCTCCAGCGAACGCTGACAGCTGCAGCTCGGCTCGGCCGGGATCATCGGGATCATCGCGGCAAGAAGGTCGCGGACGCGAACGATGTTGTCCGCCAGCACCCGCATCACCTCGTGGGCCTGCACGGCGCTGACGTCGGGCGCGCCTTCGAGCCCGGCATCGTAGTCGGTGACCAGCGAGAGATTCAGGTAACACATCTCGAGCTCCCGCGCGAGGATCACTTCTGGATACTGGGTCATGCCAACGATGTCCCATCCCATCCGGTTGTACCAGCGGCTCTCGGCGCGGGTCGAGAACCGCGGGCCTTGCACGACTACGACAGTGCCGTTGGAACGGAAGCGCAGCGACCGCAGCTCGGCGACGCGGGCGGCGAGCGCGCGCAGCTCGGGACAGTATGGGTCGGCGGCACTGATGTGGACGACTTCCGGCCCCGGATAGTAGGTGTCCGAGCGGCCGGCGGTGCGATCGATGAACTGGTCGCAAATCATCAGGTCTCCGGGATGCAGATCCGGTTGCAAGCTGCCGACCGCCGATGGTCCGATGATCCGATGCACCCCAAGCTCACGCATCGCCCAGACATTCGCCCGGTAATTGACGAAGGGCGCCGGGACCTCATGGTTGGGTCCGTGCCGCGGCAAGAACGCGACGCGTCGTCCGCCGACATCCGCCACCGCAATCGCCCCGCTCGGTGGCCCAAACGGTGTCTGGACCTCGATCTGCTCGGCGATGTCGAGCCATTCGTAGAAGCCGGACCCACCGAAGATGCCGATCTCCGCCGTTTGTGGCATCAGACCAGGACGTGACCGCGGGGGGAGACCTGCTCGGCATAGCGAGACAGGTCTGTGATGCGCGCCTGCGGCGAGCAAACGGGACAATTGGGGTCCCGCGGAAAGGTCGTGACCCGGGTCTCACCGCGCAAGCCGTCGTGCTGGAAGATCCGGCCGCTCAGGGGCTCGCCAACGCCCAGCAGGACCTTGAGGGCCTCTTCCGCCTGCACGCTGCCGATCACGCCGGTGGCGGCGCCGATGATGCCGGCCTCCTCGCAGGTCGGCACGGCGTCCGGCTCGGGCGGCTCCCGGAAAAGGCAACGCAGGCACGGGCCGCCCGGCACAACGGTCGTGACCTGGCCGCCCCACTGCAACACCGCGGCATGAACCAGCGGCTTTCGGAGGAGCACCGCCGCGTCGTTGAGGAGAAACTTCGTCTCGAACGCGTCGGTGCCGTCGACGACGAGATCGTACTCCGCCAGCAGCCCGCTCACGTTCGACGCGCGAACGTTCTCATTCAGCTCGTCGAGACGGAGCGCAGGGTCGAGCAGGCGGATCCGGCCGGCGGCCGCGTCGACTTTCGACCGGCCGACGTCACATTCCTCGAAGATGATCTGGCGGTTCAAATTCGAGAGTTCGACTTGCTGGTCGTCAATCAATCCGAGGCGGCCCACCCCCGCCGCGGCCAGGTATAGCGCCACCGGTGAGCCGAGGCCACCGACGCCGACGATCGCGACGGAGGCCCGCTCCAGCCGCCGCTGGCCGGCCTCGCCGACCTCGGCAAGGATCCACTGCCGGTGATGCCGGGCGTCGGTCACCGGACGGCCTGCGCGCCGGTAAAGGCGCCGTAATCGACCAGCGAGTGGATGCTGGGCCGGTCGCCGCAGAGCGGACAGGCCCGGTTGCGAGGGTAACGGACTTCCTGGAAGGTCATGGCCATCGTGTCGTGCAACAGCACGCGGTTGACGAGACCATCCCCCACCTGGGTGATGAGCTTGATGGTTTCGGCAGCCTGAATGGTCCCGATGATGCCGGGCAGCGCCGCCAGCACGCCGACCTGCTCGGATTCGCCGATGGCACCGGCGGGCGGTGGCTCCGGATAGAGGCAGCGGTAGCAACCTCGGCCCGGTTGAAACACGGTCACCTGTCCCTCGATGCGAAAGATGCTGCCGTGCACCAGCGGTTTTCCAAGCAAATAGGCGGCATCACTGAGCAGATAGCGGGCGCGAAAGGAATCGGTGCCGTCGACGATCACGTCGTAGCGACCCAGCAATGACATCGCGTTGCCCTCGTCGACGGTCGCGTGGATCGGCTCGACAGTCACGTCCGGGTTGAGCGCGCGCACAGTTCTGGCAGCCACCTCGACCTTGGCCTGTTCCAGTCCGTCGACCGAGTGGACGATCTGTCGTTGCAGGTTGGAGAGCCGTACCTGGTCGTGATCGGCCAGCCCGATGGTGCCGACGCCGGCCGCCGCCAGGTAGAGGGCCACGGGAGAGCCGAGCGCCCCGACGCCAACGATCAACACCCGCGATTGCATCAGCCGCTGCTGGCCCGCCGGTCCGATCTCCGCCAGCGTGAGATGGCGGGCATAGCGCTGTCGCTGCTCGAGCGTGAAGGACGGCGCCGGCATCATCCGCCCTTGTGATCGGCGGGCGCGGGGTGGAAGATGCCGTGGAACACCCGGGAGTCGGTCCGCCGCAAGCGGAGGCAATCCGCCAGGGTGTGCGCGGCGAAGACGTCGCGCGCGGCCTGCTCCGCTTTCTCGGTGACCTGCGCCAGGACCTGGCTGTCGCCTGCGCCGGCGCCGTCCTCCTGGCGGCTGCGAAGACCGTTGCCCTCCAGGCAGGCGATCACCTCATCGAGCCGAATCTCGTCCGGGCGGCGCGCCAGCTCGTGTCCGCCGTGTGGCCCGCGCGTCGAGGCGACCAGTCCGGCGCGCCGAAGCGTCATCAGGACCTGGTCCAGGAACGGGCCGGGAATGGCTTGTCGGCGGGCGATCTCGCCACTCTGCAGCGTGCCCCGGCCGGCGTTGGCGGCCAGCTCCAGCGCGGCTCGAACTCCGTATTCGGTCTTCATCGAAAAGCGCATGCGCACCGCGTGACCCTCGTGAAAGTTGATCGAACTAGTCAAGTATATCGCAGGCGCCCGGGATGTGGGCTCGGCCTACGCGACGCGAAGGGCCAGGGCGAAGAACAGCGCACCGAGAACGACCAGCGGTACGGTGGTGGCGATCAGGCTGAGGCTGCGCAGTCCGATGGCGCGACGGTCCTCGCTCGACGAGCGAACGCGGGCGCGAAGCACGAAGCCCTCGACCGCCAGCAGCAGCGATGCCCCGCCCAGGCCCAGAGCCACCATCACGATGGCCCAGTTTGTCGTTGGCGTTCCCTCGGTTTGCGAGAAGGCGTTGAAGCTGGCGGCCAGAACGCCGACGAGCGCGACCAGCACCCCGAGCGGGACGAGGGTCAGGTTGATGCCGCGCATCGTCCGTCCGGGCTCGGGCCGGCGCGAGAACTGCCACGCCGATGCCAGCACGAAGGCCATATAGGCGGCGATGACGACGTAGAAGAAGAGCGGCGTCATGATCTCGCCAAAAGTGATGGCAGCCGGAGTCACTATGCCAATTTAGTCTTAGCGCCCGTCAGGCCGCCGCGCGCAAGCGCCGGCGCCGTATCGCGGCCTGTACGCGCCAAAGAGGGCAATGGAATTTCGCCCGAGTGCGCGATGGGCCGCTGGGCGGCGCATCGGCGCGTTTAAATCACCGTGTAACCATGGCCGCAGTAGTTAGCTCAGAATTCGATACAGGTTATTCACGACCGCGAAGGTCGTGATCCAGGCGGCGACCAGATACGCGTTCCAGATGCCGGCGCGCCGCCGTCCGAAAATCAGCAGGAAGGCGACCAGCGCGGCGCCCAACCCTAGCTTGATGGCATAGACCGCCAGCTCGCCATTGTGAGCGATGATCCAGGCAGCGATCCCATTGAGCTCCTGGTGGCCCTCGCTCAGACCGATGTGGGTCGTCGCGATGTCGAGTAGTTGAGCGGTGCAGAACCCGAGGAGGATCACGGCCTTCTTCCCGGTGGAGATCTGCTTACGCCCCATGGCGCCCACCCGGCGAGCGACGGCCCCGCGGACTTCGGCGATCACTGTTCTGACTTTACAGCGGGTATATAAGGAAAGCAACGTCCGAAATGGCGCCTTTCATATACCGCCGGCTTCCCCTCCATGAGGCTGCCCGGATTATATGAGCAGCGTCACGCTCCGTCCAGAGCCAAGTTTCCCGACCTTTTCGGTCAGGCGGCTTTCTTGCTCTTGCCCAGGATCTCGCGGCGGCGCTTGAAGAGGTAGGGCCCGGCGACCAGCAGGCTGCCCACCACCATCAGACCCACCGCGACCCGGAGATAGAATGTCCACTCCGCCGACGGATCGAGCGCCGGGTCGTACACGCTGCGCGCGTTGAGGACGAACGTCACCGCGCCGACGGCACCCTTGATGGTCCAGCTGACGACGGTGGCCTCGGCATGGTTCCAGCGCTGGTCCTCGGTGACGGCCGGTAGGCTCGCGCAGGGCCAGACGCCATTGGCTGGTAAATGGGCGGCGATCGGCGGTTTTGGCGATGCACCTTTGGGCTGGGCGACAAATCCAAAAGGCTTGGGCGGCTTGCTCATGTCAAACAGCGTCACCGTCTGGCCGGTCAGGTTTTGCACAAGCAGGTCGCAGCCGCCGGTTGCGCCCTGGATCGTGAGGTTATTGATCTTGGGCACGGTGCCGTCTACCACCGTCTTGTAGGGCTGATCTTCGGCCAGGCTGGCGAGCGGCGACAGCAGCATGACCAGGATGGTGGGTGCCAGGGCCAGCGCCAGCCGTTTCACGACCCTATAACGACGATCGGGCCGTCGGCTGGCGCTAAACTCGGCAAGCATGCCGTACGAATTCGTTCTCACCGAGGTTCGCGGCCCGGTTGGGATCGTCACCATCAATCGGCCGCAGGTCCGCAATGCGCTGAACCATCAAACGATCGCTGAGCTGGTCGACGCCCTCGATGCGTTCGACCGGGACGACCAGGTCCGCTGCATGATCCTGACCGGCGACGACCGGGCCTTCGCCGCCGGCGCGGACATCTCGCAAATGGTTGAGGCCGGCGCCGTCGACGTGCTCGATGACGACAACTTCGCGCGATGGGCGCGCTTCAGGGCGATCCACAAGCCGGTGATCGCCGCAGTGAGCGGCTATGCCCTGGGCGGCGGCTGCGAGCTGGCCTTGATGTGCGACCTCGTGGTCGCCTCCGAGAGCGCGCAGTTCGGCCAGCCCGAGGTGAAGATCGGGATCATCCCGGGAGCGGGCGGGACCCAGCGCTGGGCTCGATCGGCGGGGAAAGTCCGTGCCATGGAGGCGGTGCTCACCGGCGAACCGGTCCGGGCGATCGACGCCGAGCGGATCGGCCTGGTCAACCGGGTGGTGCCCGCAGGCGCCCAGCTCGATGAGGCGCTTCGACTCGCGAATCTGATCGCCGCCCGCCCGCCCCTGGCCGTCCGGCTCGGCAAAGAAGCCGTCAACCAGGCGATGGAGGTTCCGCTGTCGGCCGGGCTCGAGTTCGAACGCAAACTTTTTTACCTGCTGTTCGCGTCGGACGACAAGCGGGAAGGAATGCGGGCCTTTCTCGAGAAGCGCCCCGGCCGATTCACCGGGCGATGACCGACGTTCTTCTGAGCGGGCGCCACGACGCGGTCCTCACCCTCACGATCAACCGACCAGACGCGCTCAATGCGCTGAACCGCGAGACCACCCGGGCTCTGACGACGGCGTTCGAGGCGGCCGCGCACGATCCCGAGGTGGGCGCGATCATCGTCACCGGAGCGGGGCGGGCGTTCTGCGCCGGCGCCGACTTAAGAGAGGTCACCGCTCGCGCGGCGGCAGGCGAGACCGACCTCGGTGAAGACCTCCGTACAAATTACGCGCCGATGATCCGCGCCATGCGCGCCTGTCCCAAGCCGGTGATCGCCGCGCTCAATGGAACCGCCGCCGGGGCGGGCTTGAGCGTGGCACTGGCCTGCGACGTTCGGATCGCGGCTGCCGGGGTGCCGTTGATCGTGGTGTTCGCGCGGGTGGGCCTCGTTCCAGATGCCGGCAGCCTGTTCTTCCTGACACGAATGCTCGGCCTGAGCAAGGCGACCGAGCTGGCGATGACCGGCGACCCGCTCACCGCCGAGGATGCGGAGAGGCTGGGCCTGATCGCGGCGGTCGTGCCGGCCGAGCAACTGATGGCGACGGCCCTCGCACGCGCCACCAGCTTCGCGCAGGGACCGAGACGGACCTACGCCCTGATCAAGGCAGGCATGGAGCGGGCGCTCTCAGGTGATCTCGAACAGATCATGGAGCTGGAGGCCCAGCTTCAGGCGCGTGCCGCTCGGACCCCCGATGCGCAGGAGGCGATCAGGGCGTTCCTGGAGAAGCGCCGACCGGTCTTTAGAGGCTAGACATAGAAAGAGCGGCGGTGTTACCCGCCGCTCTCACTTAAATCAACTTTTGCCATGGGCACCACCTCCCAGACCTTAGGCGGCCATTGTATCAGTTGCCCGCGCGGATCCGATCTTCAACCAGGTCGCGGGAGATCAGAATCTGACGAGCCCCCTCGACGGTGCGGAGCTGCCTTAGCAGCTCGGAGGTCGTCCGCTGGTGCGGCAGGCCGACGTCGATCTCGAGGCGGTCATCCGTGTCATTCAGCTCATGGATGCGAATCGACATCGGATAGGCGCCGATGCCCGCCAGGGCCGTCCGCACACGCTCGATCTCATCCGCACTCCGCGGCACGACCAGGTTGACCATGGCCTCGTTGGGCCGTTTGAAGAAGCGCTTTTCGATCGGTTTCAGCACCATCAACACCGCCAGGATCAAGAGCGTCGTGAAGACCGCTTCGAAGTACTGCGCGGTTCCGGCTGCCATCCCAATGGCGGCCACCGCCCAGATGGTCGCCGCGGTCGTCAGGCCTCGCACCAGGTCCTTGCGAAGGAAGATCGTCCCGGCGCCCAGGAAGCCAATGCCCGTCACAATCTGCGCGGCAACCCGCGAAGGGTCGGTCTGGCTGAAGCCGTAGGCGCCGACAATCGTGAACAGGCACGATCCCAGCGAGACCATGGTCACCGTGCGCAGCCCCGCCGCCCGCTCCTGACGCTCGCGCTCCAGTCCGACGAACGCGCCCAGGACGAGCGCGATCACCAGTCGCAACATCAGGTCGAACGCATTCGGCACGGCGCTATGGTACTGCCGCGCCGGCATGAGCGGCGAAGAAACGACTAGGCGGCCGTGAAGAGGTTGTTGTCGAAGGGCTCGATGTCCGAATCGAGGGATGGGCCCCGACGCTCGGTGAACAAGGTCTCCTCGATGGCGAAAAGGGCGTCCATCAACTTCGGGATCCCCACTTTGACTTTGATGTTCAGCAGCTGATCGGGGTTCGACTGAACGGGCGCCACCAGAGTAAGGATCTCTTCGAGGCGCGGCTCATAGGAGACCGGAACGCGCTTCATTCCCTTGAGATTCAGCTCCTCGAGCTCCTGCAACAACCGGTCGATCAGCTGCACCGGTCGGCGGAGCTGGTCCTGGCGAGCCTTCGAGTCCCGATGCTGCTGTTCGGCGTTACGGATGTAGGCGTTGGTTTGAGCAAGCAATCCTGTCATCAGCGAACCCTCATTTCATGCCGACGAAAACGATGACTACACGCTCCCAAACCGGTTCGGTCCCCCGTTTATTCCCGAACGCGGTGGCGCCGTTTCGAGTTCGGCGATGGCAATGCCGCCGTAGACTTTCGGTGACATGCCGCTGCTGCGCGTCGAAAAGCTGGCCCTGGTGTACGGCGCGACGGAGGTGCTCTCTGAGCTGACCTTCCAGCTGGAGCCACGGCAACGACTCGGGATCGTCGGTGCCAATGGCAGCGGCAAGTCGAGCCTGCTGCGGGCGATCTCGGGCGAGATCACGCCGGCCGCCGGGTCCTTGACCCTGTCGCCGCGCACCCGGACCGCCTACCTGGCACAGGAGCTCGAAGCCGGTCCCCATGAAAGCGTGTACGCGGACGCGCTACACAGCCGGGCGGACATCATCCAGCTACGGCAGCGGCTGGCCGGGCTGGAGGCGGCGATGAGCGGTACCAGCGGCGCCGGGCTGGCGATCCTGGTCGAGGAATACGGCGACCTCCAGCACGAGTATGAGCGCCTCGATGGGTACGCGTATGACAACCGGGTCGCCGAGGTGCTTGTTGGAGTGGGGCTGACCGAGGCCGACCAGGAGCTGCCTCCGAGCGCGCTGAGCGGGGGGCAGCGGCGCCGGTTGGCGCTCGCGCGGCTGCTGCTCCAGGAGGCAGACCTGTTCCTGCTCGATGAGCCGACCAACCATCTGGACCTGGCTGCGATCGAATGGCTCGAAGGCTTCTTACGCCTGTCGCGGGCGGGCATGCTGATCGTGTCGCACGACCGCCGCTTCCTCGAGCACACTGCGGACGATATCCTCGAGCTGCAGGCGGGAGCTGGCGAGTGGTATCCCGGCGACTACCGGCAGTACCTTCGGCTGCGCCGCGAACGGCGGGCCGTGCGGCAGAAGGAGTACGACGCGCAGCAGGAATACATCGCGCGCACCGAAGAGTTCATCAGCCGCTACAAAGCCGGGCAGCGCGCCCGCGAGGCGCGCGGCCGCCAGACAAAGCTCGACCGGCTGCAACGACTGGCGCCTCCCGCCGACGACCAGCAAATCCGCATCCGGTTGCAGGCCTCCGGCACCAGCGAGCTCATCTTCCAGAGTGATGGCCTCGAGCTCGTGTATCCCGGGCCTGCCACCCCACGCGAGCCACGTTTCAAAGCGATGCGAACGTTTGAGGCGTCGGTCTGGAAGCTCAGCGTCCCGGCCTTTACCGTGACCGCCGGCGAGCGGATCGCGATAGTCGGGCCCAATGGCTCGGGGAAGACCAGTTTGCTCAAGGCACTGCTCGGCGAGCTCCGCCCTCGCCGGGGCCGGGTCAAGACCGGACCTCGGGTCACCATGCGCTACTACGACCAGCACCTCGCGGACCTCGATCCGTCAAAGACCGTCTTGACCGAGCTGCAGGACGCTTTCGGCCTTCCGGAGGAAACGTTGCGCACCTTCCTCGGCCGCCTGCTCTTCACGGGCGATGACGCCTTCAAGACGATTCGTTCACTCAGCGGCGGGGAGAAGAGCCGGGTAGCGCTCGCCAAGTTGATGCTCGACGACGCCGGCCTGCTGCTGCTCGACGAGCCGACCAATCATCTCGACATCCCGGCCCAGGAGATGTTGGAAGCGGCGCTGCAGGACTTCGAAGGCACGATCGTGTTCGTTTCCCACGACCGGTATTTCATCGATGCGATCGCCACTCGGCTGTGGGTGATCGACGGCGGCGCGGTCACCCAGCACCTGGGCAACTACAGCGACCTGGAGCGGCGACGCCAGCGCGTCCCGCGACCCGGGGCGGGCACCGAGCAGGCGCGCGCGCGCCGGGCGGATCAAGCCATCGCGCTTGACCGCAAAGCCGCCGCGTCAACCCCAGGAGTCGAAGATCGGATCGACGAGCTGGAGGGGGAAGTTCGCCGTATCGAAGCACAGCTGGCGGATCACCGGACCTACGACGACCCCGCGCGTGTCGCCGAGCTGGCCCGCGCGCACGAAGACGCCTCGGAGCGGTTGCGGGCGCTGTACCAGGAGTGGGAGCAAGCCGCCGGCCAGTAGACCGGCGGTTGAGGCGTTCGACCCGACCGGGACGGCCGGTGGCGAGCGGCGACCATCCGCTGCTACGTCCGGCGGTCTCCCTCGTCTACGCCGCGCTGATCGCGGCCGCGCTGCTCGCGATCGACCAGATCGTTGCGTTCATGCCAGGGGCCTGGTTCAACCTGCTGGCCGCTTGTGTCGTGGCCCTGTGCGTGACCACCGTGGTGATCCTGTCGTTGGCGGCCTGGCGCCGCTATCGCGAGGGCCTGAATCGCCGGGCCGTGGGATGGGCGGGGGCTGCGCTGGCGGCGGCCCTGCTGGGCGGCGTGGCCGGCGTGGAGCTGGTGGACAGCGCCCAGCTCGCCGCTCAGATCAGCGGGGCGGACGTCAGCGTCACAAAGCCGCTGATCGAGTCCCTCCCGCGCCCGCCCGGCGCGACGGTCCTCAATGAGCAGCCCGGCCTTGCCGACACCGAAAGCATCTCCGAGGAGATCAAGGCCACGGACCTGAATGCTGTCATCCCCTTCTATAAAGCGGAGCTGGCCAAGCGTGGCTGGGTCGAAGATACGACCTCGGCCTCGACGACCAGCGCCCGCTTCGTCAAAGGCACCTTTATCGTGTCGATCGACCTCGATGCCGGGTCCGGCAGCTACGCGCTGATCGTGGACCGAATCAATCCGAATCTGTTGGGCTCCCCCTCGGAGTCCCCCGGTCCGAGCCCGTAAGCGGGCTTAGGCGCGGCGCACAAAAAGGGCCCCGGCAACTCGTCTTTCCGGCCCGAAGACGTGGCAGACCGCCGTGCCTAGGATCGAGGCAAGTCGGATTTCCGCGTGCAACGGAGGGAAATTGTCTATGGCGATTGACCAGGGCGTGCGCTCGAAAAAGGAAACCAGGGCGGATGCCCAGTCCGTCATCGACCTGGCTCACAAGCAGGGACTGAAGATCGTCGATCTCAAGTTCATCGATCTGATCGGGACCTGGCAGCATTTCTCGATCCCG
>VBEW01000159.1 GCA_005889225.1 Chloroflexota bacterium | reverse complement strand
GCATCCGACGCAATGGCCGGGCCGCCGCCCGGCCATTTCTTTTCTAGGCGATCTTTGCCTGTGGTTCTGCCGGGCCGACGTAGTGCTCGGCCACGGCGATCAGCTCGTCGAGCTCGTAGGGCTTGGTGAGGCATTCGGCACAGCCCGCGGCGATCGCGGTCTCCCGATCCCCGACCATCGCGTGGGCGGTGATGGCAACCACCGGGATCTCGGCCAGGGCGGGGTTGGCCTTGAGCGTCCGGGTGGCCTCCCAGCCGTTCATCTCCGGCAGCGAAAGATCCATCAGGATCAAGCCCGGCTTGAGCGCGGCGGCCATCGCCACCGCGGCTCGGCCGTTTGGCGCGGACTCACAGGTAAAGCCGCGTGAGCGCAGGATTTTGAGCGCCATCTTTTGCATCGTCGCGTCGTCTTCTACCACGAGAATCAGTTGACTCATGCGGCCGCTCCTTGCGTTTTACTCTGACCTAACAGCTGGCGAACTGCATTGGTCAGGCCCTCCGGTTCGATCGATCCCTTCGCCACGAATCGCTGGATGTGACCATTCAGCGTCAGCACGTCTTCCGCGGTCAGCTCTTTCGCGCTGACGATCATCACCGGGATGCTGGTCGCGGCCGGCAGGGCCCGCATCCGCGCCACCATCTCGAAGCCACTCATCCCGGGCATCATCAAGTCGAGCAGGACGAGATCGGGCGGTGATTGGGTGACCAGGGTCATTGCTTCATCACCGCTTGCCGCAGCAACAACGGTTGCGTGCTCCTCCTTGAGGATCTTGGCCAGCATGGCGCGCGCCTCGGGATCATCATCGACGACCAGAACCCGCTTGCCATCGAGCTGAGGCAACAGCCGGTGGATCTTGGCGATCAAGGCCCCGCGGTCGTACGGCTTACCCAGGTAGTCGGAGGCGCCGAGCGCAAAGACCAGCCGCTGATCCTCCACGATGGTGACGACCAGCACCGGGATGCCCGCTGTATCCGGATCTTCTTTCAACTTTTCGAGCACCCACCAGCCGGAGGCATCCGGCATCATGATGTCCAGCGTGATCAGCATCGGGCGGCTTTCGCGCGCCAGTTGCAATGCATCGGTGGCGTTGGAAGCTTGCACCGTCTTCCAGCCCTCCTGTTCCAGGTGGCGGGAGATCAGTTGCCGGACGCTCGGGTCGTCGTCCACCACCAGGATGGCGGTGCCCGGCAGACCCTGGTTGGGCCGTCGGAGCGGCCGCCGCTGAAGCGAGGTCACCGCGCCCTGGCCCGCGGCCCAGGCGGGGACGGTGAAGCTGAAGGTGCTGCCCTGGCCTGGTTCGCTGCTGACCGTGATCGCCCCACCGTGCATCTCGACCAGCTTGCGGACGATGCTCAGGCCCAATCCGGTGCCGCCGTGCCGACGGGTGCTGCTCCCGTCTCCCTGGACGAACTCCTCGAAGATCACCCGCTGCGACTCAGCCGAGATCCCGATGCCGGTGTCTTTGACGGAGATCCGGACCATGCGGCCCGACGGTTGGGCGATGACTTCGATGTGACCGCGCTCCGTGAACTTGACAGCATTGGACAGCAGGTTGATCAGAACCTGCTTCAGCCGGGCGGTATCACCCTCGACCGCCGGCAAGCGGGGCGCGAATCGGGTCTCGATGCGCAGCCCCTTTTCCTGGGCGAGCGGGCTAATGCTCTCCAGTACTGAGGTGATCAGCGCCGACAGCTCGATCCGCTCCAGCGAAAGTTCCATCTTGCCGGCTTCGATCTTGCTGAGGTCGAGGATCTGGTTGATGAGCGCGAGCAGGGATTGCCCACTCTTGTTCACCTGCAGGATGTCCTGCTGCTGTTCTTCGCTCATCTGCCCATCGATCCCGTCCAACAGGATCTGCGAGAAGCCGATGATCGCGGACAGCGGTGTGCGCAGCTCGTGCGAGACGTTGGCCAGGAACTCCGACTTCAACTTGTTGGCGCGGGCAAGTTCCTGGTTGGCGGCCTGCAGCTCGGATGTTCGTTGGGAGACCTTCTCCTCGAGCGTCAGGTATGCGCCACTGAGCTGGCGGACCATCTGATTGAAGGTGTGCGCCAGCGCCCGCAACTCCTTGGCGGCGAAGCGCTCCCGAACCGTGACCGGCGTGACGAAATCGCCCTGGGCGATGCGGCCCGCGGCCCGGGTCAGTTCGTCCACCGGCCGGGTGATCCAGGCTGCCGCCAGGAAGCCCAACACGAGGGCTAGCACGATCGCCACCATCAGCCACTCCACGGTGCTCACGATCAACGGCGTCAGCTCCGTACGCAGCTCGGCAACCGGTTGGGATACCCAGACCTTCCATGCGACCACCGGCACGGTGGCAAACCCGGCCGCTCGCGCGACGTTGCCGTCGAGGTCGGTGTACCAGCTGACGCCGGTTTCCTGCCCGAGCGATTGCTGAAAGATCGCGGAGGAGGACAGATCTTTGGCCTCGACTCGCCAATCCTCGCGAGGATGAGCAATCACGCGGCCGCGCCGGTCGACCACCACCGCCTGGCCGCTTGCCCCGATCCGGCTGTAGCTGGACAGCCGCTGGACTTCGGAGAGGTCGACGGTTCCAGCGAGGAACCCGATGAGGTTGCGCTGAGTATCCAGGATTGGAACCGCGATCACGACCGCGGCGACGCTGGCGTCTCCGCGAGAACGGATCACGTCCGAGTACTTGGGCCCGATCCGTCGCGGATTGAGCACGTCTTTAACGTAGTTCCACACGCTGTAGTCGACGCCGACGCCCGCTGGTGGCGCCGCGGCGACCGCACGTCCGGCAAGGTTCCCCACGTACAGCTGTAGCATCGCCGGCTGCGCGGAGTGCGCCGCGGCCAGCTCCTGGTTCAGGTGCGTGGGGTTGAAGCCGGGGTCGTTCAGCCGGGCGACGCTGGAGTCGTTCTCTGACGCGATTTGCGAGGCCGTGCTCTGCAGGGCCGACGTCTGGTCCAGCAGGTAGCCGTAGATCGCCTGGGCGAGGCTTTCCGCCATGGGCTCGTGTTTCTGCTGGATGCTCTCGTTCTGGGTGGCAAAGAGCGCGGAGAGACGCTGGGCGCCAAAAAAGATCAGGGGGCCGACCCCGACCATGAGGAACCCGACACTGATATACCAGCGAAGGCTGTGGATCGAGGCGCGGCTGCCATCGGTCGAAGGCGAGCCCACATCGCAGTAACGGCTCGATCACCCCAACTTTGCGCCGCACTGCGCCGTGGTCCGTTACAGAAACGTCTCAAACGCTCGCATCGCACTCACGTCTCAAACGCTCGTATGGCACGAATCGCGCCACTCGCGTCGGGCGACGCCCGGTGTTGCGAGTGGATCGTCGTACGCTTGACCCTGTGGCAGGGCTTCGAGCCAGGGATCGGGCGCAACTCGCTGTCGAGCGACTGAAGGCCGTCTACCCCGCCGCCTCCGAGCTCGAACACCGCAACGCATTCCAGATGCTGGTCGCGACCATCCTGTCGGCGCAGACCACCGATCGATCGGTCAATTCCGTAACGCCGGCGTTATTCGCCAGGTACCCCGACGCCGCCTCCCTGGCCCACGCCGATCCCCGAGCGGTGGAGGCCCTGATCAAGCCCACCGGATTCTTCCACGTCAAGGCGAAAACCATCATCGCCTGCAGTGCGGCCCTGGTGGAGCGGTTTGGCGGCGAGGTGCCGCCCCGGATCGAGGACCTGGTGACCCTGCCGGGCGTCGGCAGGAAGACCGCGAACGTCGTGCTGGGGGTGGCCTTCGGTATCCCGGGTTTCGCCGTCGATACCCACGTCATGCGGCTCACGCGGCGGCTTGGCCTGACCAGGAGGACCGACCCCGTCAAGATCGAAGCGGACGTGACGAAGCTGATCCCTGCCACCGAGTGGAGCGGCCTCAGCCTGCGGCTGATCCTGCACGGCCGCCGGGTCTGCGTCGCCCGGGCACCCCGCTGCCCGGAATGTGTCATGAACGATTTCTGTCCGTCGTCGACGGTACGGGCCAAACGGTCGCGCCCATTGACGGCGCCGAAAGCGGGCGTAAAGTTGGAGCATGGCCGAAGGACTTCCGCCAAGCGCTCCGGTCGTGCAAGGGCCCGCCACTAGTCAAACGCCGGTTCGGCAACGGCGCCAGTCGACGGTTCTTGGTGGGTTGCTGGTCCTGATCGGAGCGATCCTGCTGATCGGCCAGTTTGTTCGGGTCGACATTGGCCACTACGGCTGGCCCTTCTTTGTGATCGCGCCCGGCGTGCTGCTCATCGTCGTGGCGCTGACGGCCCGGGGCGCGGTGAGCGAGGGGCTGGCGATTGCCGGCAGCATCATCGCGGTGTCCGGGCTGATCCTGCTGTACCAGAACTCGACGGACCACTTTGAAAGCTGGGCTTATGCCTGGGCCCTGGTGTTTCCGGGATCGATCGGTCTTGGCATGATCCTCTACGGCCTGACCGCCGGGCGGCCCGGCAATGTCCGCGCCGGAACCCGCCTGGTGGGGATCGCCGGGGTCCTCTTCCTGCTGGGCGCCGCGTTCTTCGAGGGCGTGATCGGCATCGGAGGCTACCAGCTCGACCGGACCGCCGGACTAGCAGTGGGAGCCCTGATCATCGTGCTCGGCGCCCTCATGCTGATCCTGAATCTCACCTCGAGTCGACGGGATTCGCGCTGAGCGGGTCTTAAACTAAGCGTCGTGCGAATCGGCGTTCTCACCGGCGGGGGAGACGCGCCCGGCCTCAATGCCGCCATTCGCGGCGTGGCCCGTCGTGCTTTTCAGCGTGGGTTCCAGGTCACCGGGATCAAGAACGGATGGGCCGGCGTGCAGGGTGCCGGTGACCTCGAGGAGCTGACCACGGCGTCGGTTCGCGGCATCCTTCCCCTGGGCGGAACCATCCTGGGGACCTCCCGCACCAATCCCCTCAAGGATCCCGGTGGTATCGATCAGGCGATCGGGCTGCTGCGGGCCGGCCAGGTCGATGGTCTGGTGGCGATCGGCGGCGACGACACGCTGTCGGTGGCGGCGGCCATGAGCGACGCCGGCTTTCCGGTCGTCGGAGTGCCGAAGACGATCGACAACGACCTATCAGTGACCCAGTTCTGCATCGGCTTCGATACCGCGGTTGGCGTCGTGGTCGAGGCTCTCGATCGGCTCCACACCACCGCCTCCGCCCATCACCGGGTCATGGTGGTTGAGGTGATGGGACGGGACACCGGCTGGGTGGCGATGGTCGGTGGCCTGGCGGGCGGCGCCGACATGATCATCATTCCGGAGTTCGAGACGAAGCTCGAGGCCGTGGTCGCTCACCTGCACCGGCGGCGCGCCGAGGGGAAAGACTTCAGCATCATC
>VBEW01000011.1 GCA_005889225.1 Chloroflexota bacterium | reverse complement strand
GCACTCCGCCGCGTCGAGCCCGCGAACGGTCGCCTTGATTCGAGCGACCAGGGGCGGATGAACGCTGAGCTCATCGACGCCCAGGCCGATCAGCAAAGGCACGGCCGATAGGTCGCTGGCCATCTCGCCGCAGACGCCCACCCAGCGACGCTCCCGGTGCGCCGCCCTGACGACCTGATCGATCAACCGGAGCAGTGACGGATGAAGACTGTCGGCGAGCGGCGCCAGGTCCGGGTTCAGGCGATCCGCGGCAAAGACGTACTGGGTCAGGTCGTTGGTGCCCAGACTGAAGAAGTCGACTTCCCTGGCCAGCTGATCGGCGGCGATCGCGGCAGCAGGCACCTCGACCATGATGCCGAGCTCGATGGGTGGCGCCGGCGAGGCGTCTTGCCCGACCTCACGGACCGCGGCCGCCAGCATCTGCTTGGCCTGACGCAGTTCATCGACGGTCGAGACCATCGGGAACATCAATCGAAGGGGATGTG
The DNA here is from genome assembly GCA_005889225.1 of Chloroflexota bacterium. Lineage (GTDB taxonomy): Bacteria > Chloroflexota > Dormibacteria > CF-121 > CF-121 > CF-13. The sequence goes on along the minus strand of VBEW01000011.1, from coordinate 18,090 downwards.
TACGCGCCACCCGCAGCGCCGCGCGCAGCTGATCCATCAGCAGGTCGGGGCGGCGCAACAGTTGCAGACGCAGACCACGAACACCCAGCGCGGGGTTTGCTTCTGGGGGTTGGGGGAGCGCGGGCAGCGGCTTGTCAGCGCCGACATCGAGGGTGCGCAGGATCACCGGCCGCGGCGCCATCGCACGCATAACCTGCTCGAGCACGACAACCTGTTGCGCCTCGGTGGGCAAGCGGTCGGAGCCGAGAAAAAGAAACTCGCTCCGCAAGAGGCCGATGCCGTCCGCGCCGGCAGCCGCGGCTCGATGTGCGTCCTCCAGGTTGGCCGCATTGCTCCCAACGTCGATGCGCCGCCCGTCCTTCGTGACGGCGGGCTCGGCATCGGCAACCAATCGCGTCGGTCCCGCAACATTGGCGACGGCCTCCGGGGGTGGGTCGATGACCAGCGTCCCTCGGTCGCCGTCGAGCAGCACCGGTTGTCCATCGACGACGGCGTCCACCAGCCCGGCGATCCCAACAACCGCTGGCAACCCCAGCGCCCGCGCCAGGATCGCCGTATGCGCGGTCGCGGTTCCCTGTTCGGTCGCGAAGCCCACGACCAGCGTCCGATCCAGTCCGGCGGTTTGCGACGGCGCGAGGTCGCGAGCGACCACAATCGATGGCGTCGCCGGTGGAGGCGGCATATCACTCACCCCATGCAGGGCGCGTCGGAGCTGCTCGACCACATCCTCGACGTCCGCGGCTCGCGCCTTGAATACCTCATCGTCTGATGCGCGCAGCATCTCGGCAAACGGCGCCATCGCCTCAGCAACGGCGGCATCGGCCGGCCGGCCGTTTCGAATCAGGCTGGATGCCCCGTCGAGCAGAGCCGGATCATCGAGCATGAGCGCCTGGGCCCTCAGAATCCCAGCCTCAGCCGCAGCACCACTGGCCTCGAGCCCGCTTGCTTTCGTCGCCAGGGCTGCCTTGGTGCTCTCAATCGCAATCTGTAAGCGATTTACTCCGGTCTCGCCGGTGAGATCAGCTCCTGAGTCGTGGACGCGTGACTCGGTCCATCGCCAGGCGGGCGCAAAGACCTGCCCGGGTGCCGCCGCGATGCCGCGAAGCTGCGTCTGCGCCGCGCTACTCGTCGAAGTCACGGCTTACCAGGTCGGTCAAGGCCGCCACCGCCGCATCCGCCTGCGGGCCCTCCGCACGCACCGTGATCATGGTGCCCTGGCTGACCCCGAGCGTCAGTACGCCCAGGATGCTCTTGGCGTCTCGCACCAGGCCGTCCTTGACCACCTCGACCCGCGTGTCTTTGAACCGCGCGGCGGTCTGCACGAAGAGCGCCGCCGGCCGGGCGTGCAGGCCGACCTTGTTCGTGATGGTCAGCCGCCGCTCCGCTGTAGCTTCCACGCCTCTCCTATTGTCAGGGTCGGGGATTTCCCCGCGTGTAGTCTGCAACCCGCGGGCCATCCGGTCAAGCTCGCTCGCGGCTCACCATCCCGCCGTAGAATTCAAGCTAGCGACGAGGAGGAGGTGGCGATGGCCACTCGAATAGTCGTGCCGCCCGCCCGCATCGGCGCCGTCGACGGATCGGTGACCCGCCTCCTGGACGCCTTTTCGCGCGTTCCGGTCGCGGCCGTCGTCAGTCGGGCCGAGGAGCTGCCCCGCGCGCTGACCTCGCAGGTGCCGGTCGTTTTCTTTCTTCGCCCGCCCGCATTCCATCTCGGCCCCCTGGTCTGGGCGGTGCAGGCTCGGGGCAAGCTGGCGTTCGTCCATATCGACCTGATCGCCGGGCTCGGGAAAGATCGCGCCGGGATCGCTTTCCTCGCCCGTGAGATCGGCGTCAACGGCATCATCACGTCGCACAGCGCCCTGGTGGCGGCCGCCAAAGCCGAACGGGTGATCGCGATGCAGCGCCTGCTCCTCCACGACGACCTGGCCGTGCCCTCCGCGCTCGCCGCGCTGGAACATGCGCGACCCGACATCGTGGAAGTACTTCCCGGCGTCATCTTTCCCCTGGTGGTCGATCGGATCCGGGCAAGGGTCCCGCTGCCGATCATCGTTGGCGGCTTCATGACGGAGCCGGAGCAGCGCAATGCGGCACTGGAGCGGGGAGCGGTTGCGATCAGCACCGGCACGACGAGCCTCTGGCCGTGAGGACACCCGGCCTCTCGGGGGCGATGTTGCCGGCGATCCGGGATGGCAGCTCGCTGAACCAGGCACTCGACCTCGGATATCGCCAGGTGCTCGTGGAACGCGGCAGCCTGCTGGCGATGTTGGGCCCGTTGGTCAGCGCCGCCCGCCAGGGTATCGCGATCTTCGTCAATCTCGATGGCGTAGAGGGGCTTGCCGGTGACAGCGCCGCGTTGGCCTTTCTCGCAACTGACCTGGGATTTTCGGGAGTGCTCTCCGTGAAGCCCCACTTACTCCGAGACGCCAGCCGCTTCCGGTTGCGGACCGTGCAGCGGATCCACGCCCTCGATTCGACCGGGCTCGAGACCGGGCTCAACAGTATCGTGTCGCCAGCACCCTACGCGATCGCGATCGCACCGGCGGTGGCGGTTCCTCAGGTCATGCCGACGATTCGCCTGACTACGATGGCGCCGGTCTGGGGCACCGGCTTTGTCACCTCGGCCGCCCAGGCGAAGGAGGTTCTATTGGCCGGTGCCGACGTCGTTGCCAGCTCGCGCCCCGACGTCTGGCTCGACTTCATCCGTATTCCCGTTCGCGGTTGACACGTCCGGTCACCTGTGCTATGACACACCTGCGGCGACTGGCGGGACACTGAAGGGAAAAGTCCTGACCTATGCGCTCCGGATGGAGCGTGCAGGTTAGGACTTTTTTATTGCGTGCCAAAGGAGGTGAACACAGGGGCCGAGACCGTCATGACGGCGTCATCGCGATATCCGGGCACACGCGAATTTCGGTCAAAAGAGAGGAGGAGGAATAATGGCGGTATCCGAAAGCTGGACTAAGAAATACCTGGCCGAAGTGCTGGGGACATTCCTTTTAGTTTTCCTCGGTGATAGTTTCGTCGCCTTCGCCGTGGCGGGGGCAGGCGGGAACGGCTTCAAGGCTGGCCTGCTGGCGGCGGGAATGTTCTGGGGATTCGCGGTCACGCTCGCCATCTATGCGGCCGGGGCCGTTTCCGGCGCACATATTAACCCTGCGGTAACGGTGGCCCTGGCCTGGCGTCGTGGTTTCCCATGGTCGAAGGTGCCGGGCTACATCGGCTCCCAGTTGGTTGGCGCGTTTCTCGCGGCTGCGGCCATCAGCCTGGTCTGGGACGGGATCATCCTGAAGGCGGAGCAGACCGGCCATATCGTCCGAGGCGGCGCTAACGGGATCTTGAGCGGGCTCATCTTCTCGGCCAACTGGCCCCACCCGGGGCTCGTCGGGTATACCGGAGATGCCGTCTCGATGCAGGATCCGATGTGGCGCGGTATCGCAACCGAGATCATCATCACGGCGATCCTGCTGATCTGCATCCTCGGAATTGTCGAGGATCGGGTGCCGTCGGCGGCCAACCTGGCGCCGATCGCGATCGGCTTCGTCGTGGCAGCTTTGGTCGGCTTGTTTGCCCCGATCGAGATGGCATCGTTGAACCCCGCGCGTGACTTCGGTCCGCGCGTCTGGATGCTGCTGGTCGGGTACGGATCGAACGCGATCCCGGGGCCGAATTTCAACATCATCGTCACCACGGTGTTCCCGTTCGTTGGCGCGCTTCTCGGTGCAGGGGTCTACGACTGGTTCATCCACCAGCACCTGGCGGCTCCCGTTGGTCCGGACACCGCGAAGGTACCCGAGACGGCGCGGGCGCGGGCGTAGGAGGACGGTGTCTCGACGGCTCAGTCGACAGCTCGGAAAAGCCCCGGGGGGGCGAGGGATCGAACCCTCGCCCCGCCCACGGGCGGCCCGCACGCCTACCCAGCGGCTGAACCGCATCCTGCTGCTCGGCGGGAGCGGCATGGCCGCCGGCGCCGTGCTGCTTGCCCTGCTGTCGCCGCCCTTCAACCCGATGGCGCTGGGGATCAACCTGGCGGCGATTGGTCTGGGGCTACTGATGGGGAAGGGTATCGGGAGATTCGTGTTCGGACGCGTCTTGCCGACAGCCGGTAACAAGTAAGAGGAGGCAGCGATGGCAGAAGCAGCGGTAACGACGAGACTCAAGAAACTGATCAACACTCCCGAAACCGAGGTGAAGGACGCGCTCGCCGGGATGGCCGCGGCTCACGGGGATTTGATCAGAGTGGAGTACGACCCCAACGTGATCATCCGCAAGGACGCACCCAAGAAGGGCAAGGTGGGGCTTGTCTCGGGCGGCGGCAGTGGGCACGAGCCGATGCATGGCGGCTACGTCGGGCGGGGAATGCTCGATGCGGCCTGCCCGGGGGCGGTCTTCACGTCGCCGACTCCTGACCAGATGGCGCGGGCGACGGCGGCCGTCGACGGCGGCGCCGGCGTCCTGCACATCGTCAAGAACTACACCGGCGACATCATGAACTTCGAGATGGCGGCCGAGCTGGCGCGCGGCGAAGGCGCCAAGGTCAATGCGGTCATCACCAACGACGACGTCGCGGTCCAGGACAGCCTGTACACGGCCGGGCGTCGCGGCGTGGGTGTCACCGTCCTCCTGGAGAAGATCGTCGGCGGCTGCGCCGAAGCCGGCGCCGACCTGGAGACGGTCACCACACTGGCGAAGAAAGTCAATGCGAATGGCCGCAGCATGGGGATGGCACTCACCTCGTGCATCGTGCCGGCGGCCGGCAAGGTGACGTTCGAGATCGCCGACGACGAGATGGAGTTGGGGATCGGCATCCACGGCGAGCCCGGAAGGGAACGGACCAAACTCAAGGGCGCCGACGAGATCGCCGAGATCCTGACCAGCACGGTGGTCAAGGACCTGCCGTACAAGCGGGGCGATGAGGTGCTGGCCTTCGTCAACGGCATGGGCGGCACGCCGCTCATCGAACTCTACGTCGTCGCCAACGCCGTCAGCCGCTACTTGCAGAAAGAAGGGATCAAACCTGCCCGCTGGCTGGTCGGCTCGTACATCACGTCGCTCGAGATGGCGGGCTGCTCGGTAACGCTGTTGAAGCTCGATTCGGAGACAACCAAATTCTGGGACGCGCCAGTTCACACGCCGGCGCTTCGCTGGGGTGTCTGACGATCTGATATGGCGGTGAGCAGCGCCCAGCTCTACACCTGGCTCGAACGCTATGCCGGCATCGTTGCCGAGCAGAAGCAATATCTGACCGGCCTGGACGCGGCCATCGGCGATGGCGACCACGGGATCAACCTGGACCGGGGCTTTCAGACCGTACTGGTCAAGCTGGCCCCGGTCCGCGACAAGGACGCCGGCACGCTGCTCAAGACGACCGGCATGGCGCTGGTCGGCTCGGTGGGCGGCGCCGGTGGACCCCTCTACGGCACGTTTTTCCTCCGCGCCGGCGCGGCCTTGGATGGGAAGGCTGAGATCTCCGACGCGGAGCTCGTCGACGCGCTTGAGGCCGGGCTCAAGGGCGTTCAGGAGCGCGGCAAAGCCAACCGCAACGACAAGACGATGGTCGACGCACTGGCGCCGGCCGTCGAACGAGCACGGCAATATCTCGGCGAAGGAGCGCCGCTGGAAGAAGTCCTGGCCGCGGCGGCAGACGCAGCTGAGGAAGGGATGAAGGCGACGATTCCGCTGAAAGCGTTGAAGGGACGGGCCAGTTACCTCGGCGATCGCAGCATCGGCCATCAGGACCCCGGCGCCACCTCGTCGTACCTGATGCTGCGGGCCCTGAGCGATAGCCTGGCAGTGCTTCCACAGCGGGCAGCCACGACAACCACGTAACGAAGGAGGACTGGGATGGCGGAGAAGAAGTACGCGGCAGCCGTCGATCAGGGGACCACGGGGACGCGCTTCATGGTCTTCAGCCACGAGGGCACGGTCGTGTCGTCCGATTACCTCGAGCATGAGCAGATCTATCCCAAGCCCGGATGGGTTGAACACAATCCAATGGAGATCTGGGAGAAGACCCAGCGCGTGATCAAAGGCTCGATGCAAAAGAAGGGGATCAAGGCCGACGAGATCTCCGGGATCGGGATCACCAACCAGCGCGAGACTGCCGTGGTCTGGGAGAAGAAGACCGGCAAGCCGGTCTACAACGCGATCGTCTGGCAGGACACGCGCACCCGGGATATCTGTCAGCGTTTAATCGACGACGGCGTCGAGCCGACTGTCAAGGCCAAGACCGGCCTGGTGGTCGCCACCTACTTCTCCGGGCCGAAGATCCAGTGGATCCTGGACAACGTGTCCGGAGCGCGGGCGTCGGCGGAACGCGGCGATCTGCTGTTTGGCAACATCGATACCTGGGTCACCTGGTGGCTGACCGGCGGGCCCGAGGGTGGGGCGCACGTCACCGACTACAGCAATGCGTCCCGGACCATGTTGATGGACCTCAAGACCCTGGACTGGGATGCGGAGCTGCTCAGCAAGATCAAGGTCCCGCGGGCCATGCTGCCGCAAATCCGGCCCTCGAGTGACAAGAAGTTCTACGGCCAGACGAAGGCGAACGGTCCGGTGGGCGGGGTCGTCCCGGTCTGCGCCGACCTCGGCGACCAGCAGGCGGCGCTCTTCGGGCAGACCTGCTACTCGGTCGGCGAGGCGAAGAATACCTACGGGACTGGCAACTTCATGCTGCTCAACACCGGGACCTCACCGGTTCCCTCGAAGAGCGGCCTGTTGACGACCGCCGGCTACGGCCTGGAGCAGGGCAAGTGCATTTACGCCCTGGAGGGCTCTATCGCCATCACCGGCGCGGCGATCCAGTGGCTGCGCGACAACCTGGGGCTGATCAAGGATGCGGCGGAGACCGAGGAGATCGCCAAGTCGGTCGAGGACTCCGGCGGCATCTACTTCGTCCCGGCATTCTCCGGGTTGTTCGCTCCACATTGGGACATGTACGCGCGCGGAGCCGTGGTGGGACTGACGCGGTACGTCAATCGCGCCCACCTCGTGCGAGCCACCCTGGAGTCGATCTGCTATCAGACCAAAGAAGTCGCGGATGCCATGGAGGCCGACTCGGGCGTCAAGCTGACCACCCTCAAGGTCGACGGCGGGGCGGTCAAGAACAACTTCCTGATGCAGCTGCAGGCCGACATCCTCGGCGTCGACGTCATCCGGCCCACGGTGCAGGAGACGACCTCGCTGGGCGCCGCCTACGGCGCCGGATTAGCGACCGGCTTCTGGAGCACCCTCGACGAGCTGCGCAACAACTGGCAGATTGACAAAGTCTTCAAGCCGAAGTCCACCGAGCAGCAACGGGCTGAAGGACTGGCGGGTTGGAAGAAGGCGGTGCAGCGGACGCTGCATTGGGTCGAGAAAGAGCCGGCAAAAGAGGCGGTCGGCGCGGGCACGAAGTCGTAAGAAGCCCGGGTAGGATGAGGGGAAAGGGCCACTCGGTCCTTTCCCCTTTCTGTTGAATGCCTGATACCACGACCGGGGTTGTCGTCATCGGCGGCGGGTCAACGGGCGCCGGGGTGCTCCGTGACCTGTCCATGCGCGGCATTGATGCGGTGCTGGTCGAAAAGGGCGACCTGGCTTCGGGCACCACCGGCCGGTCGCATGGCCTGCTGCACTCGGGCGGACGCTATTGCGTCAACGACCTGGCCGCCGCCATCGAGTGCGTCGAGGAAGGCCGCATTCTCCGTCGAATTGCCAGGACCACGATCGAGGACACCGGCGGCTACTTCGTCTCGGTTTCGGAGGAGGACGAAGCGTGGGTTCCTCGCTTCGTGGAGGGCTGTGGCAAAGCGGGCATCAGCTGCGAGCGGATTTCGGTCGAAGAGGCGCGCCGTCGCGAGCCGGCTCTCTCCAAGCAGGTCCGCACCGTCTTCTGGATTCCCGAAGACGGCCACCTGGACCCCTTCTACCTGGTGATGGGCAACGTTGAATCCGCGCGTCGCCGAGGAGCGCAGGTGCGCACCTATACCGAGGTCACCGGCTTCAATCGCGATGGTAATCGGGTAACCGGCGTGCTGACACGGGACACCATGACCGGAGAAGAGACCACGATCGGCTGCAAAGCGGTGATCAACGCGACCGGCGCATGGGCCGGATTCGTGGCCAAGCTCCTCGACGTCGAAGTCAAAGTCGTTCCGGTCAAAGGCGTGATGGTCGTGCTGTCTCATCGGGTGGCACATGCCACGATCAATCGCTGTCACAAGCCGGGCGACGGCGACATCATCGTTCCCGCGTTGAGCGTCGCCATCCTCGGCACCACGGCCGTCAGGGTGCCCCACCCGGAGGTGCTGCCCATCGAATGGGAAGAGGTGCGACACATGATCGAGGAAGGATCGCTGATGGCGGACGGCGTCAGCACCGCGCGGGCGATGCGCGCCTATGCCGGCGTGCGGCCGCTCTACGACCTGGGCGCCGAGGCCGAGGGCCGCGAAATGAGCCGCAACTTTGCCGTGATCGACCACGAGCAGCGCGACGGGATTGCCGGGTTTGCCAGCATCGTGGGCGGCAAGGTGACGACCTACCGGTTGATGGCCGAGCGGGTCACCGACCTGGTCGCGCGCCGGCTTGGCGTAACGATGCCCTGCGCGACCGCGGGCGTCCCGCTCAACGATCGCGACGACGAGCTGGACCAGCTGCGCCACCGGCCGGCGCAAGTCGGCGTTCCCAAGCCGCACGGCGACGAGCTCGCGCTTCAGCCGTTGGTGTGCGAGTGCGAGCTTGTCCGGCCGCAGGACGTTGCGCCCTGGTTCGAGGATCCCGCCGTCCGCACGCTCGAAGACATTCGCCGTCGCACGCGGACCGGTATGGGTCCCTGCCAGGCGGCGGTCTGCTCCTATCGGCTGGCTGGTCGATTGGTGACCGACCGCCACCAGGACGGTCCGGCGGCGACCCGCGCGATGGCCGATCTGCTGGAAACGCGCTGGCGCGGCGTGCGGCACGTCTTCTGGGGCAGCCAGCTGCGGCAGGCCCAGGTCACGGCCGGCCTGCACCTCGAGCTGTTCAACCTCGACCGCCAGCTGATGCTAGAAAAATCTACTGCCCCGGCCGGCCATTTCCCTCCCCCTCAGGGGGAGGGCCAGGGTGGGGGTGTCGAGAAAGCTGAGGTCGCCAGTCAGCGATGAGAGCCGACATCGCCGTGGTCGGCTCGGGATTGGCGGCGCTGGTCGCCACTCGCACTCTCCAACAGGCGGGCCGGAACCCTGTTCTCATCTGGCCGGGACTCACCTCCCTCTACTTCACTTATGCGACCGTCGACGTGCTTGGATATTCCGACCTGACGGCCACGCAGCCGGTGGAACAACCCGAGGCGGGCGTGGCGCAGTTGATCGCGGATCATCCCGACCATCCCTACGCGGTCGCCGGCCTGGACGCGCTCCGCTCCGGAACTACGCTCCTTATCGAATGGCTGCGCGCAGCCGGATTCAGCTGGCAGGGCAGCCTCGCTCACAACCTCCTCCTCCCCACCGCCATCGGCACGCCGAAACCAAGCTGCCTCGTTCCGGATTCGATGGCCCCGGGCGATCTGCGACGCGACGAGCCGATCGTCTTCTGTGGCTTTCATGGCTACGAGGACTTCGTGCCTGAGCTGGCCGCATCCAACCTGTCGCGGTCCTGGGGACGGGGCGAGGGGTCGGTCCGGGCCATTCGCGTTTCGCTCCCAGGATTTGACGCGTCGAGGCTATTCACGTCGATCGATCTCGCCCGCAGCTTCGAGGACAAGGCCTTCCGGCAGGAGGTTGCGAGCCGGATCCGTCGCGAGATCAGTGTCGACGGCCATCGCCTCGGCGTGCCGGCGGTGCTGGGCCTGACCCACGACAGCGATATCCACTCGAGCTTTGCGACCCAGGTCGGCCACCCGGTTTTCGAGATTCCGACACTGCCGCCATCCGTGCTCGGCCTTCGCCTCTTCGATCGGTTGCGCAAACACATCCAGGAATCGGGCGTCGAGATGATCTGGGCCGCTCCAGCGCATGAGGCCGAGGTCAGCGATGGGCGGTGCCGTCGCATCTTCCTCAAGTCGGCCGGCCGCGAGCAGCCGATCGACGCTCGCGCCTACGTCCTGGCGATCGAGGACACGGTCGACGGCGCGCTGCGAGCGGGCGTCCATACGGTGGTCGACCCCTTCTTTCGCCAATCGCTCGCTCACCACGCCGTGCCGACCGAGCGAACCGACGAATCGCTGTTCAAGCCACAGCCATTCGCGTCCATCGGCTACCCGGTCACCGACCGGCTGCAGCCCAGCGACGACGCCGGGCGTCCGCTGGCCGGCAACGTGTTCGTGGCGGGCGGCGCGATCGCGGGCTACGACCCCGTCGGCACCAAGTCCCGCGGCGGGCTGGCGATTGCGACCGGTTATCGAGCGGCGAAGGAGGCGATGGCGGCATGATCACCGAAGAGATCGGAACGTTTTCCGATACCGTGGAGGAGGCGGCACCGGTCGAAGCCTGCACCAAGTGCACCGCCTGCAACACGGTCTGCCCGGTCGCGCGCTCGACTGAGATCTTTCGCGGGCCCAAGTTCCTGGGTCCCGAATCCGAGCGCTACCGCTCACAGCCGGAGGCCGCGGTCACCGCGGGGCTCGATCTCTGCTCCGGTTGCAAGCTTTGCGAAGTCACCTGCCCCTCGCAGGTGACGATCCAGGAATACATCCGGCGAGCGCAAAACAAGGGCGCCGAGGAGAAAGGCCGCACGCTCCGCGATTGGGTGCTGGGCCACACCCGGCTGCTCAGCCGGTTTGGGAGTATGACGGCGCCCCTCGCCAATTTCGGGAATCGAAACCCGTTAGTCCGCTTGGTGATGGAGCGCGTGCTGGGGATCCATCACAAGCGCCCGCTGCCGCGTTATCAGTGGCTGACCTTCGAGCGCTGGTTCAAGCGCAATTCCCTCTCCCCTCGTGGGGGAGGGTCAGGGAGGGGGGGCCTGGCCACTCACCGCACGGTGGCCTACTTCTACGGCTGCTGGGTCAACTACAACGACCGGCGCCTGGGAGAGCAGGTGGTCGCCATCCTCGAACGCAACGGCATCGATGTGATCGTCCCCAAGCAGCAGTGCTGCGGCATTCCCGCCGTGGTCAACGCAAACATGGACCTGGCCCGCAAATACGGGGTTGAGAATGTCCGCCGCCTCAACGGCCTGCCGCCGGGGGTCGACATCATCGCCAGCTCGACGTCCTGCGGGTTGATGCTCAAGCATGACTACAGCCACTTGCTCGACATTCCCGGCGCGGAGCAGGTCGGCGCGCGCGTCTACGACATCTGCGAGTACCTGTGGATGCTGCACGAGGCCGGCGAGCTCAACCTGGACTTTCAGCCTGTCACGACGCGGCTGCTCTATCACGCCCCCTGCCACTTGAAGTCCCACGGCATCGGCTACCCCGCGATGCGACTGCTGCGCCTGATCCCTGGGGTGCAGCTCGAAGAAGTCGATGAGGGATGCTGTGGCATCTCGGGCACATTCGGCGTCAAGGTCGAGAAGTACGACCTCTCAATGACAATCGGCAGCCGGCTCTTCGCCGCCGTCAAGGCCGCGGGAAGCGACGCGGTGCTGGCCGATTGTGAGACCTGCCGGATGCAGGTTGAGCATGGCGCCGGCGCGCAGTCGGCGCATCCGATCGACATCCTGGCGAGGGCTTATGGGCACGGTTAGCCTGGTTCTGGTCTCGCACAGCCGGCAGCTGGCCGAGGGCGTGCGCGAGCTCGCCGGACAGATGACCCAGGGCCGGGTGAAGATCGCGGTCGCCGGTGGGACGGCGGATGGGCGGCTCGGCACCGACGCCACCGCGATCCTGGGAGCGATCGAGGAGGTCCGCGGGTCCGAGGGCGTCCTGGTCCTCGTCGACCTGGGCAGCGCGGTGCTCAGTACCCAGATGGCGATCGAGCAATTGCCCAGCGGTGATGGTCGCGTGCTGCTCAGCAACGCCCCCTTCGTGGAGGGTGCCGTGATCGCGGCCGTGGAGGCCTCCATCGACAGCGACCTCGATGGCGTCGCAGCGGCGGCGCTCGGCGCCAGCCAGATGGAGAAGGTGTCTCCCTGAGCGATGGCTGACCGGCCCGACCGTGAAGCCCGGCGCCAGGCGAACTTCGCCCAGGCACAAAAGACCTCTCCCCTCCCTCCGTCGCTCGCCGATGTCCCGCTCCCCGGCGGGCTCCAGCTGGGCGAGGATGAGTTTGTGGTGCGCACGGCCAAGGACTGGGGTGTCTCCATCTCGCTGGTGCTGACGACGCAGCGCTTGATCTGCCCATCGGATCTGACCGGTCGCACCCAGGTCTCGATTCCGCTCAGCGACGTGCGGGATGTCCAGCTTCGCAAGCACTGGGTCGGGTTCGCCACCATCGTCGTCAACCGCATCGATGAGCCGCCGGCATCGTTCCCTGCGCACATCAATGGCGCACGGATCCGCGCGGATATCTCGGCGATGACGGACGCCGCGAAGCGAGCGACATTTCCCAAGCTCTCCGTGGTTACCCCACCCAGCACCCCTGATCGGTACGAGCGGTTGCGGCAGATTGGCGAGTTGCGATCATCCGGCGTGCTTTCGGAGGCGGAGTTCGAGGAGGAAAAAGCACGGATCCTCAGGGAGCCGTAGCCAGAGCCGCCCCGACACCCCTGGAGCGCCGGCCGCTCGGCCGAACGGGGCTCTCCGTGACCCCCATCGGTTTCGGGCTCGCCGCCATCGGCCGGCCCGGGTACATCACCCTCGGCCGCGATCACGACCTCGGTTCGGACCGGAGCGTGGACACCTTGGAACGGCGCTCGCACGAGGTGCTCAGCGCCGCCTATGACACCGGCATCCGCTACTTCGATGCGGCCCGCTCCTACGGCTTCGCCGAGCAGTTCCTCTCGTCGTGGCTTCAACAGCGCGGACGCTCGCCGACCGACGTCACGGTGGGATCGAAATGGGGCTATACCTACGTCGGCAACTGGCGCATCGACGCGAAGGTGCACGAGGTGAAGGACCAATCGCTGGCAGCGCTGCGGCGCCAGATCACCGAGAGCCGAGCCCTGCTGGGAGATTTTCTCGACCTCTACCAGATCCACTCGGCCACCCTCGAGAGCAGGGTGCTCGAGGACCGTGAGGTGCTGGCCGAACTGAACCACCTCCGCGCGACCGGGCTCGTGATCGGCCTCTCCGTCAGCGGCCCGCGCCAGGCTGAGGTCATCCGGCGGGCGCTCACCGTTGAGGTCGATGGCGTCAACCCCTTCCAATGCGTGCAGGCCACCTGGAACGTGATGGAGCCCTCCGCCGGTCCGGCGCTGAACGATGCGCACGATGCGGGGTGGGGCGTCATCATCAAGGAGGCGCTGGCTAACGGCCGGCTCGCCGATCGCGATAGGCAAGCGATCGCTGCGGCCCTGGCGAACCCCTGGGCCGACGTCGTCCTGTCCGGCGCCGTCACCCGTGACCAGGTGTCGAGCAATGTAAGGGCGCTGCAGACGCGCCTGACCGAGCACGAGCTGGAAGGGCTTGAGCAGCTGGCCGAGCCCCGTGATCAATACTGGTCTGAGCGCAGTCAGCTCCACTGGACGTAGGCATGACCGAGCCGATTGGCAGCCGGCCACACATGCCCGGCTACGGCGTCCTCGACGCCGGCCAGGGCACTGGACTGCTGCCCTGGTCGTGGGCGCGCGAGCGTCTCGAACGGTCGCACGACTACTGGGTGGCAACGGTCTGGCCCAACGGCCGTCCACACGTCATGCCCGTCTGGGGAGTCTGGGTCGATGAGGCGCTCTGGTTCAGTTCGAGCCGCGCGTCGCGCAAAGCGCGCAACCTCGCCAATCGACCCCAATGAGCCATCACCACGGACAACGCCTACGAGCCGGTCGTCATCGAGGGCGAGGCCGAGTTGATCGATGACCCGGCGGCGATCGCCGCCTTCGTCGCCCGGACCAATGAGAAGTACCGAACGGCGTATTCGATCGAGTTCTTCAGCTTGCCGTCGAACGCCTGCTTCCGTGTCCGACCGACCTGGGCGTTTGGCCTCACCGAGTCCGACTTCACCGGCTCCCCCACCCGCTGGAGGTTTCCGCCCGCCACGAGCTGATCTTTTGCGCGGCCGATTGCAAACTCTATCCCCGTCTTGACGGTCCACCGGCGAAGGGATATTTTTCGTGTCGCAGGAGGACTTCCTGAAGGGGAGGATGCACCGTGGGACCACTGGCGACCGCCAATCACGAAATCCGTGAAGCCGAGCGCTTCGAGCAGGAGCGCCGGCTAGCCAGGCTCGTCGAGCCGCGACGCCTGACGGACCGGCTCCTCAACCAGCTCGAGGAGTTGAATCTCGAAGATGTGCAGCTGGTTCCCGACGATTACGAGCCAACCCTAGCCGAGCTACGCATCCACCTGACGGGCTCGGCCGGGGTCGAGCGGTCGCTGATCGATCGCCTTCAATCAGGGATGCGGACCGCCGAGCTGATCGAAACGATCTTCAGCATCCAGGAGATCATCGCTCCGCCCACGCTTCCGCCCGGCACGCTGCTCGAGGAGATCGAACCCTAGCGCCGCTGGAAGAGAAAGACGTCAGTGAGATAAGGCAGCCTGGTCGGCGACTGGTCAACCAGCGATCGCACCTGGTCGGCGACCATTGAGCGCTCGTCGTCGCGCAAGGTCGCGATGAAGCTGATCGACAGGACGCGGTCCACCAGGCCGTCGAGGTCGACCGTCTGCTCGTGGTGGAACCGACATTCGCCGGCCGGCCGGAACAGCGTGCTCGCCAGCATCGGCTCGCGCCACTGATCGCGTTCGTGGCTGGGTGCCCGACCACGATGCGGGCGGATGATCGCATCGATCGCGGCCTGCAGGGGATCGCGCTTATCGCGCCGGTTCCAGATCAAGCCCAGCCCACCGGCGGGGCGCAACACGCGGTGGATCTCGCGCAGCGCCGCAGCGCCGCGAAACCAGTGAAACGCCTGCGCCGCCGTGACCGCATCGGCGGAGGCATCCACGCAGGGGATCGCCTCGGCGGTTCCATCCAGCACCTCGACCCCGGGGGCCGCGCGGGCGAGCTCGACCCGCATCGCCGACACCGGCTCGACGGCGATGACCCGGGCACCGGTGGCGTGCATCATGCGGCTGAACTTCCCGGTGCCGGCGCCGAGGTCGACGACCGTGGAGCCCGGCCCGATGCCGAGCTGCGCGGCCATCCAATCGATGGCGGCTTGCGGGTAACCTGGCCGGCCGCGCTCGTATGCGGCGGCCGCCCGCCCAAATCCCTCCGCCGCCCGCCGATCGACGCCCACCGTGTCAGCCTACGATGGCGCCGGATGGCTTGACACCCCCAGACCGGCGGTGCTAGCGTCGGCTTGCCGTTTGTGGGGGGAAGAGACAGAAGCAAGGAGGGATAATCGCATGCCGCTGTTCATGGATACGCACGAGAAGGTCGATGGCCTGACCGCAGACGCCGTCGCGGGCGCGCACAAGCGGGACCTCGAGGTCCAGAAGAAACACGGGGCTAACTACCTGAAGTACTGGTTCAATGAGGCCAACGGTCGCGTGTATTGCCTGGTGGAGGCGCCCACCAAAGAGGCAGCGGTATCCGTCCACCGCGAGGCGCACGGCCTGCTGGCTGACGACATCGTCGAGGTAAAAGAAGGGGCTTAACCAGCCCAGACCCCAGGACCGACTGCCGCGAGCGCGCGGCTGGCGGCGCAGGGAGTGCCCGTTAGGATAGGCGACGTGATCGCCCGCCGTAGCCTCGTGCTCTCGACGGCCGTCCTGCTGCTGTCGGCCTGCGGAAACGCCGCCAGTCCGGCGACGCTGCCGAGCGCTCAAGAGATCCTCAACAAGCCTGACAAGGCGAACGTCAAGGATGCCCATTTCACGCTGGTGGCGCACATCGTCAGCGGGAGCATCGCGTTCGACGCCACCGGCGACGGGATCATCGTGATCAAGCCGCAACAAGCCTCGAAATTCACGATGCAAACGACCGTCGCCGGTCAGAACCTGAAATTCGAGGAGATCATCATCGGCGGAAAAGAATATGACCTGTCGCCGGACAATCCACGCTGGACGGTCAAATCGAGCACGACGTCCTCCAATCCCAGCTCCTTCAAGGGCACCGGCGCCAGTTACCTGGGCAAGGAGTCGCTAACCCTGGGAAAAGCCTGGCACGTCAAGGCCAAAGATGACAGCGGCAACCCATTCGAAGCCTGGGTTCGGGAGAGCGACGGCTATCCGCTGAAATACGCGAGTGGGTCGCAGGGGTCGACGTTCACCGCCACCTTTGACCGCTTCAACACCGGCGAGACAATCAGCGCCCCGCCGGCCTCGGACATCCAGCAGTGACCCGGCCGGCGATCCGGCGGCTGGCGGCCATTTTCCTCGGCGCGGCGGCGCTGACCGCGTGCGGTGGCCCGGGCACCCCCCTAGGTCCGCCGAGCGCCAAGGACATCCTGGCGAAGCCGCTCCACGCCAAGCTCAAGGACGCCCATTTCATCGTGACCGGCAAGTTCACGGAGCAGGGCGTGTCGGTCGACCTGGCTGGCGACGGCGAGCTGATCTATAAGGCTCCGGGCGCAGGCCGGTTCAAGTTCCAGACCACGGTCGCCGGGCGAAAGATCAGCTACGAGGACATCTCGATCAACGGAAAGGATTACACCTTCAGCGATCCGGGCACCGGCAAGTGGACCTCACGGACGACGACCTCCGGCCTCGGCCCGGCAAGCTTCAGCGGCGTTTCGGATTTCAAGTACGTCGGCGAAGAGAACCTGGCGAAGGGCAAGGCGTGGCATGCGACGGCCAAAGATAAAGACGGCAATGCCTTTGAAGGATGGATCCGCGAGAGCGACGGCTACCCGCTCAAGTACCTGATCGCGCAGCAGTCCAACGCCCTCACGCTGACCTTCGACAAGTTCAACGTTGGGGTCACGATCTCACCGCCACCGGCATCACAGGTGGTGCAGGGCTAAGCTGGCACGCCGGTTCATCGTGCTGGCGGCGACGGCGAGCCTGCTGGCCGCATCCTGCGGCATTCCCACACCCGCGCCGCCGCCGAGCGCGAAGGAAGTGCTGGCCAAGCCGCAACAGTCCAACTTGAAGGACGCACACTTCAAGGTGACCGGGAAGATCACGGATAACGGGGTTACCGTGCAACTCGTCGGCGACGGTGCCCTCGTCTACAAGCCGAAGCCGCAAGGACACTTCAAGTTCCAGGCGACGGTCGGTGGTCAGACGCTCACAATCGAAGAGATCTCGCTGGATGGCACAAACTATGGCCTGACGCCAAGCAGCCCGAAGTGGGTGGCGTCGAAGAGCACGTCGGGCTTCGATCCGACGGCCTTCAGCGGCGCCAGTGACCAGAAGTATGTCGGCGAGGTAAACCTCCCACAGGGCAAGGCCTGGCATGCGACCGCCAAGGACAAGGAGGGCAACACCTTCGACGCCTACATCAGGGAGAGCGACGGCTACCCGATCAAATACATCGAGACTCAGAGCGGCGGGCAGAACATCACACTGACCTTCGACCGGTACAACGCCGGCGAGACAATCACCGCCCCGCCCCCCGACCAGGTAGAGCAAGGCTAGCTCGTCCATGGAGGCATTCGCTCGCACCGGCGAGGCAATCCGTGCCACCAGCAGCAAGCTGGAAAAGACGCGGCTACTCGGCGAATACTTCGCCACCCTCGACGACGAGACGCTGCCGCTCGCGGCGGTGTACTTCACCGCCCGGCCGTTCGCCGATCGCGATCAACGAAAGCTGAACCTCGGCTATGCCGTCATCCGCAACGCGGTATGCGATCTGGCGCAGGTCGACGAGGACGCGCTGGGAGAGTCCTACATGCGACACAGCGATGTCGGCGATGTCATCGAGGAAGTCCTGGCAGGCCACACCCATCCCCGCCCGACGTCGCTCCGGGACGTGCACGAAACATTGGTACGGGTGTATGAGCAGCGAACCGTCAAGAAAAAGACCGAGGCGCTGCGCGAGCTGCTCGACCGGTTGACGCCGCGCGAAGCGAAGTACATCGGCAAGATCCTCACCGGCGACCTGCGCATCGGGCTTCGGGCCGGGCTCGTCGAAGAGGGGATCGCGAAGGCGTTCGGGGCCCCATTGGCCGACGTGTCCTGGGCGGGCATGCTGACCGGAGACCTCGGCG
>VBEW01000174.1 GCA_005889225.1 Chloroflexota bacterium | reverse complement strand
GAAGGCGGACATGGTTATTCGCTCCCAGGGCGGCAACAATGCCGGGCACACCGTCGTCAACGCCGGCCAGGAGTTCCGGTTTCACCTGATTCCTTCGGGCATTCTTTATCCGACGACCACCTGCGTGGTCGGCAACGGTGTGGTGCTGGATCCGCGGGTGCTGCTCGAGGAGATGGAGCAAGTCCAATCGCGCGGGATCAGCATCGACCGGCTGGTGATCTCGGACCGCGCCCATCTGATCATGCCCTGGCATCCCATCCTCGACAAGCTGGAAGAGGAGCAGCGCGGTGACGACCGGCTGGGCACCACCTGGCGCGGGATCGGTCCGGCCTACGCCGACAAGATCCGGCGCATCGGGTTTCGCGCCGGCGACCTGCTCAAGCCGCGCTTCCTGGAAAAGAAGCTGACCTTCGTCCTCGGCAAGATCAAGAACCCGATCCTGGAAGAGCTCTATCACGTTGCACCATTGGATCGGCAGGCCATCCTCGACGAGTACACCGCGTACGGCGAACGGCTCAGCCCGTATATCAAAGATATTTTCCCCGTCGTCCAGGATGCGCTGGCGCGAAATGGCCGCGTTCTGCTCGAGGGTGCACAGGGGAGCATGCTCGATCTCGACTTCGGGACCTATCCATACGTGACGTCGTCCTCGCCGACCGCCGGCGGCGCGCTGACGGGTTCGGGCATCCCACCCAGCGCCGTCGATCTGACGATCGGCGTCTTCAAGGCGTACACGACCCGGGTCGGCTACGGGCCGATGCCCACCGAGCTGGCAGACAACCTGGGGGAGCAAATTCGCAAGGTCGGTGTCGAGTACGGCACCACCACGGGCCGCCCGCGGCGGGTCGGGTGGTTCGACGCGGTGGTGGCCCGCTACAGCGTAGCGCTCAACGGGATTCGCTCGATTGCCCTCACCAAGTTGGACGTGCTCGATGGTTTCGATCCGATTCGGATTTGCACCGGCTACCTCAGTAAGGGCGAGCTCCAGGCATACCCGATGTCGAATATCAGCCATCTCAAGCACTGCGAGCCGGTTTATGAAGAGTTACCCGGCTGGGGCTCGTCGATCGCCGGCGTCCGTCGTCCGGAGGACCTGCCGAAGGCAGCCCGCCGCTACATCGATCGGCTCAGCGAGCTCTTTTCGGCACCGATCGATATCGTCTCGGTCGGCCCTTCGCGCGACCAGACGATCTGGATGCGGGGCGGTCCCGCAGCCTTAACGATGCGTCAGCGCGAACACCAAACCAGCCACCCCTAGGTACCAGAGCACCGATACGGCGCTCAGCAGCAGCCTGGTCGAGCGGCCGATCGACGGACTGCTCCAGGTCAGCCATAGCCCGACCGGATTGACGATCAGCAACGCCGGCAAGAGCAGCAACGGACTTGCGCCGAGACCGCCGAGCGGACGGCTGCGGGTCGCCGCACTGCGCATCTGCCGTACCAGGTCATTGGAATCGCTCTGGGTTTCGAACGATCGGACCGGGCGCACGGCCGCTCCGCGACTGTAGGCGGTCGTGACCGGCGACGCGGCCATCGCCGGTTGCCGCACCTGTGGGCGCACCGGGGCCCACAGCCGGTGGGGGTCCGGCTCGCCGGACTCGACACTCAACGTCCGGACCGAAGCCGGGCGGCTCGTCCCGCGTGCGCGGTGCCGCAGCATGGCCTGCACGCGCAGGATCACCGTGACTACAGCGCTGACCAACAGGAAACCCTGCCAGGCGGCCTGCTGACCCTCGCCGTACCAGCGCAGGATCATGGTCACGCCGCCGGCCACCAGGCCGAAGACGAAGGTGAATCGCTCGGATAACAGTACCCGGCGGCGGTCGGCGGCGACATACCCGGCGAGGAAGACCGAAGGTCCGGAGGCCAGTTGAAAGCCGAGGTCTGAGCGAATGGCAAGCGCCACGGCAGCTACCCCGCAGAGAAATCCTGCGATCACGCCCAGGGAGATTTTCCGCGTGTACCACAGATAGATGACGCCGATCAGGACGGCGCCCGCCGATGTCACCCCGATCGGCCCCGGGACGTTGCCGACGTACAACTTCACCGGGTCGATGACGATCTGGAGCTTGTACCAGAGCACCAGCGGATCCTCGAGGTGTCGTCCATCGAACGGATTGACAAAGCCAACCCCGAGCTGCCGCTGGATGATGAACAGGATGCCGAAAACGATGAGCGCGGGGTGCAGCATGACGCGTTGGAGCTGCGGCCAGAGAACGGTGTCGATGACGACGAACAAGATGACCAACGACGCGGCGACCCACGCCGGCGTCCGCGGGGAGAAGAAACAGGCGATCAGCATGCTTGCCACCAGCGGGTGGGTTGCCTTGAAACCGATCCACGCAGGAAGTCCGAAGGTCAGGCGAGCCAGTTGAAGCGCGAGCAGGCAGACAATGCCGGCGAGGAAGGAGATGGCAAACAGGAGGATGGAATCCTGGAGAAAGAAAACAATACCGGCCACCACGAGGGGCAAGAGCGCAAGTGCGTAAGCCAGGTCGTAACCGAGCTGGTCTGGCTGCACCAGGAGCAACTGCGGGACGCCGTGCAGCCCTCGCCAGAGCTGTCGCACGTCGAGCATTGTAGTCGAGGTTCTCTCGAATCAGGCCTGACGGTGGACGCTGCGTCCAAATTTGCGGGGCGCGGCGGAGATCGTCTGCTATCCTTACACCGTTTTTCCGGGCACCCACGTGAGATTTACGCGCCGAATCGCCCTGCTAACGCCCATCACGCTGGCCGCCGGGTTGCTCGTCACCCTCACTACCGCGACCGGGGCGGACACCCGCTGGACGTCGACGGGCGCGCAGCAATCCGGAGCGCCGGACCGGCCGGTGTGGTCGATCGCGGCCGCCCCGGCTCATCCATCGATCCTGTTGATGGCCACCCAGGGTCGAGGCGTGTTGCGCAGCACCGACTCCGGCGCTACCTGGAGCCGTGTCATCGCCGGTGTCGACGGCGCCTGGGTCGTCCGCTTCGACCCGCAACAGCCGGCAACGGTGTATGCCGGAACGCAGACGGCAGGCCTGTACAAGTCCATCGACGAAGGCAAGACCTGGACCGCGCAGAGCCAGGGACTGAACAACCTTGACGTGCGGTCGATCGACCTGGCCAGCGGCCTCATCGTCGCCGGAACGGCGCAGGGTGTCTACTACTCCGACGATGGCGCCGTCGGATGGCATTCTCTCGGCCTGGAGACCTTGAGCATTGCGGCGGTGGCCGTGCTCGCCAGGGCAAACGCGTTCACCCTGTTTGCCGGTGCCGACAACGGCACCGCCGGCGCCGGGTATTTATTGAAGACCGAGGGACTGGGTGGCAGCTGGGCTGTGGTCAAGGGCAACTTCCCGGGCGACGCTATCGTCGCGGCGTTGGCGGTGGCGTCCGGGCCATCGGGAGGCACCGATCCGCCGGTGCTGGCCGGGACCTCTGCGGGCCTCTTTCGCACCGATGATCGCGGGGTGACCTGGAGCCCGCTGGCGGGCCTCCCATCGAGTGACTTCAATATCGCGGCCTTCAACCCGGCAAATCCCGACCAGATTTATGTAGGCAGTGACGGCGACCAGGGTACCGGCGGCGTCTTCCGTTCGTTGGACCGGGGCGCCAGCTGGAGCACATTCGGCGCCGGCCTGCCAAGCAAGCCTCGAATCACCGCGCTCGCCCTCCAGCCACTCAACCCCGCCCAGGTAGTGGCCGCCGCCTGGAATCCGACCGATGGCTCCGCCGGGGCATATCGAATCGCGGACCCCGCCGCCACCGTTGCCGGTGTGACGCCCACGACGGCACCCTCGGCCAGTCTTGCGCCGTCGACCGCGCCCCGTCCCACTTCGGCCGGGTCGGTCCCCGTCCGCCGCTCCAGCGGCGCGCCGGCCTTTGCCAGCTACGCCGTCGCCGCCGCCGTCCTGCTGGTGCTGGTTGCCGTCGTCCTGGCTCGGCGCTGGCGGCTGCGTCGCGACGGCCCCGGCTCATATCGTTCGTGACCGTTTGTTACGCGCGGGCCCGCGCCGTTAACCATCCTTTCACCGCTTCACGCTGGCGGTTGCCGACCGGCCGGGCTACCCTCGTGGCTACGGCCCGTCGAGAGCGGGCCCAGGAGGTCGATCGCGCCTGCTTACCACCCGGTCGAGGCGGATGCTGAACGTGGACTCGCCAGAGGCAACGCTGCGCGCGCTCGGCCTCGAGCTTCCAGAAGCGCCGAAGGCGCTGGCGTCCTACGTTCCGGTTCAGCAGGTGGGTGAGCTGCTCTACACCTCGGGAGTCATTCCCAGCTGGAACGGCGAGGTCAAGTTTCGCGGCGTGGTGGGGGGCGACGTCAGTCTGAAAGACGGCGCCCGGGCCGCCGAAATCTGCGCCCTGAACATCATGGCGCTGGTCCGGCAGGTTGCCGGGTCGCTGGATCAGGTGGAGCAGTTCATCCAGCTAAGTGGCTTCGTCCGCTCGGCGGCGGGCTTCGAGGAGCAACCGAAGGTGCTCAACGGCGCATCCGACCTGATTTACAAGGTCTTCGGCGAGCGGGGCCGGCACACCCGGCAGGCGCTGGGGACCAGCGAGTTGCCGCTCGGCGTTCCCGTCGAAATTTCGGCGATCGTTCGACTCAAGCGTTAGGTTCGGTCGCCAACGGAAGCCAGGCGGTGAAGGTTGCCCCCTTTCCCGGCTCGCTCTGGGCCTCGATGCGGCCGTGATGGAGCTCGACAAGCGACCTGGCGATAGCAAGGCCAAGCCCGGACCCTCCGGCGGAGCGATCGCGCGCGGTGTCGCCTCGATAGAAGCGCTCGAAGATGTGGGGGAGATCCTGGCGTGAGATGCCGGGACCGGTGTCCTCCAACCGGATCGCCGCCTGACCGTTAACCGAGAAGACGCTCCAGCGCTGCGCCGCCCCGGGTGCGTACTTGATCGCGTTCTGGGCAAGATTCCTGACGACCCGGGTTAGGGCCTCGGGATCAGCCTCGACGGTGATCCCGGGCTGGATGTCGCGCGACTCGACTACCCCGTGCTCGCCCAGGCGGAGCTCATCGAGTGCCTTGGTAAGAAACGTATCGAGCCGCAAACGCTGGCGGTCCGGCGTGGTCCCCGTCTCGATGCGCGTGAGCGTGAGCAGGTCGTTGACCAGCCGGGTCATCCGGTTGCTCTCCTGTTGCATGGCGTGCAGGGACTCATGGAGCGTTTCCGAGTCGACATTCTGGCGACGGCCGAGCACGTCGATGTATCCGGCGATCGACGTTAGTGGCGTACGTAGCTCGTGCGACGCGTCCGCCACGAAGTGACGCATTTCCTCTTCGGACTGGCGGCGGACTTCGAACGCCCGGTCGATGCCGGCGGCCATCTGGTTGAAGGCGATCGCGAGCTTGCCGATCTCGTCGCTCGTGTTGGGAACGGCAA
>VBEW01000010.1 GCA_005889225.1 Chloroflexota bacterium | reverse complement strand
ATTCCGTTGCCGACGCCCACCCCGATTCCGTTGCCGACGCCCACCCCGATTCCTACGCCGACGCCGATCCCGGTTCCCACCCCAACGCCTACCCCGACGCCTACCCCGACGCCCACCCCGACCCCAATCCCGAATAGCGGGATCAGCGGGTCGGTGACCGATGCCCTGAGCGCGTCGCCAATCGCCGGCGCCAAGGTTAAGGCGCTCACCTCGTCAACCACGACGGATGCCCGGGGGAGCTATACGCTGACACTGTCTCCGGGGACTTACTCCGTGACGGCGTCGGCCAGCGGATACGTAGCCCAAACGCAAACCGTTACCGTGCCGGCAGGCGGCTGGGCTGCCCTCAACTTTCGCCTCGAGCCCGCACCGGGCGTGATCACGGGAACAGTCATTAGCAACCTGCTCGGCACTCCAATTTCCGGTGCGACCGTCTCGTTGAGCCCGGGAGGTCTCACGACGACGACGAATGGGAACGGCGCCTTTACGTTCCAGGCTGTGAAGGCTGGCACGTACACGTTGACCACAAGCGCCGCGCTGTACAAGACCAGTACTCAGACCGTCAGTGTGGCCGCGGGCCAGACGTCGAACGTTACGGTCCGGCTGCGCACCCTCCTCGGACTTTAGAGCCGACGCTTGGCGACCGACGACGGTTACACGCTCCGGGTTGCCAAATCAGCCATAAACTTATAATCTTATGGACATTCCGTCCGCATGGAAGGCCGGCAGGCCATGGGCATGAGCGAGAGGGCGCTGGTGCGGGACGATCAGGCGGTTATCAGTCGCACGTCGGCGATTCCGCTCCACACGCAATTCCGCGCGCACCTGCTGCGCCGGATCGAGCGTGGTGAGCTACGCCAGGGCCAAAAACTGTTGAGCGAGCGCGTGTACGCGGATCAGCTTGGGGTCAGCCTGGCGCCGATCCGGCAGGCAATTCTCGACCTTGTTAAAGAGGGCTACCTGCATCGGACGCGTGGCCGCGGGACCTTCGTCCAGGAGGCGAAGGTCGAGGAAAAGATCGCGATCCTCTCGAGCTTCACACAGAGCATGCGCGCCAAGGGCATCGAGCCGGACATCCGGATCCGGTTCCGCGGACTGGTTTCGGTGGATGCGGTGATCGGCGAGGCGCTCCGCACACGCGAGCGGAAGGTTCTGCTCATCCGCCGGCTGGCATTGGTGGCCGGCCAGCCCGCCGCGCTGCTCGATGCCTACCTCTCCCCCCAGGCGTTCCCCAAATTCTTGCAGGCCGACCTGGCGGATGGCTCCCTCTATCGAACGATGGAGGCGCTCTACGGCGTCGTGCCTACTCGGGCAACCAGCACGATCGAGGTGATTCGCTGCCAGGAGGAGGCGGAGCTGCTCGGGCTGATCCCTGGCACGCCCGCCCTCCAGGTCGAAGGCACGACCTACGACGAGGCGGACCGCCCGGTCGAGTTTTCACGCGTGATCTATCGAGCGGATCGCTTCCGCTTTACCATCGAAAGTTTTCATCGCCAGGACCGTGTCATTCATCTGATCGGCGCCGGATAGGGGGAGCAGGGAAGAGAGGAGAGTCATGAGTACAGCAGTCTCGATGGGAAAAGGCGGTACCGGCGTATTTCTCCGTAAGGCCACCGGGCTCGTCCGGGAGGTCTCATTAATTGACGCGCTCATCATGAATACGCTCGGGATGAACGTTGCGGTCGGGGCTGTCTTCCTATTCCTCCAGGCGCCGGCGAACTTTCCCGACGGCAACATGCTGGTGGCGGTCATCATCGGCACCCTGCTGATGGCCTTCACGTTGCTCTGGGTCTATTCCGAGTTCGCGGCGGCGATGCCGCGCTCGGGCGGCGACTACGTCTTCGTCAGCCGCGCGCTCCACCCGTTTCTTGGCTGGCTGCTCTCCTGGAGCCAGGGACTGTGGCTGATCTTCTTCTGGATTGGATTCAACGCCTGGTTTGCCCTCATCTTCGCCGTCCCGGTGGCGCTCTCGACGATATCGGTCGCCACTGGACAGGGCGCGTGGATGGATGGCGCCAACGCCCTGATCTCGAGCTTCTCGTTCCTTGGCATAACGACCCAATGGTGGGTCTTGCTCTTCGGCACCGCGATCAACGTCGCGTTCGGCGCGTTGCTGCTCTTCGGCAACCGGAGCTACTGGCGCTGGCAGCGCTGGTTCTTCCTCTTTGCCGGTGGCAGCATCTTGATCGCCGTCCTGCTCCTGGTCTTCCGCGGGTCCGACATCCCTTCGGCCTGGAACGCTTTCGCCGGCAAAGCGGGCGGTCTCGCCTTCGACAAGGTCATTCCGACTGCCCAAGCCGCCGGCTACACGCTGCCCACCGGCGGCTTCAATCTCGGCCAGACACTGCTTATGCTGCCCTGGGTGTTCTTCGTCGTCGGCTATGCGCAGGGTTCGGCGCAGATCGGCGGCGAGGTCAAGCGCGCGGCTCGCTCGCAGCGGGTGGCGATGGTCGGCGGCGTGCTGATCAACGGGGCGGTGCTCGCGCTGCTCGTGATCCTCTTCACAAGCGCGCTTGGCCAACAGTGGATCGGCAGCCTCGGCTACCTCGCCGGCAACGCCGCGGACAAACTGGGCCTTCCCGGCACGCTGACGCCAGGCTTCAACTTCATCGTCAGCCTGCTCACCCAGAACGTCGTGATCCTCCTGATCATCGGCATCGGGTTCGTCTTCTGGGCACTCCTCGGCACGCCGCTCTCCGAGCTGCAGGCGACCCGCTACATGCTCGCCTGGGCCCTGGATCGGACAGCTCCCAAGCGCCTCGGCGACGTGAGCGAGCACTTCCACACGCCGGTCGCCGGGATCGTGCTCGCGACTATCACGGGGGAGATCGCTCTGGTCGCCCTGGTCACGGTCGCCCAGGCCAGCCTGCTGGGTGCGCTGCTGGCACAGATCTCCGCCTTCATCCTGGTGTCGATCGCCGGCATCGTGTTCCCCTACCGGCTTAAGTCGACCTGGGAATCGGCCGGAGGCCGGCGCATCTTCGGGATCCCGACCGTGACGCTCGCGGGGATCGGCGGCGTCCTCGTGCTGGGCGGGTTCGTGTACGAGTTCCTCTTCAACTCCGTGGTCAACGCCACCTTCGCCGTGACCCGGCAGCTCTCCCTGATCTTCATGATCGGGGTGCCGATCATCGGGATCATCTGGTACGCCGTCGCCTACCTCCTGAACCGGTCACGCGGGATCGACCTCGCGCTCGCCTACAAAGAACTGCCACCCGAATGATGTTCGGGTGACAGCCCCCACCCTGCCCTCCCCCGCAAGCGGGGGAGGGGGATTAGCGGGGCATACCCCGCGCGTCATCGTCGTCGGCGACCTGACGATCGACGACATCGTCCTCCCGGACGGCTCGACGCACATGGCGTCGATCGGCGGGGACTGCTTGTATGCGGCGCTCGCGGCTCGGCTGTGGGAACCGCGCGTTGGTGTCGTGACCCGGCGCGGCGATGATTTTCCAGCCGACGTGTGGACTCGCTTGCAGAAGCTCGGCATCTGCCTCGATGGGGCCGTCGACATCCCCGGCCCGACCTTGCGCAACTGGATCATCTACGAGCCAGACGGGCGACGAAACTGGGTGTACCGAACCGCACCGGGTCGTGCCGCGGAAGTTGCAGTCCGTCCGGAAGATCTGCCCGCATCGTGGCTGACTGCCGAGCCGGCGCCGGTGGTTCACGTGGCGGCCATGCCGATCGACGCGGCCGAGCGCATCGTGGAGTCGGTGCAAGGCCAGGCGCCCGAGGCGATCGTCGTCCTCGACACGCACGAGGACTACGTCCGCGGATACCGGGATCAGCTCCTGCGGCTGGCCGCCCACGTCGATGTCTTCCTCCCCAGCCGCAAGGAGCTGGCGGACCTGGTGGGATACGACGACCCGCCGCGCGCCGTGCGCGAGCTCTGTACGGAGAAAAGCGTGCCGCTGGTGGTGGTGAAAATGGGAAAGGATGGCGCGCTCCTCTGGAATCGCGACCGATCGGAGGTCGTCGCTGTCGAGGCGGCTCCCGCCAGCATTGTCGACGTGACCGGGGCCGGTGATGCCTTCTGTGGAGGATTTGCGTCGGGTCTGGCCCAGGGTCTCGATCCGCTGGAGGCTGCACGGCGGGGGACCGTGTCCGCCGCCTTCGCCGCCGAAGGCTTCGGCTCGCTGGCCCTCACCTCGGTCACGCCGGCCGACGCGTCAGCTCGGCTGCTGGGCGCGCCCGTGACGACCTCTCAGCGTGATCGATTTGCCATTGAGTGGATGCTCGAGGAGATCCGGCTGGCGCCGGATGTGATCGCCCGCCAGCTCGCCGCCCTGGACACGCCCCTCCAGCAGCTCGCCGCTTCGTTGGTCCAGTCCGGTGTCGGCAACCTGTACCTGGTTGGGTGCGGCGACTCGGCCTTTGCCGGGGCGGCAGCAACATTGGCGTTCTCAAAGCACGCGGGCATCCCGGCCGAGGCCATCCACGCGCTCGACATGGCGCGCTATCGCGTGCGCTACCTTCCACCAAACAGTGCGGTGCTGTGCATCTCCTACTCCGGCGAGGTTGGCCGCACGATCGAGGCCGCGGCGCAGGCCCGCGAGTTCGGCCATCGAGTTATGGTGCTCACCGGCAACGCTGTGTCTCCGCTGGCAAATGAGGCGGCGGACGTCGTCGTGGTGAACGTCCCCAGCCTCGGATCGACACCGGGGACCATTTCGTTCCTGGCGATGCTGGTGGCGCTTTACGAGCTGGCCCTGCAATGGGGAACCGCCCGGGGCAATGACGTGGTGGGCGCTCGCTCCGCGCTCGAGCGAGCCGCCGAGCTCACCGCACAGACACTCGTCTCCTCGGAAGAGCCTGCCGCGCGGCTTGCCGAGCGGCTGTACAGTCGCGCGGCCATCGCCTTCGTTGGGGCGGGGCCTAACGAAGCCACCGCCCGCTTTGGGGCGGCCAAACTGTTCGAGGGACCGCAGATGCGCGGCGCGGCCACGAATATTGAGGAATGGGCCCACGGCGAGTACTTCATCAGCGGTGATGGCGAGCCCGTGATCGTGGTCGCTCCTCGTGGGGCAGCTATGGATCGGGTGGGGGAGATCCTCGCCGAGCTCGACTTCATCAATTCAGATGTGACTCTCATCAGCGACGCGCCGCCGGCGCTGGCGGTTGAGCACGTGATCCCGCTAGCGCCCGGACTTCCGGAGGACTTCTCCCCATTGCTGGCCGCCCTGCCGCTTAGCGTGCTGGCCTTTCACCTGGCGAGACTGAGGGGCAAACGGAGTTACAACCTTCCCGGCCCGCATGACAGGAAGGAGCATTACGACACCATCCACCGTGCCACTCGCGGACGGCCGGCTTGAGGGATAAGGTGGCCGCTATGGTCGACGAAGACGCGCCGCTCGCCGACATCGAAGCTGAAGCGGCTCGCCTGCTCGACCGAGCGGCCGAGGCGAAGGTGCTGGTGCGGCTACTGGGCGGCGCGGCGGTGGGCATGCACCGGCACGGTCCGCGCCCGGCGGTCCTCGATCGACGCTACGGTGATATCGACGTCGTGGTCAAGAAGGGCCAGGACCGGGGACTCAAGCGCCTGCTCGGCGAGCTCGGTTACGTCCCCAACCGGAGCTTCAACAACCTGCATGGCGACCGCCGTCTCCTCTTCTATGACGAGCGCAACGCGCGCCAGGTCGACGTCTTCATTGGGACCTTCCGCATGTGTCATACGCTCGAGCTCGACGATCGCCTTGAGATGCATCCACAGACGCTCGCGCCGGCCGACCTGCTGCTGACCAAGCTGCAGGTGGTGAAGATCAACACCAAGGACATCATCGATGCGCAGGCGCTGCTGCTCGGGCACCAGGTCGGGAGCAACCTCATCGGCGACGCCATCGACCTTGGACGGCTGGTTCGTGTCACGAGCCGCGATTGGGGCTGGTACACGACCTTCACGGACAACCTCGCCCGGTTGATGCCGGATGTCGACATGGTGCTGCCGCCGGACGCCGCTGCCCAGATCGGCGGCCGGGTGGCCACGATCCAGCAGGCGATGGTCGGTGCGCCCAAGTCTCTGCAGTGGAAGGCGCGGGCCGCCGTCGGTAGGCGGGTGGCCTGGTACGAGCTGCCCGAGGAGATCGGTCGTGGCTGACTACCGCGCCTTCTTCGTTACCGATATTCACGCATCCGACCGCTGCTTCCGGAAATTCCTGAACGCGGCTCGCTTCTACGACTGCAACGTGCTGATCATGGGGGGCGACATGACGGGGAAGATGCTGGTACCGATCGTCGACCACGGCAACGGGCGCTGGTCGAACCGCGTGTTCGGTCGCTACCGGGAATTCGGCGAGGCGGAGTTGCCCGCCGTGCGCAAGCTGATTGCCGATGCCGGCTACTACGCGTACGAGACCACCGCCGATGGTGTTCGTGCGCTCGAGGAGTCTCCCACCGCCGTGGACGCGATCTTTCGACAGCGAATTACCGAGACCGTCGAAGGCTGGCTGGCCTTGGCGGAAGAACGGCTGGACGGAAGCGATGTCATCTGCTTCATGGCGCCCGGCAACGACGACCCGCCGTTCGTCGACGCCCTGTTGCGCACCTCATCACGAGTCATCAACCCGGAAGGAGCCCTGGTTGAGCTCCCGGGAGGATTTCCGATGATCAGCGTCGGCTATTCGAATCCCACCCCGTGGGACTCGCCTCGCGAGTTGCCGGAAGAGCAGCTCATGGAGCTGATCGATCGCGAGGCGGGCAAGGTCGCCGACCCGGCGCGTGCCGTCTTCAATTTTCACGTGCCGCCCAAGGACACCCCGATCGACCAGGCGGTGCTGGTCGATGCCGAGCTTCGCCCGGTCATCAAGGGCGGTGTGCCGGCGATCGCCGGGGTTGGGTCGAGTGCCGTCCGGACCGGCGTCGAACGCTATCAGCCGATGCTCGCCCTACACGGCCACATCCACGAATCGCGCGGCGAGGCCCGGCTGGGTCGCACGCTCTGCCTGAATCCGGGCAGTGAATACAGCGAGGGGGTGCTGCGCGGGGTGATCCTCACGCTATCGGAGCAGAAGGGATTGAAGGGCTATCAACTCGTGTCGGGGTGATATGAGACATGGATGACACAATCGAGCAGCGCACCCTGAGCCTCAGCGGCGCCCTACGTGTGCTGGACACCGCCGTCGCCGCGGCCGAGCGCGCCGGGCTCCAGGTGTCAGTCGCGGTGCTGGGGCGGGACGGCCAGCTCAAGGCCTTCGCCTCGATGGACGGAGCCTCGGTGCTGTCGACGGAGACCGCCCGGAAGAAGGCGCTGACCGTCCTCAAGGTCGGCAGGGCGACACACGAGTTCGCCGCTGAGCTCAAGGCCGCGATGGCGGCGGAGCCGGAGCTGTTCCACGGAATGCTGGCGATGGACGGGATCGCGACCTTCGGCGGCGGTGTGCCGATCAATGTGGGCGGGCAATTGGTGGGCGCAGTCGCGGTCTCGGGTGCATCAAGCGAGCAGGACGAGGCGATCGCCCACAAGGCTGCCACGATGCTACAAGGCGAGCGATCTTCTGGAGGTGGAAATGATGGCGACTGACGTAACCAAACCGAGGTTAGACTTCCGACCCGATGGCGCCTCGCAGGAATCGATCGTTGCCGACTACACGGAGGCGGTTGTACCCGGGCACGCGAAACGCTCGAACTTCCGGATGCTCCTCATCTTCCTGTCGATGCAGCTGGTCTTTGGGGCGGTGCTCGTGGGGTACGGCGCCCGATTCGCGAATCTGACTCTGGGCCAACTCATACTGGCGATGGCGATTGCAGCGGCGACCATGACGGTCTACTGCATGGGCTCGGCGAACGTCGGCGCCGTCGTGGGCCAAACCCACGCGGTGACCACTCGGGGCATCTTCGGACGAATCGGCAGCGCCATCGTCTCGTTGCTGCTGGTGATCGACGGCATGGGCTTTTACCTGTTTACCGTGATCTTCATCATCTCGCTCGGCCAGGCCCTGCTTGGAACGCTCCCCGCTCTAAGTCTGCTGACCGCCGCTCTCGCTCTCGTCATGATCGTCAACAATTACTTCGGCTTCACAGGCCTTCAGCGCTTCGCCCAATTCGTGGCTGTACCCGTCATGGTGCTCTGGGGCATCTACGCGGTGATCAAGACGCTGACGTCCGTGAATGGGGACGTCATCGCAAATGTCCCTCATCCGGCGACATCGACCGCCATCCTCATGACCATCGGCGCCATGGTGGGACTATCCACCTGGGGCAATGAGCCCGACGTCTTTCGGTACGCCAGGGCGGGAAAGGCATCGTGGTGGAACCTCCCCACGCTGGCGATATCGTACTTCCTGGGCGCGTTTCTCTTCCCGATCATGGGATACCTGGTGGCGACGGTGTCAAATCAATCCGATTTTTCGGCCAGCATTCGCTATTTCGCCAACTTCACGGTCTTTGGGTTGGCGGGCCTGATGATGGTCATCCTCCTCGTCAACCAGTGGGCGGTTCAAGATGGAAACCTGTACATCGCCATCAACGGCGCCCAGAACTTGCTCTCGCGCATTCCGGGGTGGCGGCGCGAGTTCACCGTCGTTGGACTGGGCCTTCTCGCCGCTGCGCTGACCTTTATCCTGCCCAGCCTGACGCAGACCTTCACCTACGTGACGGCGATCGGTTCGGTCACCGTGCCGGTGGCGAGCACCATCATGGCGATGGATGTGTTCGTCCTCCCGCGGCTCTTCGGGTTGCGCCGCCCGCTTCATCGCGTGGCGTCCTGGCGCGAGGTGGCGCTGGGGAACTGGCCCGCGATCGTGGCACTCGTCCTGGGAACCGGTGTCGGCGCCTATACGGCCGGTGTGATTCCCGGCATTCCCGGGTTCGGGACGACGTACATCGGCTTCCCGGCTCTCCAGGCATGGGTGACCGGGGCTGTCGCGTACCTGGTCGGCGCGGCCATCGTCGCGCGCAGCCCACGGGCGAAGGAACTGCTCGGCTACTCCGCGATCGAAAGCCGCCCAGCAATCGATCCTGCCGTTTGAGTGAGTGACGCAGACCTCGACGTCGTGATCCGGGCGCCTCGCGTCATCAGCGGGGATGGCGAGGCGCCACGCTCGATTGGAATCCGTGACGGCCGCATCGTCGCCGTCGCGCCAGTCGACGCGAAGCTCAGCGCGTCACGCGAGGTCGAGTTCAACGCCGGCGACGTCGTTCTCCCGGGGATCGTCGACACCCACGTCCACATCTGCGAGCCCGGGAACGCAGACTGGGAAGGCTTCTCGACGGCGACCAAAGCCGCGGCGGCCGGAGGGATCACGACCCTGGTCGATATGCCGATCGACAGCGTCCCGGCTACCGTCACGGTTGACGGGCTCGAGGCGAAGCGCGCCTCGGCACGGGATCAATGTCATGTGGATGTGGGCTTCTGGGGTGGGGCGATTCCCGGCAATCTCCCCGACATGCGGCCGCTTCGCGAGACGGGCGTCCTCGGCTTCAAGTGCTTCCTCGTCGATCCCGGCGTGCCGGATTTCCCACCGCTGGATGCCAGGGAGATGGATGAGGTGCTCGCTGTCACCCGCGATCTCAATGCCCCACTGCTGGTGCACGCGGAGAGCGCCGACGTGGCAGCCGGCATGTCTCCGGTGAACAGCCGAAAGTACGGCGACTACCTGGAATCTCGCCCGAAGGAGATGGAGAACCTCGCGGTAGCGCAGGTCATCGAGGCGGCGCGACGAACGGGCGGCCGTGCGCACGTCGTACATCTCTCCAGCTCGGACGCCGTTGCCATGATCGCCTCGGCTCGCCGCGAGGGAGTCCGCGTCACCGCCGAGACCTGTCCCCACTACCTGACGCTTACCGCCGAGGAAATCCCAGACGGGGCGACCGCTTTCAAGTGTTCACCCCCGATCCGCGAGGCGAGCAACCGCGACTCGCTGTGGGGCGGCCTCGAGCAGGGCGTCATCGACTTCATCGTGTCCGACCACTCGCCCTGCACCGTCGCGATGAAGGAGCTGGCCAGTGGGAACTTCGGCGCGGCCTGGGGAGGCATTTCGTCGGTTCAGCTGAGCCTCTCCATCATTTGGACCGGAGCGCGCCGGCGACGTTACTCCCTCGCTACGGTCGCGGCCTGGATGTCGGAAGGGCCGGCGAGGCTGGCCGGCCTGCGCCGGAAGGGGAAGATCGCTCCTGGATTCGACGCCGACTTCTGCGTGTTGGCACCAGACGAGTCGTTCGTTGTCGATCCCGCGCGGCTCTACCATC
Organism: Chloroflexota bacterium; assembly: GCA_005889225.1. Taxonomy (GTDB): domain Bacteria; phylum Chloroflexota; class Dormibacteria; order CF-121; family CF-121; genus CF-13. The sequence continues at coordinate 16,161 of VBEW01000010.1, read as the reverse complement.
GCAATCCGCTGACGCCCTACGCCGGGCGGCGGCTGATGGGCGTGGTTCGCGAAACCTGGCTTCGAGGCGAACCGATCGACCTGCGTTTCGCTCGGGGTCAGCTTCTCGACAGTGGGGCGACCGCAGCCGCCCATCCAATTCCATAGCGAGGTGGTCGGAATGAGGATTCTCGTCGTCAACGTCAACACCAGCCAGTCGATGACGGAGAGCATTGCACAGGCTGCCAGCCGGTATGCATCGCCGGGCACGGAAACGGTGACGCTCCAGCCCTACTTCGGGGCGGAAGCTGTCGATTGCAATTTCGAGAGTTACCTGGCGGCCGTGGCCGTGATGGACCGCGTGGTCGCCTACGACCAACCCTTCGATGCGGTAGTGATGGCGGGGTTCGGCGAGCATGGCCGCGACGGATTGCAGGAGCTGATCGAACAGCCGGTGTTCGAGATCTGCGAGGCCTCGGCGCACGTGGCCATGATGATCGGACGGGCCTTCTCGGTCATCACCACGCTGCAGCGATCGGTGCCGGCCGTCGAGGACCGGCTGCGGCTCGCGGGCCTGACCGACCGATGCGCATCCATCCGAGCTACAGGTATGGCCACGCTCGAGGTCGACAGTGATCCGAAGGCGGCCATGAAGGCCATCGTCGCGGAGGCGCGCGAGGCGGTCGAGAAGGATCACGCCGAGGTGATCTGTCTTGGTTGCGCCGGGATGGCGGGCCTGGAAGAGGCGATCACGAGTGAGCTTCATGTCCCGGTGATCGATGGGGTCGGCGCCGCGGTTCGGCTTGCGGAAGCCATCGTCGGTCTCGGCCTGAAGACGAGCAAGCGTTCGACCTATGCGTTCCCAGAGCCCAAGAAGATCATTGGCTGGCCACTTTCAGCGAGCCTGGGCCTCCGGGTGGAGGGTGCGGGCGTTCGCTCGCGGGAATGACTGTCGAGACCGACCTCGCCTCGAGGTGGCTCGGCGGGACGGTGATGGCGGCCAGCGACGAGGCGTTCGGCGACAAGGAGAACCTGCTCAGAGCCGAGGCGCCGATCGACGATCCCGGCCGTTACGGGAATCGCGGCGAGCTAGTGGACGGATGGGAGACGCGCCGCCGGCGCGAGGCCGGGCACGACTGGGCGTTGATCCGCCTTGGGCGTCCTGGCCTGATCACGTCGATCAACGTCGACACCAGCTTCTTCACCGGCAACTTCCCCGAGTCCTGCATGGTCGAGGCGTGTGGTCACGAGGGCTACCCGAGTCCCAGCGAGCTCAACCAATCGCAGGCAAGCTGGGTGGAGATCGTTCCCCGCTCGCCGCTCCGCGGAAATCACCAGAACGTATTCTCGGTCTCCGACTCCCGGCGCTTTACGCACGTCCGGCTGGCGATCTTTCCCGATGGGGGCGTGGCCCGATTGCGGGTCAACGGCCGAGTTGTGCCCGACCCGCGACAGCTCGACGGGATCTCGATTGACCTGGCCAGTCAGTGGTACGGCGGTGCCGTGGTGGCAAGCAGCGATCAGTTCTACACCTCGGCCTCGTGGCTGATTCGCCCTGATCGAGCGAGGACGATGGGCGAGGGCTGGGAGACCCGTCGGAGGCGAGACGCCGGCCACGACATCGTGCTGTTTCGACTCGCGTTCGTCGGATCTGTCCGGCAGTTGATCGTCGATACAGCGCATTTTCGATACAACGCGACCGCGGAGATCATGGTCTACGGCTGCGAGGCCGAGGAACCACCGGGCGTTGATTCCGAGGCCTGGAAACCGATGCTCGGCCGAACGCGGCTGCAGCCAGACACCTACCATGACTTCCCCCTGACTGCCGACGTCGCGGTGGGATCCATCCGGCTGGATGCGTTCCCGGACGGCGGCATCTCGCGGGTGCGCGTCATCGGTGGCATCGAGCCAGCCGCTCGGCGTCGTGCCGGATATCGATGGTTCAATTCGCTGCCGGCCGATCAAGCGGTGGTTTGCCTTGTTACGGCGGGACTCCCTAAAGCCCGCGCGGCAGAACTGGTCGGACTGCGGCCAGTCAACGAAACCCGGCTTGACGAGCACCTAGCCAGGATTCTCGAGGGGCCCGGCGGGGTTGCTAGCTAGCAGGCTGAGCCGTATCGGTTAAGTCTGGGTAAAACTTGACGAAGAGGCGCCGCTAAGCTAGCGTGACTCGGGGGACCGACGGGGCGGTCTAAGGCTCTCTCTCAGGGAGGAGGTTTGCTATGAAGCGGGCAAGATCCTGGCTGTCGTTGGCTGCCGTGTTTGCCGCAGGCCTCGCGCCGCTGGCAAATGGCGCGGGAATTACAGCCCGAGCTGCGCCCAGTAACCAGCACATGGCGTTGAACTGCGAATACAGCAGCATCTGTGCCGAGGTCGCGAACCCCTCCGAGGTCTTCGGCACTGACGAATACGTTGGCCACGATGAGCCCTCGGTCGTCTTCTACTCGTCGAGGCCCGGGTCCGGGAATCGGATGAGTTACGACCTGAACCTGCCGACCGATCCTTCGCCAACGAACCCAACCCAGGCGGGCAAGTCGTATGAGTTCCAGCTCAATGGTGCCTTCTGGTTTGGGATGGCCCTTTGCGATACCCAGTCGTACCCGAACCAGGTGTCGACCTGCACGCCGGACAGCGACAGCAACATCGTTGATCCAGCGGTTTCGCCCAATCACCCGGGTACGGCGTTCATGGAGATGCAGTTCTACCCGCCGGGTTGGGTCCCATGGCCGACCTGGGCGGTTGCAATCGGAGCCAGTGCCTGTGACCCGACCAAGTGGTGCGCCGCGATGGCCATCTTCGGCCTGTCCGAGGACCCGGTCAACGGCACCTTCCAGAATTCGACCTGCGCCAGCCGGGTGGGCATCGAATATGTGAACTTCGCGTTCATCACCAAAAACGGCCGGTCGCAGGCGCCGGCCAACCCGATCGACTCGACGCTCACCACCTTTACCCCGGACCCGAACAAGGACCTGTTCATGAGCTCGGGTGACCGGCTCAAGGTTTCGTTCGCGGACACCTCGAGGGGCGTCCGGGTGCTCATCAACGATGTGACCGCGGGAGCTACCGGATCGATGACCGCCAGCCCGGACAATGGCTTCGCGCAGATCCGGTACGACCCCAACGGCACCAGCTGCGACGCCATCCCGTACGCCTTCCATCCGATGTACAGCACCTCGTCGGAGCAGACGCGGGTAATCTGGGCGGCCCATACCTATAACGTGTCCTTCTCCGACGAGATCGGGCACTTCGAGAATTGCAGCGGACCAAACCCGATTCCGGCGACGCCCTTCGGCCTCGACGCCAATGGCAATCCGATTACCTGCCCGGCCGGCAACGTGGAGGGGGCGCGTGGGAACACAGAGCCGACGGACGGTGATGACGACTTCTGCTTCCCGGCCTCGGAGGCGTTGCGCATCCACATCAATGGCTGTACGGAGACGAACACCGGTTTTGACAGCCTCGGCTACACGCCCGTGTGGCCGGATGGCAATACCCGGCTGCATCCGACATCCTTCCTCTTCAGCAGCCCGCGTACCGGCCACAACTACGACGTCAACTACGCACGCGCCGGCCTGGAGGCTGACCTGCCCCGGATCGAGGCGGCCGACTTTGGCGGGCCATGCAACCGGACAACCGGCGTCGGTTGCACGTTGATTCCGATCACCGACGACGGCGTACCGGCGGCGTTCTATCCCTACTACAGCACGGTGGCAAGCGCCAACGGCTGCATGTGGGGGTTCGGGAGCACGCTGCCGGGCACGACCAACGACTTCGGCCGGAACGCCGGGTGGGGATCCCTGCTGCAGACGACCTACCTCGCGTTTGGTGGCCACGGAGCCACCGTCCAGCGTTACAACAACTTCCGTCAGGTGTTCTCGGCCAATCCCTGCCCCGCGCAGGCGGAGGGTGACCACTAATAGTTTTGAGGAGGGCCGTCGATCTGGCGGCCCTCCGCCGGTCCGCTGAATAGCCCGAAATCTCCTTGACAGCGCTCGTTCCAGCCTGTACGTTGGCCGCAATTCAGGGCGAGTTGCGGGGGCGGGAGGGTACACATGCGAGAAACCGCGGCTCTCGACGAAGCGGCGCCTCAGGCGATCGAGCGGCACTCTATCGACTACATTCCCCAACGGGAGCGGCACGGCAAGGTCCGCGACCAGTTCACCCTGTGGTTCCTCGGGAACGCCGAGCTGGCCACCCTGGCGGTGGGCCTGATCGGCATCAGCCTCGGGCTGAGCCTGTTCTGGGCATTGGTCGCCATCGTCCTCGGCGAGATCTTCGGCACCTTCTTTATGGCCTTCCACTCCGTGCAGGGACCCCGCATGGGCATCCCGCAGATGCTCCAGTCCCGGCCGCAGTTCGGCTACTACGGCGCTCTTATCCCTCAGGCGATCGGCGTCTTCCTCTACGTCGGGTTCAACGTCTTCAACACCATCATTGCCGGCCAGGCCTTCTCGACCGTAACGCACATCAACGTGCAGGTCAGCATCCTGGTCATGGCCGCGGCGGCACTGGTCCTGGCGCTGGGTGGCTATGACTGGATCCACTTTGTCCAGAAGTGGGGTACCTACATCTTTCTGGCAGTCTTCGGCGTCTTCACGATCGGGGTGCTCTTCACCGTCAAGCTTCCCCCGGCCCAGCAAGGGATCGGGAGTTTCCAGTTGACGCCCTTCCTGGTCGTCCTGGGAGTGGTCGCCGCGTATCAGCTGACGCAGGCGCCCTACGTCTCCGATTACTCGCGCTACCTGCCCAAGTCCGTGACGGCCAGGGCGACCTTCCTCTGGACCTACTTCGGTTCGGCGATCGGCTCGATCTGGATGATCGCGCTCGGTGCCCTACTGCTTGCCGGCAATCCGACGGCGCAGACCGTCGACGCTGTGGCCGCGGGTGGCAATGCGATCTTCAATGGCTTCGGCACCATCGCCCTGACCGTGGCGTGGATCGGGCTCGTTTCCGTGACGGCGCTCAACATTTACTGCGGTTCGCTCACGTCGCTTGCCATCGCGGACGCAATCAGGCCGATCAAGCCCAACCTGTCCGCGCGGGTCGTCAGCCTGGTGGTGATCGCGGTGCTCGGGACGGCCGGCGCGCTACTCCTGCCGCAGAACTTCCTGAGCAGCTACAGCAACTTCCTGACGCTCCTGCTGTACTTCCTGATCCCATGGACCGCGATCAACCTCGTTGACTTCTACTTCGTCCGCCACGGCAGCTACGCCATCACGGAGATCTTCAACCCGGCGGGGACGTACGGCCGCTGGGGATGGCGGGGTCTGGCGGCCTACTTCATCGCGTTTGCCGCGATGGTTCCATTCTTCAGCGTCGCCCTCTTCACGGGGCCGATCGCGAAGGCCATCGGTGGCGCCGACCTCTCGATGTTCATCGGCCTGCCGGTCGCCGCGGGCCTGTACTACCTGTTCTCGCGCAACCTCGACCAGCGCGAGGAGCAGCGACTTGCCGCGGAAAGCGAGGCCAAGCTCGAAGGCACCGCGGCGCCAGCCGCAGCAATGCCGGCAGCGATTCCGACTCAGACCACCTGATCTCACGCTGACGATGATGCGGCGCCTCTCGACGTTCTCGATCGTTGGCCGGTGCGAGCGCACCGGCCAACTCGGCGTCGCGGTATCGACGGCCGACGTCGGGGCCGGGCGCATGGTGACCTGGGCAAAGGCGGGCGTGGGTGCGGTCGCAACCCAGTCGTGGCCCAATCTGTACCTCGCGATCGACGGATTGCGACTCATGGCTGAGGGCAAAACTGCGGATGCGGCGTTGGAGCGCGTCATCCGTGAGGATCCCGGCCGGGAGGTCCGCCAGCTTGGCATGGTCGACGCGCGCGGCGGAAGCGCGACCTTCTCGGGAAGGGACTGTACCGACTGGTTCGGTGGCGTGAACGGCCCGGGGTTTGCTGCGCAAGGAAACATGCTGATTCGAGGCGAGACCGTTTCCGCCATGGCTCAAGCCTTCGAATCCGGGCATGACCTTGACCTCGGCGAGCGGCTGATGCGCGCTCTCGAGGCGGGGCAGGCGGCAGGGGGCGACAAGCGAGGTCGGCAATGCAGCGCACTTCTGGTCGTTGACCGAGAGGAATTTCCTCTGTGGGACTTGCGGGTGGACGAGCATCCGCAGCCCGTCGCCGAACTCCGACGGATTTATGAGGTCGCGAGGCTGGACCTCCTGCCGTTTGTGCAGGGATTGCCGACCCGGGAGAACCCCCTCGGCACCCTCAGCGATGAATTCGTGGCCACCAATCTGCTGCCGCCGCCGCTGCGGCCGGGCGCTGGCGGATCGCGATGAAAGTGTCAGCAGAGATCCCGACCTACGTCCGGCCCAAGCCTCCTCGCGCTATTCCTCACCTGCTCGTCCCGGAAAAGCGGAAGATCTCGCACTGGAACGACCGCAACGAGTTACGGGTCAATAACTGGATCGAGCCATGGGACTTCGCCTCGCCGCTTGACGTCGGGATCATCAACGTGCCCTTCAGCAAGACGTCGATCCTGCCGAATGGCGCCTACGCCGCTCCCAATGCGATGCGCGACGCATGGGCGATCTTCACCACGTTCACACCGGATTACGACGTCGACATCTCCGCCTTGCGGGTGCGGGACCTCGGCGACATCTCGACACCGATCGTCGACTTACATCAAGGGCTCCGCAATATCCAGGAATCATTGCAGAGCTGCTTCAGCCAGCCCGAGGGGTTCTTCCCCGTGGTTATCGGTGGCGATCATGCGATCACCGCTCCGGCGGTCCGGGCCTATTGCGGCGCACACCCCAATCAACAGGTCGGCCTGATCCATTTCGACGCCCACAACGACGTGCGCGTCATGGACCATGGCCCGACGAACGGGACGCCGATCCGGGGGATCCTCGAATCCGGCGTTCGGGTACGCGGCAGCAACCTGGTGCAGGTCGGCATCCATGGATTCATGAACGCCAGCTACTACAAACGCTGGGTTGAAGGCCAGGGTGGGACCATCTACACCGCCCGACAGATTCGGCTGGGCGGCATCGAGAAGGCGATCGCGTCGGCAGCCGAGATCGCCGGCCGTGGCACCGACGCGATCTACGTCACGGTCGACATCGACGTCCTCGAAGTCGGGTACGCGCCGGGAACCGCGGCAGCTACCGCCGACGGGCTGTCGCCCGCCGACCTCTTCGAAGCACTGTTCATCCTTGGCCAGGACCCTAAGGTCGCCGCGATCGATTTCGTCGAACTCGACCCGACCCGCGATGTCGCGGAGATCACGACTCGCACCCTCGGCTCAGCGATCCTCACATTCCTCGCCGGGCTATTCCTCCGCCAGCACAACGGCTGGCGTGGCTACGACCCCGAGCCGATTCGGAGCTGACGGTGGCGCTAACGTCCGTCAAGTCACGCGAAGGGACAATCCCGGTACCCGGCGGCAAGGTCTGGTACCAGGTCCTGGGGGAGGGAGGGGTTCCCCTCCTTGTTCTGCATGGCGGCCCCGGTTTCCCTCACGACTATCTCGAGACGCTAGGGGACCTTGCTGATCACCACACCGTTGTCTTCTACGACCAGCTCGGCTGTGGTCGTTCGGATCGACCCGATGATCGATCGCTGTGGACCATCGATCGAGCGGTTGAGGAGGTTGCGACCGTGCGGGCGGCACTCGGCCTGGAGCGGATGCACCTGTTCGGGAATTCCTGGGGTGGTTGGCTGGCGCTCCAGTACACCCTGGATCGGAAGCCGCAACTCGAGAGCCTGATTCTGAGCAGCTCACCACCCAGCGTCCCGCGTTGGATCGTCGACGCGAACGAGCTCCGTTCCCAGCTCCCGGACGAAGTTCGGAGGGTCCTCGATGACCACGAGCGGCGCGGATTCTTTGACTGTCCGGAGTACACGGCGGCCATCATGGTCTTCTATAAGCGACATCTCTGCCGGCTCGAACAATGGCCGCAGGGCGTCGAGTATGCGGTCGGCCCCGGCTTTGGCCAGCAACCTTATCTCACCATGTGGGGGCCGAGTGAGTTCGGACCCGTACTGGGTAACCTCAAGAACTGGGATGTGACCGGCCGGCTCCATGAGATTTCGGTGCCAACCCTGATCGCGCGTCCCGCCGCGCTCCGCGCGATGCATCAGGCGATCAAGGGATCGCAGCTGGTCATCTTCGAGAAAAGTTCGCACATGGCCTTCGTGGAAGAGCGGGAAGCCTATATGACAGCGATCAACCGATTCCTCAAACGCGTCGAGGGCGTCGACGAGAGCCCGCTCCCTACGGGCCGGGAAACCACTCCTTGAAGCCGGCACCGAGCGCCGGGTCACCGTGGATCTCGATGCCGTGGTCGCCGGGGCTACCGCGACCCATCAGCACCCAGTAGAGTCCCTCGCCGGGTCCCCGCAGGGCGACGTCAGCCTTGCCGTGGGTGGACTCGGCCACTGCCTGCCCATCGGCGGCGCGCAGGATCCATTCGCCCTCCCCATCGGTGCGGTGAATGTGGAAGCTGGCGGCCTTGCCCTTGTGCGGCGACCGCTGATGCAACCGGCTCATCATGTTGATGCTGTCTCCCAGCGCTCGATCGATGAACCAATCGGGGATGGGCAGCGAGCGACCGATCGCGGGCGTCAGGTCATGTCCATGGATGATGTATTCGTTCAGCCGCAGGCCGCGCACGACCGGGATCGGCACCTGACCGAAAGGGACGTTCACGATCGTCTGTGGTGCCTCCCTGGCCGCGTCGCCGACGGCGGCGACCATATCCACTGAGGCCGTTTTGGCAGACTCCTTCAGTCGTGCCGGTTCCCAGTTCGACATTGCCTCAAACCGCTGCCGGCGATCGGCAAAGTCGGTCGGCAGATCGAGTCCGGTCCGATCTTTTCCGAGGGCATCCATCAGCATCGCCAGAAAGAGCTGGTCGCCGCTGGCCACGTGGGCGACGACGTGCCTGGCGGTCCAGCCCGCACAGAGCGTGGAATGCCCCCAGCCGTCGGCTGGGACGGCTTCGACGTTGTCCAGGTACCAGTCGCCTGCCTGTCGGAGCCGGCTGGGCTGGGCTTCCATGACTTGTCACCTTACCGCACTACGCGCGCGGCCTATTTGACAAATCTGGCTATCCGTCGTATAAGGCTTGACAGCGGCAGGCAGATGCGGGGGGAAGGGAGCATCGACGTGGCTGGGGTGAGTTTCGGTATCTCTCCAGAGTGTCTGTGCCACGACGTTCGCGACAACGTCAGGCGGGTTCGCGATCTCGAGCAGGCCGGCTTCGATTACATCTGGGAAGGCGATCACACGCTTCCCTGGCAGCATTCGTCGGGGCACAGTTCGGGGATCTTCACCACGCTGGCCGCGTTCCTGGCCAATACCGACCACGCGACGGTCGGCGGCATGGTGATCCCGGCGCTCGGGATCCGACACCACCCGATCGATGTGGCCATCGAGGTCGCCACGCAGGCGCTCCTGTATCCCGGGCGGGTCGCGCTCTGCGTGGGGACCGGGGAGGCCATGAACGAGAAGACGACCACTGGAATGTGGCCGGCTCTCCGAGAGCGCATCGAGCGGACCGTCGAGGGGATCGAGCTCATCAAGAAGGCCTGGAGCTCAACCGATTACTTCGAGCACCATGGCAAGCACTACAAGAGCTTCTTCTACCTCTATACCAAGCCGGTTGAACCGATTCCGTTGCTCTGCGCCTCGCAGGGGCCGATCATGGCGCGCAACGCCGGCCGGTATACCGAGGGGTATGTCGCGGTTGGCGTCCCTCCCTCGCATCACCGCGATGTGCTGATCCCGGCGTTCGAAGCGGGGGCGCGCGAGGCAGGGAAGGACCCGAGCGCCATGATGAAGTGCGCCTGGGTCTCGAGCTCATACCATCCCAGCGCAGAAAAGGCGCTGGACGGCGCTCGCGTGTATGGGGGCTTGCTGATCCCCGAGGCCTACAGCTACATTCAGGATCCCCGGGTCATCGAGCAGCGAGCGTTGCTGGTCAAGGACGAGGCCCTGCGGCAGGCGTTTTGCGTCGCCAGCAGCGGAGAGGAAATCATCCAACGGTTCGAAGCCTTCATCGAGGCCGGGTGCAACCACATCCTCTGGGCGGACATGAGTCCGGATCCGTCCCTGGTCGCGAAGGTCTGCGCCGATGAGGTCCTCCCGCATCTGAAGAAGAAGTACGGCGCCAGGGTTGCGCAACCGGCGTGAAATCCACCCCCCGACGAGCTCGAGCATCGGTTCCCGCAGGGACCTGGGTCGAGCTGGAACGGGTGATCCTCAAACCCGGCGAGCGCGCCCCGGGCATTCCCGCCGACACGGCGTCGGTCCCGTTCGCCGCCCGGGTTCGTGGCTTCCTGGTGACGCCGGCGCGCAGGGGCGCGACCGCGCAGGTTCGGACCCAGGCCGACCGAGTGGCCAGCGGCCGGCTGCGCGCGGTGCTGCCGCGGAATCCGGCCGACTTCGGGGAACCATCACTGGAGCTGCTGGTGGTCGGGAAGGCGATGAAGCGACGGCTGTACCCCCCATCCCGACCAGACCCCCACCCTACCCTCCCCCAACGGGGGAGGGAATTTGGCCAGGTGGAGGGAGAGCGCTAGTGAGCTCGCAAAAGTACGCCGAGGTGATGGCGCGGCGGGGCGCGATCATGCAGCGCGCCCTCGGCCTCGACTACGACCAGTTCGAGCTCGAGGGGGGCGTTGCCTTCGACTACGAGGGATTGGTCGGCAGCCCAGCCTATGACCTGGATGCCGTGCGACGGATCCAGGCCGACTTCAAGGTGGGGAACACGCCACTGTGGGAACTGCCCCGCCTCAGCCAGCTGGTGCGCCAGACCGCCCCCCACGGCCAGGGCGCCCGCATCCTTATAAAGGATGAGGCGGGCAACGCGGCCGGCAGCTTCAAGGCGAGACGCGCTTCGCTGGCGGTGGCCCACGCCGCCGACCTCGGCTATGAAGGCGTGGTGGCGGCCACCTCCGGGAACTACGGCGCGGCGGTCGCCTCGCAGGCGGCCATGCGTGGCATCAAGGCCATCATCCTGCAGGAGGTCTTCGACTCGCCGTGGCGCGGCCAGCCAGAAATCCTGGAAAAGACCCGCGTCTGCGAAGCCTACGGCGCGGAGGTCTGGCAGGTCACGGTTGGCCCGGAGCTCTTCTACTGGCACCTGATCACGCTCGAAGAGACCGGGTTCTTCAACGCCAGCCTCTACACCCCCTACGGCATCCTCGGCATCGAAACACTCGGCTATGAGATTGCCGAACAGTGTCGGGACCAGTTCGGTCGCGATCCCGCGGCGATCCTGATCACCCATTCCGGCGGTGGCAATGTCACCGGGACGGCGCGAGGGCTACGCCGCGCCGGCGCCGATCCGCAGATCATCGGGGTGAGCGTCGACCTCACCGGCCTGCACATGGCCTCCGACCGCGACTTCAACCGGAAATCGTTTACGACCGGACACACCGGCTTCGGCTTTCCCTTCACCGTCAATCCCGATCGGGTCGATGTGCCGCGCAACGCGGCCCGCGGTCTCCGATACCTCGATCGCTACGTGACGATCACCCAGGGTGAGGTGTTCTTTGCGACCCAGCTGCTGGCCGAACTCGAGGGCCTCGAGCGCGGACCGGCAGGCAACACCTCACTGGCGGCGGCCCTTTCGATCGCGCGCGAGCTTCCAGAGGATGCGCTGCTCGTTGTCCAGGAAACGGAGTACACCGGCGCCGGTAAGCATCCGACCGCGCAGTTGACCATGGCGCGCGAGCTGGGCATCGAGGTACGCATCGGGGACCCTCGGGAAAACAAGCAGGGCAAGCGGATCGTGATCGCCGACGACATCGACCAGGTGCAGGCGGTCGACATCGACTTGAAGGGGCTGCGCCGCTCGTACCTGGGGCGGATCGCGGACAAACGCCCGAATCGTTCACTGAGCCAGGAGGAAACCCAGTTTCTTGCTGACGAGACCGGGGTTAGCCGCGATGAGTTCGCGGCACTGTGGGACGAGGTCGCTCGGCGACCGATCGTGAAGGCGCAGGCGTAGCGATGGCCAGCGTTCGCCTCGATCACCTGTCCAAGACGTATCGCGGTGGCATCGCCGCGCTTTCCGATCTGACGGTGACGATCCCGAACGGCGAGTTCGTCTGCATCCTGGGACCATCCGGGTCGGGAAAGAGCACCGCGCTCAAGCTGATGGCCGGCATCGAGGAAGCGAGCGCCGGGCGGATCTTTTTCGACAACGAGGACGTCACGCTGACGACCCCGGAGCGCCGCGACGTCGCCATGGTCTTTCAGTCATACGGGCTCTACCCCCAGATGACGGTCGCGGAGAACATCGCCTTCCCCCTGATGCTGCGCAAAATGCCAAAGGCGGAGCGAGCGACCCAGGTAGAGGAGGTCTGCCGGTTGCTCGGCATTGGCAAGCTCCTCCGTCGCTATCCCCGCCAGTTGAGCGGTGGCGAGCGGCAGCGGGTTGCGCTCGGCCGCGCCATCGTCCGCAAACCGCGGGTCTTCTTGCTGGACGAACCGCTGAGCAACCTGGACGCCAACCTGCGGGTCTCGATGCGGCAGGAGTTGCGACGCCTTCACGACATCCTGGGCGCCACCTTTATTTACGTCACCCACGACCAGGACGACGCGCTCGCGATGGGCGACCGGGTGCTGGTGCTCGCGGATGGCCGGCTGCAGCAGTACGATGCGGCCACTCGCGTCTACCGCTATCCGGCGAATCGCTTCGTCGCTTCCTTCCTTGGGCGGCTGCCGATGAACTTCTTTCAGGGTCACCTGGAGACGCGCGGCGATGCGGTGACCTTCAGCAACGACGACCTCGTCATTGCCGTGCCGGATGGCAAGCCCCCCGCCTCCGGCACGGCCACCCTTGGCGTCCGGCCGGATGCGATCGTGGTGCGCGCCGGGCAATCGGGACGGGATGCCCCGGTTGGCTTCGTCCGCTGGCTCGAAGTGGTGCAGCCCGATTTGTATGCCACCGTCGAGGTCGGCAGTCACCGAATCATCGCGAAAGTCCCGGAGGGCGAGCCGGTCGAGGTCGGAAATCCCGCTTATCTGCATTTCAACCCGGGGAAATTACATCTCTTTGACCCCACCACCGGCGCCCGGCTGAATCCCGCGCCAGAAGAAGCGGCGCCGGTGCCGAGACGCCGGCGCGAGGCGCTGGCATGATCGCCGCCCTGACCCGGCGTCGGAGCCCAAGCGACCTCAGCATCACCAACGAGCAGCGCTTTTACGCCGGCGTGTTCCTGCTGCCGACTGTGCTGATTGCGCTTGGCCTGATCGCCTATCCGCTGATCTATTCGCTGTTGCTGACGGTTCGCGGCGAAGGCGACCTGCCGGGCGAGCTGGGCCCCTGGATCGGCCTCATCAACTGGACCCACCTCCCGGGCGATCCCGTCTTCCGCCAGTCGTTCATCCAGTCGGTCATGTACGTCGTCCCCGCCTGCGTGGCCGGGGTGATCATCGCCCTGGGCGCCGCCGTCGTGCTCAACCAGGATTTTCCGGGACGGCGCATCGCCCGAGCGTGTTTGCTGATTCCCTGGGCGCTGCCGCCGGTGGTCGTCGCCGCGATGTTCGAGTGGTTCCTGGACGCCCGCCGCGGGCTGCTGGGCGCCTGGCTGACCAATCTCGGGATCACGACCCATCCGCCGGCGTTTTTCGGCGGCATCCCCGGGACGCTCTTCACCCTGGTCGGGATCCATGTCTGGAAGACCTTCCCGCTGCTGGCCATCATGTTCCTGGTCGCGCTGCAGTACCTGCCGCAGGAGACGCTGCACGCCGCCCGCATCGACGGCGCCAACATGCTGAAGCGCTTCCGCTACGTGGTGCTGCCCCACCTTCGGCCGACGATCATCGCGGCGGTTGTCATCGAGCTGCTGATCACGCTGCAGCTGTTCGACCTGATCTATGCCCTGACCCTCGGCGGACCGGGCGCCTACTCGACCTACAACCTGTACTTCTATGCCTACAAGAACACCTTCGAATATCAGGACTTCGGCTACGGCGCGGTGCTGGCTTACATCGTTTCGGCGCTGGTGATCATCTTCGCCCTCATCCTGACCCGCTGGCGGTCGGCCCGCGGTCAGCTGGTGGCCGGCTGATGATGCGGTCGAGTCGTCTGCAGGCGGCAACCGGCGCAGTGCTGGTGGTGCTGGCCACCGGCCTCGAGGTGGCGCAGGCGTTCTTGCACATCGGCTGGGTCGCCTTGCTTTGCCTGGCCGGCGTGATCGCCGGGCTGACGCTGCTCGGACGCGGGCTGAACGGCATGCGCCTGGATCTCGGCACACGAGTCGTCGCCGGCCTGCTGGCACTGGTGGTCGTTGCGGTGCTGCTGTTGCCGTTCGTGCTGGTGGTGGTCATCGGATCCTTCCAGAGCCGGCTCGACCTGCTGGCCGGCCCCCACGTCATTCCCGAGCACCCCACCGCTGCGTTCTATCCGAACCTCTTCAACGGGGGAACCGTGTTCGGCCAGGCGTTTGGGAACAGCCTGATCGTTGCCACCAGCGTCGCGATCTTCACCACGCTGTGCGCGCTGCTGGGTGCCTATGCCATTGCCCGCATCCGGTTTCCGGGTCGGGGCGCCATTCACTCGGCGGTGATGATCGCCTACATGCTCCCGGGGATCATCTTGCTGGTTCCCCTGGTCGGCATCCTCAAGAGCCTGCAGCTGGTCGATTCGCTGCCGGGCATGTTCCTGGGCCACAGCGCGATCATCCTGCCGTTCGTCGTCTGGCTGATGGTGGGAGCCTTCGATGGGGTTGATCCGGATACCGAATTTGCGGCTCGAGTCGACGGCTGCAGCCGGGCGGCCGCCCTGCGGCGCATCGTGCTCCCCCTGATCCTGCCGAGCGTCGCGACCACGGCGGTGTTCGCCTTCCTGCTGTCCTGGAATGAGCTCCTGTTTGCCAAGGTCATGTACGTGAGCCAGACGCCGATGCTGGCTCCCACGATCGTCAACTTCATGGATCCGATCAACCGGGTCGAGCCGCAGCTCTCGGCGGCCGGCCTGGTCTCGAGCGTTCCGGTTCTTCTGCTCGCTCTCCTGATGCAGCGCTACATCATCCGCGGAATCGGCGAAGGCTCGGTCAAGTAAGCAAGGAGGCTGAAGAATATGTCCGACCCGATCATCGTTCCGGACTGGACGCGACGGGACTTCTTGAAGACCTCGGCGTTAGCCGTGGGGGGCCTTTCGATGGCGGATCTGCTGGCGGCCTGCGGGACCAGCAACACCACTTCCCAGGAGCACGTCACGCTGAACGTGCTGCTGGCGAACCATACGCCGTACTACGCCATGATCAAGGGCGGCTTTGAAAGCGGCAACAACGCCACCATCAACTTCACGCGTGAAGCGTTCGCGCTGCTGCCGGCGAAGCTCTCCACCGCGTTCGGCAGCGGCGCCTATACCTGGGACGTCGTCTATCTCTGGCGGGCCTGGGTGGAACAGTTCCGCAAGTACCTGACGCCGCTCGACTCGCTGGGCTTCACCCCTGACACGGGCGACATGCTGCCCGTTTCGCAGAAGCAGATCAAGGCGACCGACGGCAAGTTCTATGGGATGCCGAGCAACGTCTACACCTACGTGCTCTACGCCAACAAGACGCGGCTGGATGCAGCGGGCGTGGCCATGCCAACGACCTATGAGGATTTCGTGGCCGCGGCCAGAAAGTTGACCACCGGCGGCAAGTTCGGCTATGTTGACGGCTGGGCGCCCGGCTACCTGTTTCCCAAGTACTGCGTGTGGTTGCACCTCAACGGTGGCTCGCTCTACGGCAATCCCGGCGTCGGCGAGAAAGTCAACTTCGACAGCGCCGAAGCCAAGCAGGCGACCGCCGACATGAAGGCGCTGCTGCCCTATATGCCGCGGGAGGTCGTCACCTCGCCCTGGGGCATCTATGACGTGGAAGCGAAGAAGGTCTTCTTCTCGGGCAGCGCGGCGATGCTGATCGACTATCAGCACATCTGGTACGAGGGCGTCGACCCGAGTGTCTCGACGATCGGTAGCGGGAACGTCCAGGTTGGGGTTATCCCTGGGAAAGCGAGCGGTCCCAAGTCGGGTGGCCAGTATGTCGGCGAGTGCTTCGCCATCCCCAAGACGGCCAAGCAGTCGCAGCGCGCCCTGGCGCTGATCAAGTACTTCTCGAATCCCGCGAACCAACTGGGGCTGTTGACCAAGCGGACCGAGCTGCACCAGTTCGACCCCGCCGGTGAGGATGGCTTCCCGGCCTACAAGTCGGACTACACGAATA